>JBBRWA010000115.1:0-16648 GCA_038246345.1 Chitinophagales bacterium
TTGCTTGACATGTTCGATTTTCAACGCTTCTGTTGTATTCGGAATCTTGACTTCATTGCTGCCTGGAAGCGGCGCCGCACCATTGCTGTGGGGCATTTCACGGTTCGTGACGATTGGCAGCTCCTCAACCGGCAATCTTTTAGGCGCGGTATTTCCTAGAGCAGATTTTACAATGCGCGGCGTATAAGTCCTTTGGGCTTTTGGCGCAGCAGGGATCGACGCAACGGCGGGTTCTGGAAAGGATGCAGGAGCCACAACGGGTGCTTCAACTACTGGCGCAACGGGTGCTGTAATTGCTGGTGTAGCCGTTTCAACGGGGTCAGTCCCAGCCTTTTCAGCACTGGAGAAAGCAAAATACAAGCCAACAGCCACCAGAATGGCGAAGCCCGCCAAAATCATCAGCGATTGCAAACTCCAGCCGCTTCGCGGTGCCTGGATATTGTCGCGCACATGATCCCACACCCGTTCGGAAGGTGTGTCCCAACCAGATGATGCCGGCGTTTCCGGCAGGTTGTTGAAGGTGCTTTTGAATAATTCGTCAATGGAGCGGAGCTCTTGCGGTTCAGTCATCGGTATGATTTTCAGGCTTTTTGAGGGATTATTTATGATATAAAAGACTTGTCCAAGATTTTTTTAAGGTATTCTCTGGCTTTAAAGAGTTGGCTTTTGCTGGTTCCTATCGTGATGCCCAATTGTTCGGCAATTTCCTCATGGCTAAATCCTTCAATGGCGTATAGATTAAAAACTGCGCGGTACCCTGGCGGTAATCTTTGAAGGTAGCCCATTAAAGTTTGCGCATCCAAATTTGAAGCAAAATCCTCCTCTGTGTGAAATTTCGCTTCGAAAACCGAAAAATCAGGCACATCTTTCACAAAATCCTTTTGCTTCCGCAAGTGGCTGAGTGCTGTATTCACCATAATCCGCCGAATCCAACCACCCAAAGCGCCATCGCCCCTGAACTGCCCCATATCTCGAAAAACCCTTACAAATCCGTCCTGCATCATGTCTTCAGCCTCCGACTTATCACGCGAGAACCGCAACAACACCCTGAACATCGGTACGCTGTACTGTCGATAAAGCGCCGTTTGGTGCGCTGAGCTACCTTTCAGTACGCCGATTACCAATTCTTGATCGTTGAATTGTTGCATGAGGCTGGTTACAAAGTAATTGATGGGGCAAATGAAAAAATGGTTGCCCTGGGTTGCAAAAAAATCAATATTATTTGAAATAATTCATTTTGACTCAATCTTTTAATGCCTGTCGCACCATTGCCAGCATTTCATGTATCCAAGCGCTATACTGAACAGCGGAGGGATGCAGCCCGTCAGCAGCGACTAAATCTGGTTCCGCTAAGCCCCGACGGGAGATAGCAGTTACATCAACATAATGAACGCCAAAACTGTCGGTGATGGTTTGGTTGGCGGCATTATAAGCGTCTATTTTTTCCGAAATAAGCGCATGGTCGTTGTGTGTTCAGCGAATCACCACCTCCTTGATAAACTCCTCTCCCAGTTCTCTATTCAGCAAATCCCGAATTTTGTCTTTCCCAAAAGAGAGCTCATGTTTCAGCGGTGCGGAAAGAATGGTAAGATACAGCACGTTTTTCCGCACACTTATATTCGAAGTATAGGTGGAAATGGTTTTCCCCATCAGTTCGTTCCACAGGCTTTTTACCCGCGACTCATTGAGTTGAGGCCCAAGGCGGTATTCCTGGATCATGTCTTGCAAGACATCTGCGATGGGCTGATCGTTTTTCTTTTTCATAATGTTCAAAATCTGTACGCTGTGCGCAAACTGGGGAGGAGAAGCAAGTTGGAAAAAATATCCGATTCCAAAAAATAGAGGTTCCCTAAGCAACTAAGCCCCAGCAAAAACTTTGAAGATATGGCGTACTCCCAAGAAACAACAGTAGATAGTCCTGGACTAAAAAGGCTCCTATGATGGTAAAGAGATGCATCCTTAATCATTTTATCGATTCCAGCCTGGTTTAGTGATCCACTATTGATACATTCCAACGGGTACGGCGGTCTGATTTCATAAATATACAAGCCAGAAAGTCCCGCTTCTGCATACCAATTTGCTTTCCGCTTTTTCGTGAGTTTCCAGCGGTTGGTAATGTCGATGTGCGCCAAAAGTAGGAATGCTGGCTTAAAATAAGTCCCCTTATCATTCGGATCATTGGCGGTTACAGCAAATTTCACCCCCAGCTCTCGGCGTGCGGCAACTTGCCTGAAATAACCAAAAGTTGCCCCATAAACTGGCTGATTAGCGACAGGGTAATACCTGACATCCGTAAAAAAGGTGTTTTTTTGAGCAACTGCCGATTGACCTAAAAAAAGCAAGGCCAAAGTCATGGAGAAGAAAAGCTGTTTCATTCTAAGGTAGTTTTATGTTGAACATTGGCAAAGATAACCACCTATCTCCATGAAATCGAAACTCCAAAATTTATTATGAAGCCAGACGTAATTTATTGAGTGTTTGGGATTATTTTTGCAGGGCTTTACCTATATTTCTTTCTATTCACTCATTTTCACACCGATCACACACATGAAACCATTTAATGCAAGCACCCTGCTATTTGCTTTGGGGTTATTTCTGCTGAGCGCTCCTGCCTGTTCTCCAGGTTTTGATGCAAAGGGACTGGACAATATCACCAACATCGGCACCAAGCTCCTCGATTTGATGAACAAAGCTACCGGCAATTACAGCAGCAACAGCACGGCTGCAAGTTCCCTGCTCACAGAGATCGACAAAGCCTACGAGCACGCCCAATCCGTAAAGGGCAACAAATCTGTCGCCGAATCCTGGCGGCTTCTGAAAACCGACATCGTCGCTCCGTTTTTTGAAAAATGGAAAACTGATGGCAAATTGGACAAAGATTTTGTCAAAGAAGCCGTTGCGACAGCAAAAAAGAGCATAACAGCCATCACCAACGCTGAAAAAGCAAAAAAGAAATAATATCCCTAAGTATTTGGCAGAAATTAGTTTGAACTAATTTTCATTGCTTTTTTGCCTTTTGCCTTTTGCCCTTTTACTCATCACCTCAATATCGACACTCATGCCAGACAAACAGACAACCATCAATAAGGGCCTCGACGGCCTTGACAGCCAAATCGTAGACCTTGTAGGGAAATTTATCAAGCGCCGCAAGGAACATTATGAAAAGGCTGCCCAAAAGCTTCATACCGAACTAAAAAAAGATACCAAACGCTATGCCCTGTTATTGGCAGATGGTAAAATCAACAAAGACGATTTCGAGTTGCTGGTGCGCGGGCGCTGGGCGCAACTGAAAATTGAATTACTGACAGAAACTGCCGTTTCTAAAAGAAAATTTGAGGATATTGCGGGCGAAGTACTGAAGGTAACGGTGAAGACCGTGCTGGACGTCGTATAAGTTCACCGCAACTCATTTATTATCTGCATGAAATTTCTGTATTCAATCCTGGCCTTTGCGTTGTGCGCTTTCAACACAAAGGCCCAGGATACATTCTCCATAGTAGCCATTGACACCCTAACCGGCGAAATCGGCAGCGCTGGCGCAAGCTGCCTCGACAATATTTCCTTCCCGGGCAGCGGCGGCGCCATCATCATCAGCGATATATTGCCCGGCAAAGGCGCCATCCACACCCAATCCTACTGGTTGGCGACCAATCAAGCCAACGCCCGGCTCAAAATGGAGGAAGGGCTTGCCCCCGCAGATATCTTGCTGTGGCTGCGTCAAAACGATCCAGAAGGCCCATTCGGTGCCCTCAAACGCCAGTACGGCATCGTTGACCTCGATCCTCAAGGCCATCCGCGTGCGGCAGCATATACAGGCTCTTCCTGTTTTAATTACAAAAACCACAAAACGGGTGCGAACTACGCCATTCAAGGCAATATCCTGCTCGGCCCTCAAATTCTCGACAGCATGGAGGCGCATTTCCTCGCAGCCACTGGCACCCTCGCCGACCGACTGATGTATGCCCTCCAAGGTGCCAACGTACCGGGCGCGGATTCCCGCTGCCTCAACAACGGCACGTCTTCGCTCTCGGCCTTCCTGCGCGTAGCAAAGCCTACGGACAGCGAGGATGATTTGTATTTGGACCTCAATGTGCCTTCCTTGCCAACGGGTATGGAGCCAATTGACTCCTTGCAGCGCTTATACAATACCTGGAAAACGACCATTGCTACCGGAGAACCTGGAATTTCTACCGTGCATATTTTCCCCAACCCGGCAAATGGCCAGTTTTCAGTAGTCTGGGACGGAAGCGCGGGAAAGGTTCAATTGTACACCACTACCGGAAAGCTTGTTTTTGAGGCACCAATAATTGCCGGTGAAAACAAGTTTGCGCCAAAGCTTCAGGCTGGGCTGTATCTTGTTCAAATAAGTTCAGGAGCAAGTGTCGTGCAAACGGGAAAAATCGTCTGGATGCGGGAATAAGGACTACCTTTTCTTCGTTCTTCCCTTTTTATCAACCTAACACCCACCTTCTATGCCGCAACCCGCGAATATGGACGCGCTGAACAGCCTGATCCAGGAAGAAAGCGCATTTCTCGACAAACTAAAAACTGTGGCTGCCAAGGTGATCGTTGGCCAGGAGACAATGCTGGATCGGCTGCTGATTGGACTATTGACCAAGGGGCATATCCTGCTCGAAGGCATGCCGGGGCTGGCAAAAACGTTGGCGATCAAAACTTTGGCCGAAGCCGTGGATGCCAAATTCAGTCGCATCCAGTTCACCCCTGATTTGTTGCCCGCCGACGTGATCGGCACCACGATATACAACCCCACCCTGGCGGAGTTCACCGTGCGGCAAGGCCCCATTTTTGCCAATTTCGTGTTGGCCGATGAGATCAACCGCGCACCGGCCAAAGTGCAAAGCGCCCTGCTGGAAGCCATGCAGGAACGGCAAGTGACCATTGGAAACCAAACCTTCAAGCTGCCCGAGCCCTTCCTGGTACTGGCCACCCAAAACCCACTAGAACAGGAAGGCACCTACCCATTGCCCGAAGCGCAGGCCGATCGTTTTTTGTTGAAAGTGAAAATAGGCTACCCAAGCCTGGAGGAAGAACGCAGTATCGTGCGGCGCAACCTGAACGACGATGAGCCTGAAGTACACAAAGTATTGAGTGTCAAAAACCTGCTTCAAGCCCGCGATGCCGTAAAAAAGGTGTACCTGGACGAAAAAGTGGAGCAATACATTCTTGAAATTGTCTTTTCTACCCGACAACCAGCACAGTACGGCATGGCAGATTTGGGGCCGCTACTGCAATACGGTGCTTCTCCCCGCGCCAGTATTGCGCTTGCCAAAGCCGCCCGCGCCATGGCATTCCTCAACAAACGCGCCTTCGTAACCCCCGATGATGTGCGCGCCATTTGCCCCGATGTATTGCGCCACCGTATTGGCCTCACTTTCGAGGCTGAAGCGGAGAACATTAGTCAGGAAGATGTTATTGCAAAGATTTTGGGTACCATCGTCATCCCATAGTTGATCGTTGTTCGTTGATAGTTGTTCGTTTCGGAGCTCTTGGCGATTTCGTTGATAATTGTTCGTTGATTGTTGTTCGTTTCCGAACTCTTGGCCTATGTAAGATATTTGGATAAGAATAAGAGGTTTGAAAAGGAACAACGAACAACGATTTTAAAACCGAGCGGCCAAACATCCCACGAATAAATGTGAACGAACAACTAATAACGATCAACCAACAACGATTTTGACGAACAGCTCTCAACAAACAACGAACAACAAAGCGACAGCCGATTTGCTAAAAAAGGTGCGCCGCATCGAGATCAAGTCTCGTGGGCTTAGCAGTAGTTTGTTCATGGGTGGCTATCAGAGTGCGTTCAAGGGCAAGGGTATGTCGTTCAGCGAAGTTCGGCCCTATTCTCCCGGTGATGATGTTCGGGCCATCGATTGGAATGTGACGGCGCGTTCGGGAGAGCCATTTATCAAGGTATTTGAAGAGGAACGGGAAAACACGGTGATGTTGGTGGTGGATGTGAGCGGATCGGCAGTATTTGGCAGCCACACCCAATTCAAAGCCGAGTATTTAACGGAGATCTGCGCTGTGCTCGCTTTTTCTGCCATCGCCAACAATGATAAAGTGGGGGTAATGCTGTTCTCGGATCGTGTTGAGCTGTACATCCCGCCAAAAAAAGGCCGACAACATATCCTGCGCATTATCCGCGAGGTTTTGAACATAAAACCCGTGGGCCGCCGGACGGAGATGGCCAAAGCCCTGCGCTATATCTCAAACGGCGTAAAAAAGCGCTGTGTCTGTTTTGTATTGTCTGATTTTTTGGCGGATGATTATGATGAATCGCTGCGGGTATTGGCCCGGCAACACGACCTCATCGGCATTCACTGCTGGGATCCGCTGGAGCGCGAGCTGCCCGATGTGGGGGTGTTGAGGGTCGAAGATGCTGAATCAGGGGAGCAGGTTTGGGTGGACACTACCAACCTGAACCTGCGCCGACAATACTGGCATTCTTTTGAAACACATACCGCCGCGACACAATCCTTGTTTCGCAAAGCGGGAGCCGATTTCTTAAGTGTTGGCACCCACCAGTCCTATGTGAATGCCCTGCTCAAGTTTTTTTCCAAACGCTCCAATACGATAGCACATGGCTAATCTCCGCATTCGGTATGGGCCAATTATACACAAATGCAGGTTCGGCCTGTTCATTTGCCTGTTGCTGTTTACAGCAGAGCGCAGCAATGCCCAAGGAAAAGCAATTGCCTCCATAAAACCAGCGCGGGTGGAAACTGGCGACACCATTGTGCTGTATGTGATGGTTTCCGGCATTAATGTCAAGCCCAAATCGGTGGATTTTGCGTCCTGGCTGGATTTTTTCCCAACTGCCAACATCCTCTCCAGATCCGAATGGCGAAAGAGCGGGGATCAATGGGTACAACAATTCAAACTGATTGCTTTCGACAGCGCCAAATTAGAACTGCCTCCTTTGACCGTGCTGCTCGCTGCGGGAAATCCCTTGACGACCAATGCCTTAATGCTCAATGTATTCCCAACGCCGGGCGATGACATCAGCGACATGGCGCCCATGCGCGACATCTACCGGGAGCCCGTTTCATGGATGGATCATTGGCCGTGGGGCGCTGGGGCGCTGGCAATCATCGGATTCTTGTTATGGTATATCCGGAAAAAGAACAGGCAATCAAAAAAAACCATTATTCAACCCATAACAGTAGCGCCGCCACCAGTATCAGCCCGGGAAATAGCCCTGACAAAATTAGACGCCCTGCAACAAGCGCAATTGTGGAAAAAAGACCAGATAAAAGAACACTATGCCACGCTGAGTTTAATCGTCCGGGAATATTTGGAAGGCAATTATGGCATTGCTGCCTTGGAATCGACGACCATCGAAATAATGCCACTCTTGGCCTCCAGCAATTTCCCTGCAACTCAAAAAACATCGTTGCGCGAGATTTTGAACCAGGCAGATATGGTGAAATATGCACAATCTCAGCCCAAAGAGACAGCGCATGAGGATATTTTGGATAAAACAAGGAAACTGGTGATACCTGATTACCTGCCCCAACCCCAAAACCCTATTCCTACTAAAAAACCGCCGCATAAGCCCAAAAGCGGAAAATACGAACCACTTTAACAACGCATCAATGACCTTCGCCCAACCACTTTGGCTGCTATTGCTCCTGCTGTTGCCTGTGCTGATGTTTCAGTACAAGCGCAACACGCGGAAGCGGCATGTCACCTTGCAAGTGTCAAGGTTACAGGCTATGAAAGGCATCAAAACCTGGGTGGTATATGCCCGCAACTGGATACAACTGTTGCGCTGGATAACGCTGGCATTGCTCATCACTGCCATGGCGCGACCTCAGTTGTTATGGCATGAAGACACCGTTGAAGTTGAAGCCATTGACATCATGCTGGTCATGGATGTGTCGCCAAGCATGTTGTCCAAAGATTTTAGTCCCGACAGGTTGAGTGTCGCCAAGGAAATGGCCATTAGTTTCATCAGTCGCAGGCCTTATGACCGACTGGGTTTGGTCGCATTTTCCGGCGGGGCATTCACGCAATGCCCCTTGACCAATGACCGCCGCATCCTGCAAGCCTTTGTCAACAACCTTCAAGCGGGCCGTTTGCCCGATGGCACTGCTATTGGCATGGGTATCGCCACTGCCGTGCAGCACCTCGACAAAAGCGAATCGAAAAGCAAAATCGTGCTGCTGCTTACCGATGGAGAGCAAAATGCCGGTGATATGGGGCCCCTTACAGCCGCCGCCATTGCAAAATCCCTGGGTATTAGGGTGTATACCATTGGCTTAGGCAGCGAAGGACTTGTATTGTCCCCAAGTTATCAAAACAGGGATGGAAGCTTTGCTTTCACCCAAAGGCAAATGGCTTTCGACACCCGTTTATTAGCAGAAATTGCCGATATTACGAAAGGGAAGTTCTATCGAGCCCGTACTGCGGAGGACTTGAATGGTATTTACACCGAAATTGAAAACCTTGAAAAAACCAAAGTGACAACGGTGTCCCTTAAACGCACCACCGAGTTGTTTTTCTGGTTCCTGAACGCTGCGTTTTGCCTGTTAGGGCTGGAAATGCTGCTGCGCTGGGGGCCGTTGCGGGTAATTACCGTTTAGAACGGTGGACGGTGGACGATAGACGGTTTGCACAGCATCCGTTTTTTTTCTTGGAATGGGTTTTTCAGCACGCAAGCTAGTGGCGCGAACACCAAGTAACATATATGTTACTTGGTATTCGCGCCACTAGTGCCTCAATCAGTATGAACAAAGGATTTGAACATGCGCCCAAATTTATCAACTTGAAAAATGTTGACAAATTCTCACTTCGCAGCCAAGCCAAGCCGACGAACAGCTTTGACAACTTTTTTTCAGAAGTTGTCAAAGCTCGCCCAGGGCCCAAGAAAAACCGCGATCAACAATACCCACGATACATTTATTGTAGCCCAAGCCTTGCGCTGATGGAGCGGAAGTCCACTACCTTGGGTGCTGAAAAACACATCAAAAGAGAAAAATCAAACGCTGTGCCACCGTCCGCCGTCAACCGTCAACCGTCCACCGTCAAAGTATTGCTCGACGAAGCCGCCCTTCGCTACAATACCACCGACTTCATCGAAAGCGACCCCATTTCAATACCGCACCGCTTTTCAGGCTTGCAGGATCGGGAGATCATGGGCTTCTGGGCGGCCACCCTGGCCTGGGGGCAGCGGAAAACCATCATTAATAATGCTTCACGCTTGGCGGAACTCATGGACAATGCGCCTTTCGATTTCATCCGCAACCACGAAGAAATCGACCGGAAGCGCTTCCTAGATTTCAAGCACCGCACCTTTCAGGCTATGGACACGCTGTGGTTTTTGGAGTTTTTGCAACAATATTACCAGCAGCACCATTCATTGGAAACAGCTTTCGCTCGACACTTGAAACTAGGCGACCAGACGGTTGAAAACGCACTCCGAGGCTTTCACGACGATTTTTTCGCGCATCCAGACGCGCCTTCCCGCACGCGCAAGCATGTCGCCACGCCCGCGCGGGGCTCAACCTGCAAACGGCTGAATATGTTTTTGCGCTGGATGGTTCGAAAGGATAACACGGGGGTTGATTTTGGGCTATGGCCCGGCATTTCGCCTTCCCAGCTGTTGATTCCGCTGGATGTACATGTAGAAAGGGTGGCGCGGCGCATGGGTCTATTGCAACGGGAGCAAACGGACTGGAAGTCGGTGCTGGAACTGACAGAAAACCTTAGGGCTTTTGATCCGAACGACCCCGTGAAGTATGATTTTGCGCTGTTTGGGTTGGGGGTGCTCGAAAAGGACTTATGGAGAAAATAACGAATCGCGTAAAAACTTCAACAATCGTAAATCCTGTAATCATCAATCGTCAATCAAAAAAAATCCCGAATTTTCCTACAAAGGAAAATTCGGGACGATCAAAGGTTTCAAAAAACCTGAAAAACTTATCCTTTCGCTTTCACGGCATCCAACACCGCCTGAAAAGTAGCGGGGTGATTGAGTGCTAGATCAGCCAAAACTTTGCGGTTGAGGCCGATGCCTTTTTCTGCAACGCCGTGGATAAACGTGCTGTAGTTCATGCCTTGTGCGCGGGTAGCAGCGTTGATACGGGCAATCCAGAGGCGGCGGTACACGCGCTTTTTGAATTTCCGGTCACGGAACGCATACTTCCAGCCTTTTTCAAGGGCATTTTTTGCGACGGTATAAACCTTGGAACGAGCGCCGAAGTAGCCGCGGGCGGCTAACATGATTTTTTTCCGGCGGGCGCGACTGGCCGGGTTGTTTGTTGCTCTAGGCATTGTAGTGTTTTTTAGTGCAACATTGGGGCGGAACAGTGCCGCTCTTTTTCCAATGCTCTCGTTAAAAAATAATGGTTAAATCCCTGCCTTTGCAGGAATTGATGACAATCTGTTCAGATTATCTACTTCACCAACAGGCGCTCGATGCGAGCGTGATCTGATTTGTCCACGATCACAGCATTGCCCAAGTTGCGTTTCTGCTTCTTGGTCTTTGTGGATGCGATGTGGCGCAGGCGTGCGCGGTTGCGCTTGACTTTCCCGGTGCCAGTTACCTTGAATCGCTTCTTGGCGCTGGAATGGGTCTTCATCTTAGGCATAACAAAATGTGTTTTTAAAAACGGAGCGCAAAGGTAGCACGACTGGACGAAGTGCAAAAGGAATCTTGAAATTTATTGAAAAAAAAGCCCGTTCACGAAATGGTGAACGGGCAATTCGAAAATTTGATATGGTTTGATTCGTTTGTATCGCAACTATTATTCAGCCGTGGTAGTAGGCCCATCATCAGTTTTGTTTGTCGCTTCAACTAGCGCCGTGGGTGCTTCGGTAGCCTTGTTTGCCACTTCTTCTACCATATTAGGTGCCTCAGTAGCCTTGTTCGCTACTTCCTCTACCAGCTTAGGTGCCTCAGTAACCTTGTTGGCGATGTCTTCTACCTTGGTAGGTGCCTCATCAGTCTTTTTGGCTGATTCTTCTACCTTCCTAGGTGCCCCATCAGTCTTTTTCGCCGCACCATCGGCTTTTTTGGCACCAGCCTCTCCTTTTTTCGACCCGCTATCTCCTTTCTTAGGAGACCCACCAGATTTTTTAGGTGACATGATTACCATCATACGTTTGCCTTCAAGTTTTGGCAATTGCTCCGCAACCCCAAACTCTTCAAGTTCTTTCATAAAACGAAGCAAAAGGAGTTCGCCGCGCTCTTTAAATACAATGGCACGACCACGGAACTGAACGTAGGCTTTTACCTTATTGCCCTCCGACAGGAAGTTTTTCGCGTGTCGAAGTTTGAAGTCCAAATCATGTTCACCTGTTTCCGGGCCGAAACGAATTTCCTTCAATTCAACCTTGGCAGTACTTGCCTTCAGTTCTTTTTCACGCTTTCTCTTTTGGTAGAGAAATTTGTTGTAGTCGACAATGCGGACAATCGGGGGATCTGCATTGGGTGTGATTTCAACCAAGTCGAGGCCTACTTCTTCAGCCCATTTTTGTAGCCGTGAAGTAGAGAAAATGCCCGTTTCTACCGCTTCTCCTACAGTTTCGCTTATTTCCTGCAGGTTGTCGCCGACTAGGCGAACCTCATTGGCGCGAATAAAATTATTGATGTTGTGCTCTGGTGGGCGAGGTCCGCGATTGAAGCGGCCTCCAGAAGGGCGGGAACCAGGTGGGCGAGCGCCCGCGGGCTTTGGTCGATACGGTTTAAATGCCAATTAACTATTTTGTTTTAGTAAAAATGTAGGTACGCAAACATGTTTAAACGCACCCGTGAATTAAAAGTGACACAAAAATAGTTCCTTCAAGGCGAAAGGCGGCAAAGCAAGGCGAAATATTTTAACTTTGTGGAAAATTTGTCTTTATGAGCACATCAATGAAGGTTTCGCCAAAACTCTTGTTCATTGTAACAGAAGGTCATGACGGAGGATATGCAGCAAAGGCTCCCGCTGAAGGAATCCATACCCAAGGTGATACTTGGGAGTCTTTAATCATCAATATAAAAGACGCCATTTTGTGCCATTTCGAAGATGGTCAGGCTCCTAATTCGTATACCTTACATACCGTAAAAAGGGAGGCAATGACCTTATGAAAACGCCCAGAAGCTTAACTGGGGTGATGGAAATTCTTTTTGGATAATGCCCATCTACGCCGACATCATCCTGCCCCTGGCGCTCCCCAAACGCACCTACACTTATTCCATTCCGGAGTCGGCACTATCGCTCGTGATGCCCGGCGTGCGCGTAGAAGTCCAGTTTGGGAAAAGTAAATTGTACAGCGGCCTGGTGGAACGGGTACACGACGAGGAACCTGAATACCGCGTAAAACCAATAATTTCAGTCCTGGACGAGGTTACAGTGGTCACACCCGAACAACTGAAACTCTGGAATTGGTTGTCCGAATATTATTGCTGCACGCTTGGAGAAGTAATGGCCGCAGCCTTGCCTGGCCACCTGAAACTGAGCAGCGAAACCAAAATCCTGCGCAACGATGCCTTTGGTGACGACTTTTCTGAACTTGACGCCGATGAATACCTCATCGCGGAAGCACTGCTGCTCCAGCAGGAAATCACCGTAGAGGACGCCCGAAAAATACTGAACAAAAAGACCGTTTTTCCCGTAATACAACGCCTGTTAAATAACGGTGTACTCTTTTTACGAGAAGATTTGCAAGAAAAATTCAAGGTCAAAAAAGTATCCGCCGTGCGGCTCGCGGAACCCTACAGCACGAAACCTGAGTTGATGAAGGCGCTTTTTTCCGAGCTTCAATCCAAAGAGCGGCAGTTGGAAATCATAATGGCATATTTGGTGCTGGAAAAAAACGAAGCTTTTGTACGCAAACAAGCCCTGCTGGAAAAAGCTGACGTTTCTGAATCCTCCCTGCGCACCCTGGTAAAAAAAGGGGTGCTTGAAATTTACGACCGCGATGTGAGCCGTTTGGGCGGGTACGAAGATGAGCTTTCTGAGGCCGATAAATTGTCCGCACAACAAACCCGCGCCCTGGCTGAAATCGACGCGCATTTCCGCGAAAAAGACGTGACCCTCTTGTACGGCGTCACCGGAAGCGGCAAAACCAGGGTGTATGTGGAGCAAATCAAGGAGGTGATCAAAAACGGCGGACAAGTGCTGTACCTGTTGCCCGAAATTGGGCTTACGACCCAGATTGTCAACCGTTTACAAAAGGTATTCGGGGAGGAGGTATCCGTTTACCATTCCAAAATAAACACCAACGAACGCGTAGAAGTTTGGAAATCGGCGTATTCTGGGAAATCTGTTATTCTCGCAGCGCGTAGTGGCTTGTTCCTGCCTTTCCACAAGCTGCAACTCGTCATCGTTGATGAAGAGCACGATCCGTCGTTCAAACAATACGACCCAGCACCCCGATACCATGCCCGTGATACCGCCATTTTTTTGGCAAAACTATACGGTGCCAAAGTACTGCTTGGCACCGCCACGCCTTCCCTGGAAAGCTGGCACAATGCAACAACGGGCAAATACGGCTTGGTGGAAATGCCGGAACGTTTTGGCGGGCTTGAACTGCCGAGCATCACCACCATCGACTTGAAGGAACAGATGAAAACCAAGCAGATGCAGAGCATTTTCTCCACCCCACTGATGGAGAAAATTGAAAGCACCTTGGCCAACAACGAACAGGTTATCCTCTTTCAAAACCGCCGTGGCTATGCGCCCATGCTGGAATGCCAGGTCTGCGGCTGGAACGCGATGTGCAAGCACTGCGACGTAAGCCTCACGTTCCACAAACACACCAACCGACTGCGCTGTCACTACTGCGGCTATACCGAAGATCCCGCCACGGTCTGCCCGGCATGTGGTTCGGGAAAAATAACCCTGAAAGGATTCGGGACCGAAAAAATCGAAGACGAACTGAAAATATTCCTGCCAAAAGCCCGCATTGGGCGCATGGACATGGATACGGCTGGCACAAAATCCAACCTCATTGCCCTGCTCAACGACTTTGAAGAGCGGCGTTTAGACATTCTCGTCGGCACCCAAATGGTAACCAAGGGCCTCGATTTTGACAATGTAGCTTTCGTAGGCGTACTGGGCGCCGATGCGCTGACCAAATTTCCCGATTTCCGTTCTGGAGAGCGGGCATTCCAGTTACTGACCCAGGTGGCAGGCCGTGCTGGACGCAAAAAGAAACAAGGTACAGTACAAATTCAGGCTTTCGACCCGGCACATCCGGTGATCCTGGAGGTGTTGCGCGGCGATTTCAAAGGTTTTGCCGCCCGGGAATTGAAAGAACGTCAGGAATTCAAGTATCCGCCCTACTATCGACTGATTCATATCGAACTGCGGCACAAAGACCCAAAAGTCGTGAACGCCGCCGCTGCTTTTTTTGGCAAAGCTTTGCGGGAAAAGATGGGCGACCGGGTGTTGGGTCCTGTAATCCCCAACATCGCGCGGGTGCGCAGTTACTTCGGGCAGCATATCTTGTTGAAGTTGGAAAAATCAGCGCCCGTGCTCGCGGGCACCAAATCATTGATCCGTTTTGTGGCGGAAATCATGGTCGGCAAGCCCGGCTTTTCACGGGTCATTGTAGCCGTGGATGTGGATCCCATGTAGCATCATACAATTTTACTTTTATATATTTCTTAAGATAGCAGCATTTGAAAGGGCGCTCTGCGTTCCTGCGTCATCTTATTGACCAACACCTATACTATCATTCACCTAAACTCAAACCATTCGCATGAATTTCAAATGTCACATGCTCGCCCTTTTTCTTGCCTTAGGCCTATTTACCACCAACCAGGCATTGGCACAGGACGCTCCTCCGCGTCGGGAGGTAGGACTACAATTTAACAGCATTAATTTTAACGGGAGTAATGCATTTAGCGCATTTTACAAAAAGGAAACCAAAGAAAACGTGTACCGCCGCTTCCGTGTATTTTATGGCAACCTAGGCCTTGATTTTAAAACTTTTGGAAACTATACAGCCTTTAATGGTGCTGGGGGAATTGCAATTGGACGCGAAAAGCGGAAAGCCCTGGATTCCAAATTGGCTTTTTACCAAGGGCCAGAAATATCCGCATCTTTTGGCGTTGCACATGTTGACTTAAACGTAGTAAATGCTGCAAACGTCACCAGATATGATGTAAATGCACGATTGGGCTGGGTATTAGGTCTGCAACATAGCTTTAACGACCGTTGGGCCATCAACTTGGAAACTATTCCTGGGTTTGGAGTTGGAGTTACTGGATCAAACGGAAGTAATCCTGAGGTCAGAACAAGCGTTGGGTTTAATAGCAATGTATCGATCGGCATCGTGCGGAAGTTTTAAAGTTTTTTCGTTCCACACTTATGGCCTAAGCGGAATGACAACCGTTTAAACATCCCGTGCTGCCTCCGTGTTAAAACCCGGGCGCAGCACTTTTTTATGTCCCTGTAACTCAAGCTAACGTCCATTCCACGCGCTAAAACCCTATAGTCTGGCGTTTGAAAGGAAATAATGTACTTTCGCCCCTGCTGTAGTAGAATATGGATATTTATACCCGCAAATCAAGGTGGAAATGGTACTTGGCAGCCACCGGCATTCTCATCATCATGCTGTCGCTTTGGTACACCAAATACTTGGCTGACCAACTTGCTACCCGTGAAAAACAACAGGTGGAGCAATATCTCGCCGCACAACAGTTGCTTGGCAAGGCTGAAACTGACCCCAATCAGTTTTTTAATTGCGATGTTAGTTTCCCGCTTAAAATTGTACAAGACAATAATACTGTCCCCATTTTGCTCATCGGCGACAATGGAAAAATTGATGGCTATGTGAATATCGGGGAGGACAGTATGGGCATAATTGACCCAGATCGCCTGGAAAAAATACGGGATCAAATGGTGGAAGCGGGCGCAGATACCCTGCACATCAACCCAACGGACGATGTTCACCAGGTGGTTATGTATTCAAAATCCAAGCTCCTGGATTTATTGGAGTGGTATCCATACCTTCAGCTATTGCTCATCTCTGCCTTTATTGCACTGGGTTACCTTGGGTTCAGCACGGCGCGGCGGGCCGAGCAAAACAAAGTGTGGCTGGGCATGGCCAAAGAGACCGCCCACCAACTCGGCACCCCCATCACCGCCATTTTGGGCTGGATCGAGACACTCAAAGCCGTCAATGAAGAACGTCCCGACAACCAGGAAATGCTCGACGAACTGCGGAATGACGTGACCAGGCTTGAATTGGTAGCCGATCGTTTTTCCAAAATTGGCGCTACGCCGGAGTTGACCGCCGTTAACCTTTATGAGGAGTTGGATGCCTGTCGCGCTTACATGCAGCGCCGCTCCCCGCGTCGTGTCACGTTTGAATTTCCAGATCCCAACGCGCAAGCGCCACTCATAGCTTTTCTAAACCCTCCCTTATTTGACTGGGTAATTGAAAATCTACTGCGCAATGCCATTGATGCCATGGAAGAGGGAATCGGCACCATTTCAGCCAAAATTTATATGGATGGTCGTTGGGCCTGTATTGACATCAGCGATACCGGTAAAGGTATCCCTTCGAGCAAATTCAACACCGTATTTAAGCCTGGCTACAGCACCAAAAAGCGCGGCTGGGGGCTTGGTCTTTCCCTTTCCAGGCGCATTATGGTGGAATATCACAAAGGCAAAATTTTTGTCAAAAA
>JBBRWA010000116.1:0-16611 GCA_038246345.1 Chitinophagales bacterium
ATGCTGTGGTTCCTTCCCGCGCGCAGCTTGTACCTTGGGGAACAATAACAAATCTTATTCCCCGCTCGGACCGTAATCCCACCACTGCTTGGTATCCGGGTTAATTCAAGGTTGATGCCCGCTAAGTAATACCCAAGCCCCATCCACGTGCAAAGAACCGGAAAAAAGTTGGCGCATCGGCCATATTTCAGCGCTTCTTCCTTTGCGTTTTTTCAACAATTATCAGTCTAAAACAATATCCGCGACATCCCAGCCACCCAATCACCCAAAAATTCCCGCCTATTTACGACCTTCGCCCCTGCATTCAACCCATCCGCTGTGCTGCTTTTCTTTCGCAACATTCAATTTACCAACGCAATTACCCTGGCTATCTATGTGGGTTTGCTGCACTTGGCAGCTTTACTGGGCCATATTCAGCAGCCGCCACCCATGGCTGATGCCGGTCTTGTTTACCAGGACTTATTTGCCTGGGCGCAGGAATCATCCTTTTGGTCAGCCGTGGCGGCAGCCGTTCTTGTTTTTATTCAGGCACTGATAGTCAATAGTTTAGCAGATAAATTCCGACTGATGGCCGACCGAAATTGGCTTCCCGGCATGGCATACGCCTTGACTGCCAGCGCGCTGCCAGATTTTCAGTTTTTATCGCCCCCACTTGTTGCCGCCACATTTGTCGCATTTTCAATCAGAAAAATTTTCGACACCTACAAATCGCCCAAATCTGCTATTTTGGTATTCGACGCCAGTTTATGGATTGCTGTAGGCAGTTTGTTTTATCCAAAAGCCTTGTTGTTGATTCCAACACTATTCATTTGCATAGGGGTGATGCGCAGTTGGAATTTTCGGGATCAAATCGCATTTATCAGCGGCGTTTTTGTGCCACTGTTCCTGGCCTGGATATGGTACTTTTGGCATGACCTGGGATCTGCCTTTCGGGAAAAGCAACTGGGCGAATTGTTTGAACTGTTCAGGTTTGACATTGCCTTTGATGCTGAAATGATATTGAAAGGCAGCTTTCTGGTTTTTCTGCTGCTATTTTTTGTCGTGAATTTTAGCGCTTTCTCCCGCAGCAAGTCTATGCATGCACAAAAATGCACGGAGGTGTTGTACTGGATATTGTTTACAGGTGCCGCCATTGTGTTGATGCGACCAGAATGGCGCTGGGAAGCCTTTGCATTGATGACAACTCCTGCGGGGATATTCTTGGCCATGACCTACCAAAATATGCGCAGTCGATTTGCCGAAATGCTCCATATAATCTTGGTAGCGTATGTAATAATGCTTCAATTTTTGCACCTATAAGCATGAAAGAACCCAAAATTGAGCTCAGCCGCTACCAGCGATTTATTGAAAACATGATGCACTTATTCATCATTGTGGCGCTGCTGGGCATTTGTTTTAAGGTGCTGATATTTTAGGGATGAACGACTTATTCACACCACGCGACCGATCGTTTTTTGGAAAGTTGAAAGCCTGGCTCGGCAAACAATTGGGCACCCAGCCACTCGGCAATCCACTGACACTGGCTTTGCTCCTGCTGGCCACCCTCCCCGTCTCTTACTTCCTATCGACGCTGGAGTTGAAATTGAGCATTGCCCTGTTTGCTGGCTTAATGGGTATTCCATTCGTCATTTTCTGCCTGTTCAACATCAGTTTTGCTATTGGGCTGATGGTTTTTGTAGGGTTCGCGCTGCCATTTGTGCTGAAGTTCACCGCTGTACCCTTCGGCACGCTGCTCGATCTGCTGATATTGCTCAGCACCTTGGGCATTTTATTGCGACAAATCAAAGAGCGGGATTGGGCCTTTGCGAAATTTCCGCTGAGCTATTTGATCCTTATCTGGCTGTATTACAATGTGATGCAGGTACTCAACCCGGAAGCACAATCGAGGTTGGCCTGGTTGTTTACCGTGCGCAGCGTAGCCATACAACAAGTGGTGTTTTTTATCGGCGCTTACGCTTTTATGAAAAGCCGTAGCAGTGCTATGGCAATCCTGAAATTAATTATTGGCCTCTGTTTCATCAGTGCACTCTATGGGCTCAAACAACAGTTTTTGGGTTTTAGCGCGATGGAAACAAACTGGATGATGGCCGACGAAGAGCGTTATCAACTGTACTACCAATGGGGAATGGTACGCATCCCATCCTTTTGCTACGACCCAACCACTTTTGGCATATTAATGGCTTGTTTTGGCGTTTTCTGTGCTGTTATGATCGTAGGTGGCACCAAAAAAGCACATAAAATTATTTTTTCGGTGATGATGGTATCGGCACTTTGGGCAATGGCTTATACCGGTACCCGTACCGCGTTCGGACTGGTGCCCATCGGTGCCATATTTTTTGCCGGACTAATTATGAGCAAACGCGTGCTGCTTATCGGGGGTTTTTTGGCCGTATTAGGGACGGTTTTTGTCTTGAAATCTACCAGTAGCGGGGTTATTTATCGCATTCAATCGGCGTTCAAGCCAGCAAAGGACGACTCCATGAACCTGCGCCTGGAGAATCAGAAAAAAATACAGCCTTACATTCAAAGCCACCCAATTGGCGGCGGATTGGGCAGTTGCGGTGTCTGGGGCAAACGATTCAACCCAGAATCAGAACTGGCAAAATTCCCCCACGATTCCAGTTTCGTGCGCATGGGGGTGGAGCTAGGTTGGATAGGCTTGTTGCTCTACACGTTGTTCCATTACGTGGTACTGCGCACGGGATTGTACTATTTCGTCCGTTGCCGCGACCCTCTGATCAAGTCCTTGTATGCGGGCATCACTACCTGGTGTTTCATGTTGGCCGTAGCCTGTTATTTTCAAGAAGCCATTTTACAGCTGCCCATGAATGTGCTGTACAATGTATTTTTGGCCCTGCTTGTCACCTTGAAAAACTTCGATCCGGCATTTCAAAAAGTGTAAGAGTCCAACCGTCCTTGTCTTCAACCGTTTACTTTGAGTTGCCCTGCTGTAAGCATCCGTCCTCGTCAAAAGAGAAAAAGCAAAGCGGAATGTTGCTGTACTAGTACATTCAGCGCACTTTACGTGGACGGATGCTTACAGCAGGACAACTCAGGGTAAGGGACGTTGTGAAGGAAGGATGCCAACGAAGGCTCGGATTGCCATAAGCTTCGGCAACCAAACAGTCGATGGAATAGTAAGCATTTGGATAGCTAGTGCTCCAAACGGCGAAAGCGCCGTTAGTGTGACGTTTTTTCAATGATAATGCCTCAAAAGCATATCAATCATTAAAAACACAGTACTTTTGTGCGTCCAAAATTTTTACACCATGGCGCTTTCACAAAATCCCTGGCAATCGCTACTTTCACGGCTGCCTACGCCACTCCAAAATCGCTACTACCTCACGTTGGTGGTTTTTCTGTTTATCCTGGTTTTTCTCGATAAGCACAGCGTTTGGACCCAATTTCGCCTCCATAGGGCACAACAGCGCCTTGAAAACGATTGTAAATTTTACGAAGAAAAAATCAAAGAGGCCCGCGAAGAAGCCGAAGATTTTGACCTCACAAAAGAAAAATACGCCCGGGAGCACTATTTCATGAAACGCTCCAACGAGGACGTATTTATCATCAAGGACCAATAGGAATGCGGAGTGTGGATTGCGGATTGCGGAATTTGCACATTATTTGTGATCTTCCTGAGCAGCCAGTAATGAGCATCCAGTAACAATTTATCTTTCAAACAATACAGTTAATGTCAATTTTAGTCAATAAGCACTCCAAAATCATCGTACAAGGTTTCACTGGTAAAGAAGGGACTTTCCACGCAGAACAAATGATCGCTTACGGCACCAATGTTGTTGGTGGCGTAACACCAGGGAAAGGCGGCCAAACACATCTTGGACTGCCCGTTTTCAATACAGTTGAAGATGCCGTAAAAAAAGCAGGCGCTGATACGTCCATCATTTTTGTTCCACCAGGGTATGCAGCTGACGCCATTATTGAAGCCGCTGCTTCGGGTATCAAGGTAATTGTCGCCATCACGGAAGGAATTCCAATACAAGATATGATTCGTGCAAAAGCTTTTATCGATGGTAAAGGTGTGCGGCTCATCGGCCCCAACTGCCCAGGAATCATCACACCCGATGAAGCCAAAGTGGGCATCATGCCTGGCTTCGTTTTCAAACGCGGCCCTATCGGATTAGTATCGAAATCAGGTACGCTTACTTACGAAGCTGCCGATCAAATCGCCAAAGCCGGATTGGGCATTTCCACCGCCATCGGTATTGGCGGCGACCCCATCATTGGCACCACCACGCTCGAAGCGATTGAGTTGTTCATGAACGACCCAGAAACATTGGGCATCGTGATGATTGGCGAAATTGGCGGCGCACTCGAAGCCGAAGCAGCAAAATGGATTCGTGCCAATGGAAACAAAAAACCTGTTGTGGGTTTCATCGCCGGGCAAACCGCCCCTAAAGGCCGCAAAATGGGCCATGCTGGCGCTATTGTCGGCGGCGCAGATGATACAGCAGCAGCGAAAATGCGCATCCTCGCCGAAAACGGCATCACCGTTGTGGAGTCACCTGCTCAAATTGGCGCAACGATGGCAAGGGTGATGAACGGTGGACGGTAGACGGTAGACGGTGGACGGTGGACGGTGGACGGTTTGCACAGCATTGGTTTTCAGGTTTTGTATTGGTTTTCAGCACTTTTGGTTCTGCGTCCCGTTTCTGGCCAAAAGTGCTGAAACACCTAATCCAGGTAAAAATAAGGATGTTGGGCAAACCGTCCACCGTCCACCGTCTACCGTCCACCGTCCACCGTTTTTCAATGCCTTTTCAAATATTTACCCGGATTTTCTACTTTTTGGTAATAATGAGCTGTTTGTGCGGCTTTTCCGCTTGTGTCAGCGATGCTGCCTCCAAGCCAACCACCCATATTCCAGAATATTCCGCGTCGATAGACACGCCTTTAGTTGCCTTTTTGAATGATTACCGTGCCTACTTTTCTGCAGGTATGGCACAAACCCAAACCCCTGGCGCAGCAGTGGTGATCGTGAAAGGAGATTCCATTATTTTTCAGCAAGGCTATGGAGTAAAAAAAGTGGGCTCAAACGATTCCATTGACCTTCAAACCGTCTTCAGAATAGGGTCGTTGTCGAAAGGATTTGCCGGAGTGCTAACGGGCATTTTGGTGCAAAATGGCCTGCTCTCCTGGGACGAACACGTGCAAGAAGGTTTCCCTCAATTCAGCCTGCGCGACAAACAGCAAGCGAAAAGAATGGCGTTATGGCATTTGCTTTCCCATACAACGGGTCTGCCTTACCATGCCTATACAAACTTGATAGAAAGGGGCTTTTCAACAAGGAAAATAGCCCTGGAATATCTGGCCCAAGCACCCATCAGCGGCAAAGAAGGGGTGTGTTTCAGCTACCAAAACGCGGCCTTTTGTGTGATTGAGGAGGTTATGAAAGCACGCACAGAAAAAAATTACCCGCAATTATTGCAGGAATACATTCTTCAGCCAGGAGGCTTAACGCATGCCTCTTGTGACTTTCAATCCATTCAGGGGTGCAGCGATAAGGCATCGCCACATTTTTGGACAGGCAGTACCTGGCGACCCGAAGATATTTCACCCCTGTATTACAACGCTGCGGCTGCGGGGGGTGTAAATGCAAGCATTGCCGACATGGGCGAATGGCTAAAATTATTGTTGGGACACAAACCGCAGGTAATAGCCGAAGCAACCCTGGATAAAGTATTTAGTCCTGTTGTCAAAACTGGCAGTGAACGGCGCACGCTCGGCCATTGGATCAAGCGGGACGATGCTTCCTACGCCCTAGGCTGGCGGGTGCTGCAACACGGCGACGACACCATCATCTACCACGGCGGGTACGTCAACGGCTTTCGCGGAGAAATTGCTTTTAACCGCCGCGACGGCATTGGAATCTGTGTTTTATTCAACGGATCCAGCGAATTGTGCAGCGACTGCATCCCAGCTTTTTTCGATCGCTGGGATGCAGTCATGGCACAGCGGCACTAGTTTAATTATTGCTTTTGTTTCTGTTGTAAAGGCTTCAAGATCACCGGAGCGCTGATTTCCCGGGCAAATTTGTAGGCAATGGTACCCACTTTGTAGCCTCCCTTCTCATCTGGCTTGGCATTCACCATGTTGTAAATTGACAATGTGTCATTTTGCCCATTGTAGCGATAGCCAAAGAACTTCTCGGAAGCTTCTCTGCCCTTTTTAGCATCGTAAAATGTAACGATGTCAATTTCCTGGCCTGCAATAAAACAATCGCCGCCAGTGCAAACTTCGTACCGATCATAGTCTTTCACACCTTGCAAAAGACCGCCAGGTGTAAAACCAACTTTCCCGCCACCACCTTTGCCTACGGGTGCGAATATCCCGCTAAAAAGATGGTGATTCAAGGCCGTTGTAAAAGCTTGGTACCCATTTTTGGTGCCCGCTTTTGACTTGATAAACCGATCTGTCTTGGTACTTCCGCTCGTGTTGTCAAACATGGTCATGTCCTTTTCTCCCTGGGAGTGATAGTTCAGGAAAATGGATTTGCCTTGTTTCGCGCCGACCAATTCAAGGGTGTCGGCCTTATATTTAACCGGAAGGTTCCAGGATTCGTACGCATTGAAGCAGGTCACGCTATCTGGGTTGCTTGGATTGAAGGTGAATGCATAAGCATACGGCAAGTGAAAGGTGTTCATCGTTTGCAGTACAGAACCATATTGAGATGCTCGGGCGCAGAAATCAAGGTCAATCCAAAACCCGGCTAGTATCATGGGGCTGGCCAAATCACCTGCTTGAAAATCGGGCGGGCGGTTGGGGTCGACATTATTCGTTGAGGGTTCGTTTTTACAGGCAAATAGGGTGATAATCAAGAGAGAAAGGAGCAGGGAATTTACTTTGTTCATTATTTTAGATATTTAACTTTCACAAAAAACCTCGGGTCCAAAGCGCCAATTTTACGGGCAGCCTCAGGTGAGAGAATGACTTCAATATTTCGTTCGTAACCATCTGGAATGCGTGAGATCACTTTGGCGTACACCGTGCGGTTGCTCATGGGGTTGTGCACAGAAATGATCGTGCCAATAGCTGCGAAGCGGTGCAAAGCATACAAATCACCTTTTTCTTTGCTGTCTTTCTGCCAAAAACAAACACCTTGAGATTCTATTTCTTTCCGGCTATTTTTTTCATTGAGGTAACGGGTTCCTAAGGTGCCGGAATCGGCTGATTGTACTTTTGTCCGCCAATCAGCATGAACGCCCTCAATACCAATCCAGCCAATCAGCAGGCGTTGTCCTGGTTTTATGTAATAGTCCTTCAGGCGGTTGCGCTTCGCAACGGTATCCACGGGCATGTCAAAAAAACGTTTGCTGATTTGGTAAAGGTTGTCTCCGCCTTGCACAACATAATAGATACAGGCATATTCAACAGGTTTGAAACCACTACCTTTGTAACGACGGATGGCTTTATTGGGAATAGGTACCCGCAAATGTGCTCCGATACGCAAAGATGGATCATTTTTGAGTGTCGGATTCTGATCAAGTAACTCCTCTAGACCCAGGTTGTAATACCTGGAAATAGAAAAAAGTGTTTGTTTGGACTTCACCGTATGCTTGATCACTTTATTGCCGTTTTCAATAAACAACAATACAGAGTCGCGGGATGTCAACAACCACATCGGCTCAACAGCATCCTGGGCTGCGCTCTTTTGAAAAGATAAAAAAAGCAGCAAGGCAAAAAGGGGAACGTATTTTCTCATAGTGATTCGGTCTTTTTCTAGCGCAAAATTAAGACCTCTAGCCCTCAATCTCATTAATTTTGGCATTTGACATATGATTAACGTACAAAAAGCGGAAATACTTGCTGTAATACCCGCCAGATTTGCCTCTACACGCTTTCCTGGCAAGCCCTTAGCGATGATTCAGGGCCAATCCATGATTACCAGGGTGCTTGAGCAGGTACAAAAATCCAAACGCGTCCAGACTGCTGTTGTAGCGACCGATGATGCGCGCATCTTCGACCATGTACTCGAATTCGGCGGTCAAGCCATGATGACCAGCAGCGAGCACCCCAGTGGCACCGATCGTTGTGCCGAGGTAGCAAGGGCGTTTCCCGATGCAAAAATTATCCTCAATGTTCAAGGCGACGAGCCATTTATCCAGCCTGAGCAAATTGACCTTTTAGCCGACACCTTACTCCAGAAACCGGACTACCAAATTGCCACACTGGCCAAAAAAATTATAGACCAAACCCAGCTTTTTAATGCAAACGTGGTAAAAGTAGTTGTTTCCCCTGGCCATGAAGCCATTTACTTCAGCCGCCACCCCATCCCCTTTTTCCGAGGTGAAGCACCAGAAAACTGGCTGAATGCACACGACTATTTTAAACATATTGGCCTTTACGCATTTCGGAGCAACACCTTGCAATCGATAGCGGCGCTCCCCCCTACTCCGTTGGAAAAAGCGGAATCGCTCGAACAACTTCGATGGCTGGAAAACGGCCTCCGCATCGCCGTCGGCATAACGGAACTGGAGACTTTCGGCATAGATGTCCCGGAAGACGTGTTCGTTGTTCGTTGATCGTTGTTCGTTCGCGTTGCGCTTGGTTGTTCGTTTCCGAGCGCTTGGGCTGGCGCACTGATAGCACCGCGTTTACGACAATGTCGTTGACTTAGAGATTTTGACAACGGAAGCGTGGTACAAACCTCATAGTTATATATCGCCTAGTGCCGCGTCTTGTGAATGTACACAAGTCAAAACCTAACTAGAATCAATTGACAAAGCAATAGTTCCGCTTTAATTTCCACATAAAATACCAAACAGGGGTGTCATTCCGAGCGAAGCGAGGAACCTGATAATTGGCATCGGTATTCCTCAGGTTCCTCGCTTCGCTCGGAATGACACCACTGTTTGGTATGCAGCGTGTTTGAACGTTGATGCCATGCAATGCAGGGATGTGTACATACGCTAAGTCAAAGACATTGGCGTTTACGACATTGGCGTAATCGCGGACCTATTAATTTGAAACGGAGCAGCCAAACTTCCACCGAGTGAATGTAAACGAACAACGAACAACAATCAACCAACAACTTTTTCATACCGCCCCACCCTACTCGTCATCACCTTCGGTACCCCGGCCTCATTGTATTGCAGAATGGGCGTAAACTTTGCGTTCCAAACAATTTCGTCGGCTGAATAGGAATGGCGTGCGTGCACAACCTGCTGGAAAATTTCATCTGTGCCCTTAACGAGTACCATAAATTCGGCATTCGCATTAATTAAATCCTGTTCGGAAAAATCGATAATTGGGCTGTCGTCGTCCAGGGGATGCACAATGGTCCAGGATAAGGAGAAGAAGGATATTTTTGCGACTTCGAGCTTTAGTGGGTAGAATTTTCGCGCCGTATTGCCCGCGTTATCACTTTGATTAAAAGCCATCAACACTTGAACCTCTGTTTCAATCAACTCACTTTTGCGCGCATTGACCATCCGAAACATTAAGCCCTGTCCAGAATTGTAGGGCGATACGAGAAGATTTTCACTAAAAGCTACCTGCGCCAAAGGTCTTGAAAACCGGCCGTAGAGCAACCCTGATATCAAGGCAAAGGTGAGCAAACCGAGAAACGACTCGAAAGAAGCTACAACACTGATAGACATGCCGTTGGGGCTGATATGACCATAGCCGACGGTGGTCAGCGTTTGACTGCTAAAAAAGAAGGCTTGAACAAAATTGTGCAGCGGGCTTCCGGGAGTGATGCCGTTAAAATTCTCCACGCCCATGAAAAAATAAAGCGTTCCGAAACAAACATTTATAAAAATAAAAAATGCTAAAGCCAGGAAAAAGAAATGGCGCCAGGAAATGGTTACCAGATAGTGATAGGTATTGTCCCAATAGTTGATGGCTTCTCTTAGTCCTGTAAATGAACCATCAGAGTTCATTAAGCGGCTGTTAGGTGCCAGCACCTTCCCAAAACCTAGTTCACGATCCAGGGGTTTTCTTAATATTTTACGCGGTATTTTTCCTAAATTCAACATAGCCAATCAAAATTTACGGACGAAATATATGATCCTGACAAACAAAAGACCAAACCTAAAGTTTATACACCCATGAAACGCCGCGCAATTGTTTGGTTCCGACAAGATTTAAGGCTTCACGACAACGAAGCCTTAACCGATGCCCTTAGAATGGGTGATGATGTACTGCCTGTTTATATTTTTGATGACAGGATTTTCAATGGCGAAACCCGGTTTGGATTTCGCAAAACCGGAAAATACCGGACACAATTCATCATCGAAAGTGTCCTTGACCTTAGGGATAACCTCCGAAAAATTGGGGGCGAACTCATCGTAAGGGTCGGACGGCCAGAAACTATTCTTTCTGAACTAGCCCAAGAAGTAAAAGCCTCCTGGGTCTTTTGCAACCGCGAACGCACCCAGGAAGAAGTGCTGGTACAAGACGGGCTTGAGTCCAAGCTTTGGAGCTATGGGGTAGAACTCATTTATACCCGCGGGAAAATGCTGTTCCACACCCAGGACTTGCCCATGCCTGTGCAACATACACCCGACTATTTTTTTCAGTTTCGCAAAGAAAACGAAGGTGTAACCCAGGTGCGGGAGCCGATGACGGCACCTGCCGCTTTGCCACCACTGCCACCTTCCATTGATCCAGGTGAAATTCCAAGCTTGGAATCATTTGGCCACGATTCTTTGGTACACGATCCGCGTGCAGCCCTACATTTCAAAGGCGGCGAAACAGAAGCTTTGCGGCGTTTACGCTACTATTTTTGGGAAAAAGACCTGGTTGCCAACTACAAAGATACCCGCAACGGTCTGCTGGGCGGCGATTACTCTTCAAAATTTTCTCCTTGGCTGTCCAATGGCTGCCTTTCGCCAAAACTGGTGTACCATGATCTCAAGCGCTACGAACGCGAACGCGTAGCCAATGAAAGCACCCACTGGCTTTTCTTTGAGTTGCTTTGGCGCGACTTCTTCCGGCTGATGGGCAAAAAGCACGGCAACCGGATTTTCCTCAAAGGTGGTGTTCAAAACAAACCCCTCCGCCAGTTGAAAAACAACCGCGACTTGCTCGCTTTATGGACGGAAGGGAACACTGGCGTCCCATTCATCGATGCCAACATGCGCGAACTCAAAAACACTGGCTGGATCAGTAACCGCGGCCGACAAAACGTAGCGGCGTTCCTGGTGCGCGACCTTAAAATTAACTGGCAAATGGGTGCCGAATACTTTGAAAGCCAACTCATTGACTACGACCCTTGTAGCAACTGGGGCAACTGGAACTACGTTGCCGGTGTAGGAAGCGACCCGCGAGAAGACCGGGAAGTGAACATCCTTACCCAAGCCAAAACCTACGACCCCAACGGTGATTTCGTGCGCCATTGGTGCCCGGAATTCGCCAACGTCCCGCCTGAAAAAACGCACCGTCCCGACCAGTACAGCTCCGCCGAACGAAATCAACTGGGACTTGGGGATTACCCGAAGCCGGTGGTGAAGATAGAGAAATGGGTTTTTTAAGGTTTCAGGGTTTCAGGGTTTCAAGGTTTCAAGGTTAAAAGGTTTATGCGATTTGTTTATAATTTTTGAAACGGGCTTCAAAGCAACGAACAGATTGTGTAAACCCTGAAACCTTTTTACCCTGAAACCCTGAAACCTTTTTTATTGTGCGATGGACTTCCCTTCCGCCAACGTTTTTATTGAAGCTTCCAAACTGCTTTTGTTCACATCATCTGGCGCCTGGCCCAGTGCTATTTTGGCGTGTTCCAGCGCTTTTTTCAAGTCGCCTGTAGCGGAATAGCCGCGCATGAGTCCAACGTGGACGGGCCAGGTATCTCCATTCTTTTTTTGGTTGAGCAGGAATACTTCCAACGCCTCTTTAGGTTTCTTTTGAACAATCAATTGTCGGCCATAGCCGTGCAATTCAAAAATAGCAGCATAGTCTAGGGCTAGTTTCATGGTTTCGGCAGCTTCCGTTTTTTTGCCCAGCTTCTCCTGAATTTTCGCTTTTAGGGAGTAGGAAGCGAATGTTTTCACGCCAAAAAAGCTATTGACACCATTCTCTGCCCAAGTCAGGGCCTCTTCAAGGTTGGTATCTTGGTCGTAACAAAACTGAGCCGCGGCCACCCAGTTTTCAAACACAAATCCTTTGTCCGTTTCCAACTCCCGGCGCAGGTTATCTACGACTACTTTTTTCAGGTCAACACTTACGGTGAATGGAATGCGCCAATGTTCCCAGAGCAGTGATACGGTTGCACTTCGATCCGTTTGAGCTGAAAATTCGTAATGCAGCCATTCGCGGCTGCTTGGAAGGTCCTTTTGTTGGCGGACCGTCACTTGTAATACATTGTCGGCCGGCTCATAAAAAAAGCTGCCCCATGCTGTGCTGTTTTTGGAAAAAATAAGGGTGCAAGAGTCGGGATAAACGGCAATAAAAAACCCATAATTGCCTGCAGCCAGCGCTTTTCCTTCAATCAGCACATCGGTTTAAAATGAAATAGTGGTACACTCGTTTGCACCAGCACGCCAAGGCGAAGCTTTCGCCGTGCCGAAGCCAAGATTTTGAAATCCATAATGGGCCACGGTGGTTCCCCAGATTTTACCTTCCCGGCCTTCTACGCCGGGGGCATCCCAGTGAATGGTAATATCGGTGATACCGATGCGCTCAGAAACGCTGTTTTTAATGTTGACACCGGCCAGCAGGCAGCAGTACGGATGATTGGGCACTGAGTCCAAGGCACACTGACAGGGTAATTGCCAGGGTAAATAAATTTTTCATAGTTCAAAGTTTTAGGTGAAATCGAGAGCGGTCTTCGACAGGCCGAAATTCACAGATATCCAAGGATTCAGATGCTTTTTCCGCCAAAGAACCAGTAACTACTTGCAAACAACCACTTGAAGGCTACGAGCTGCCCGCTTTTTAGGCTTTCAGGTTAAGACGATCTGTTCTTAAATTTGAGATACCGTTTCAAAGCAACCGCAGATCGCGTGAACAGGAAACCTGAAACCTTTTTTTCGAACTGCCCTTTTGAAAACGTACTTTTGCGCCGCCCAAGCGATTTTGCTTTCATGACCCAGCCCCTGGCTTGCCGAAGGAGGGTCAAACAACGATAATTAATGTCCAACAGCAAAGCCATCAAATCAGCCCTTATTTCTGTTTTTTCCAAAGAAGGCCTGGACCCCATCATTCAGCAACTGCACGCCTTGGGTGTAACACTGTACAGCACGGGCGGCACCCAATCTTACATTGAAAAAATGGGCATTCCTGTCACGGCGGTGGAATCGATCACAGGCTTTCCAAGTATCCTGGACGGACGGGTAAAAACCTTGCACCCCGCTGTTTTTGGCGGACTGCTGGCCCGCCGCGAGGAAGGACACCTCGCACAGCTCGCCGAATACAATATCCCCGAAATTGACTGCGCTATCGTGGATTTGTACCCCTTCGAAGCAACCGTTGCTGCAGGTGGAGCAGAAGCAGACATCATCGAAAAAATCGACATCGGAGGGGTATCGCTGATTCGCGCAGCCGCCAAGAACTGGCGCGATGTGGTGGTGGTGGCTTCCATGGAGGAATACGGTTTGTTCAACGACCTTATTACCACCCAAAATGGTGAACTAACCGACGAAAACCGCCGCGAATTTGCCCGCCGCGCTTTCAAAGCTACCTCGAACTACGACACCGCCATTTTTAACTGGTTCAATGAAGGCAGTCTTGAAGAGGTATTCAAACACTCCATCCACCATGGCGAAATACTGCGCTATGGCGAAAACCCGCACCAAAGCGGCGTGTTTTTTGGGCATTTTGACCAGGTTTTTGATAAACTTAACGGCAAGGCTATTTCTTACAACAACCTGGTAGACATTGACGCTGCCGTGCAGCTGATGCGCGAATTCCAGGTATCCAAGCCTTGTTTTGCCATCCTCAAACACACCAATGCTTGCGGGGTAGCGCAGCGGGGTACCGTACTCGAAGCCTGGCATGCAGCCTTAGCTTGCGATACTACCTCGGCCTTTGGCGGCATTTTTATCACCAACACCACCGTGGATTTGGCCACCGCGCAGGAAATCAACAAGCTGTTCTACGAAGTGCTCATCGCGCCGGATTTCGCACCAGACGCATTGGAATTATTGAAAAAGAAAGAGCCTCGGGTGCTGTTGAAAATCAAAAACTTTGGGGTACAACAACGCTCCTTCCGCAGCCTTCTCAACGGTGTGGTGGAACAGGATGCCGACCTGAAAATGGAAACGGCAGCTGACCTCAAAACCGTTACCAAACGCGCGCCCAGCCCAGTCGAAAACGAAGCCTTGCTGTTCGCAACCAAATGCTGCAAGCACCTGAAATCCAACGCCATTGCATTGGTGAAAGACAGCCAGCTCATCGGCATGGGTTGCGGACAACCCAACCGCGTGGATGCTTTAGGCCAGGCCATAGCCAAAGCCAAGAGTTTCGGCTTCGACCCTGCTGGTGCCGTTATGGCCAGCGATGCGTTCTTTCCGTTCCCGGATTGTGTGGAAATTGCGCACAATGCAGGGATTGTAGCGGTAGTTCAGCCGGGCGGTTCCATCAAAGACCAGCTTTCAGTGGATGCTTGTGATGAAAGAGGGATGGCGATGGTGGTGACGGGGGTAAGGCATTTTAGGCATTGAGGATACCCCCCACAAAAGAATACACTATACTGCAGCAAACCCTGAAAAGGGTCGGGCTTGGGGAGGGACAAAGCCCAAAACGATATCTTCTCGGTCAACCCCATTTGCCATGAGATAATCTACAACTTCCCACTCCGTATTGTTGCAATGTTCCAAATTACCTCATTTTTTTTCTATGTCTTTGTTGAAACAATTGAATGCAAATGCGTTACGAAGATTACATTGAAATAAACCCGGCTATTCGCTTTGGCAAGCCTTGTATTCAGGGTACACGTATCAGTGTACAGGACATTCTGGAAATGCTGGCGGGAGAAATGACTTTCGCTGACATCATTGAGGAGTTTCCTCAGTTGGATGTACAAAAAAATCCGAGCTGCCTTGTCATTCGCAGCTTCACGGGAGCGGAATGCGAAAATGGTCGCTGCATGAAGTTGCTGATCGATGCCAACTTGTCTTAAAGGCTGGCAAAGCATATTGGTCACCTTTTTGATGAGGTATTACACGTCGAGCGGACTGGGATGGCGATTTCATACATTACGACATCAACAACCCCAGCCATTATTTACTGAAAAACCTTGATGCTGCGGGAACCCCAATGACCGAAAGCGAATTGAGTATTGGCAAAAAAACGCCCATTCGCGTGGCTGTACTGAAAGCTGATTATAGCATCGATTTTGGGAAAAAGCTGAAATTGGAAACTGGGGGCAAGTGCACATCCCTGCGCTTCGACAACACCGTATCCGTGCAAAGCCGTGAACCTCAACAGAATTGGATGGTCATTTCTGACCTCACCTCATTGTTTCATTTGAATGAAGATGTGGAAGCCGCTTATGGTTCCTTTAGCGCAAAAATCAGCGAAAAGACCGACCTCAAAGCAGGCCTCCGCTACGAATACACCAACACCAACCTTGGCTCAATGGAACAACCGAACCTGGTGGATCGGCACTATGGTTCCTGGTTCCCAAGCATCTTTCTGACCCACAAACTGACAGAAACCCAAACCCTCAACGTCTCCTACAGTCGCCGCATCACTCGCCCGCAAACCAGACAGCTAGCCCCCTGGCTAATCTTCATTGATCCAACCAAGATTGAGGGCGGAAATACCGCCATCCAGCCATCCTTCACAGATGCGCTGAAAATTAGAATATGGTTTTAAATCCTGGCGCTTCGGCGTGTCGTACAGCATCGAAAATCAGCCCATGCGCTATGTGCCAACGGTAGATGCTGCCAATAACCGCCAAGTAACCCGTCCTGAAAACCTGGACAATGAAAAGGTGCTAAGTTTTAACCTGTTCGTACCGCCGCACCCAACCAAATGGTGGGACATGCAAAACAACTTCTTCGTAAATAATATGCCGATGAATTTATCAATATTGGTTTAGAGAAACTCCGAATTATCAAAGAATTGCAGTATTTTTGGTATCAAAAATTAAACGAACTATGAAAACCGCAACTGATATACCAATCTTTTTAGATTTTGAGATGCTCGAAACTGAATGGAACATGCTGACTTCAGCTCAAGAAAAGGAACAGTTGTGGCAAAAAATGAAAAAATTACTTGCCAATTCAGACAAAACTCAAGTAGAACTTTTTTTTGAACAGCTAAACCTTAGCGCAAACAAAGTCTCCGATAGCTTGGAACGCGCTTTAGTTCGCGCAAAAGCTGCTGGATTCAAAGCCGAATCAATTGTTTGATTCCGCATTAACCCAGTCATGCCTGCCATACCGTGATCGACCCGAAACAGTCGATCACGGCATTTTTTTTATAGAAATACCGCCCCCCCCCGCCCATTAGCCCACTATTTCCAACCATTTGTCCAAATTATTGTCCTTTCAACAAACTATGTCCCACCTTCGGCATCTCTTTCCATTAAACCATAAATTGTGCTGCATTCCAAACGCCCTATTCCGCAATCCGCATTCCAAAGTCCGCATTCCAAAGTCCGCATTCCAAAGTCCGCATTCCAAAGTCCGCATTCCAAAGTCCGCATTC
>JBBRWA010000117.1:0-16430 GCA_038246345.1 Chitinophagales bacterium
ACAAAGTTGGGCAGCAACGGCCATAAACAGGCATGATAGGATCGAGCGCATCGTAGTTTGTGTTTGCAAGATGACGTTCCCTTTTATGGTAAGGTTGCTTAGCGGAATAGGGAGCTTATGCCTTAAACGGCCGCATCCAATAGGTCGCAATCGTCCTCATCGGAGTAGGCAAATTCGACTGCTTCAATTTCTTCAAAAACGAAATTGTTGGGCAGCCCCAATTGAATAAGGCAAACAGGCACATGAAGAATTCCGGAGGCGGTGGAAACCCGTGCAAAATCCTCTGTTGGGAAGCGCCATCTCTGTAGCAAGGCGGTCTGAGATGGCAGAATGGGTAGCACCAGTGTCCCAAAGTGCTTTTAAGTTTCGCGGCTTAGCAAAGGCCAGTTCTTGCCCCTGTGCATTTAATGGCAAGCTCACGCTTGCGTTCGTGTAAACCGCAAGAACAATAGTTTCATGGGCAATAGTTAATGCATTTGCCGGGATGGGGTTTTCACTTTTCATCTACACTGATTAATTTTCGACCACGGAGCCTGGGCACTCGTCGCGGGTCTTTCTTAACACAAAATGAATGATAAAAGAGTCAGCTTCATGTTTTTTGAGCGTTTCCTGCCTGGCATGTTTCCGGGTGCCATAATCACCAATGACCTGCTCGCCTTTTATGACAATGTATCGCCCCAGGTGTTGTTGCAACGATGCCTCCTCATGCGCCTCGAACCAGAGGTACTCTTTAAAATTAGGGTATTTCGCAATATTGTATGATATTGTTGCTTCGGCCATGTTGCACAGTTTACTACAAGTTTACGGCTTTTCAGAATACCGGTGGTGATTTTCCACAACTTCCAACATCTGCGTACCTTCGCCCCAGCTTTATGAATCTTACCGCACTTTCCATCCGCCGCCCCTCCCTGATCATCGTGGTTTTCGCCGTGCTGACCTTTATGGGCATTGCGAGCTACTTCAGTCTGCCGATTGAACTGGTTCCCAAATTCAGTCCGCCGGTGGTGACCATCATCACCATTTATCCGGGCGCTTCGCCGGGCGAAGTCGAAAACACCGTGAGCAAGCCCATTGAGGATGCCATATCTTCTCTGGAAGGCATCGATCAGATACAGGTGGGCAGTCAGGAGAACTCCTCTTTTATTGCAGTAGAGTTTGACCAGTCGGTCGATTTGGACAAAGCCGTGCAGGAGATGCAACGGAAGATAAACCAGTTGCAGGCCCTGTTGCCCAAGGAAGTGCGGCCTCCAATAATCAACAAATTTGCCCTCGACGAACTGCCGATCTTGAAACTGGCCGTTTCGGCCAACGTGACCGGTACCGCCTTTTTCGACCTGATCAAAAATCGCGCATTGCCCGAAATATCCCAGGTAAAAGGTGTCGCGCAAGTGAGCATACTAGGCGGAGAGGAACGTGAAATCAAAATCAATATTTCCAGCACCCGTTTGGAGCAGTACGGGCTATCGCTCTTGCAGGTATCCCAAATCGTGCAGGGTGCCAACCTTGATTTTCCTACCGGTAAAGTAACCGGAGAAGCTGGCCAAAAGCGGATTCGCCTGGCGGGTAAATTCCTCGGTATCAATGAGATTCGAAATTTGGTGGTCGGAAAAAGCCGGTTCGGTTCCTCTATTTTCCTAAAAGATATTGCGGAGATTCAGGATGGCATTAAAGACCAGGAGGTTGTGTGTCGGTATGATGGTTCGCCTTCCGTGGGTATCACGATCCGCAAACAAGGCGATGCCAATGCCGTGGAAATGTCGAAGCTGGTGCTGGAAAAACTGGCAACCCTGCAAGGCGTATACGCCGCCGAAGGTTTGAAATTCGAGGTGGTGGCAAACAGCAGTGTCTTTACGAAAAAAGCTACGCATGCTGTACTGGAGGATCTGGGCATGGCGATTGTGCTGGTGGCCCTGGTTATGTTGCTGTTTCTGCACAGCATTCGCAATGCTGCCATTGTCCTGGTCTCCATTCCAACCTCTGTCATCACCACCTTTGTGATGATGAAGGTATTTGGCTATTCCCTCAACCTGATGTCTTTGTTGGGCCTTTCGCTGGCCATCGGCATTCTGGTTGACGATGCCATTGTCGTCATAGAAAATATTTACAGGCACTTGGAAATGGGGAAGAACCGGGTGCAGGCGAGCTACGATGGGCGTATTGAAATTGGATTTACGGCCATAAGTATCACGCTGGTGGACGTAGTGATTTTCCTGCCCATTATTTTGAGCGCCGGATTGGTGCCCGATCTGTTGCGACAGTTCTGCATGACCATCCTAACCTCTACCCTGGTGTCGCTCTTGGTATCCTTTACCCTGGTGCCCTGGCTGACTTCTCGCTTTGGCAAACTGCATCGTTTTGAAGGGAAAAACATCGGCGGGCGCATTGCGCTGCGTTTTGAAAGGTTCCTCGATTGGGTTTCTGACGGCTTTGTGCGCTTGCTCAGTTTGGCCTTGAAAAACCGCCGCACCAAAATTATCACCCTGTTGGTGGCCCTGGGCATGTTTGCCAGTTCCTTTTTGTTGGTCACCTCTGGACTGATCGGCAATGCGTTTATGGAAGCGGGCGAACGCGGCGAATTTTTGATAGAAATTACACTGCCCCAGGACGCGTCCTTGTCTCAAACAGATGAGAAGGTGAAAATGGTGGAAAGCTGGCTGCGACAACAGGAACACGTGCTGCATACTTTTGCCACCGTTGGGCAAACCAACAAAACCTTCAGCCAAAGCGCACCCAATACGGCTGAAATTCAGGTGTTTTTGACACCGTATGGGCATGGCCGCTCGGAATTAACGCCCATTTTTGCCCGAAAAACAAAAGTCCAACTCGAAGAAATCGTCACAGGTGCGCGCATCAAAACCAACCCGATCGACATCCTGGGATTGTCGAACATGCCCATCGAAATCATGATGAATGGTGCTGATCTCGATACCTTGCTAGTGCTTTCCGCACGTGTGCGGAAGGAAATGGAAGCCGTGCCAGGTTGTGTTGAAATCACCGCATCCGTGGAAAGTGGCACCCCTGAAGTTCAGGTGGAAGTCAACCGCCAGCGCATGGCCGACTACGGACTTGGCATGGCGCAGGTAGGGCTTACTATGCAAACAGCTTTCAGCGGCAACACGGACGCAAAATACCGCGATGGCGCCTACGAATACCCTATCCGTATTGCATTGGATGCCTTTGACCGTCGCAGCGTTGATGATATTCGCAGCTTGTCTTTTGTCAACCCCTTGGGCAGCACCGTTTTTCTGAAGCAATTTGCAGAAGTGCGGGAAGGCTCTGCTCCATCCCGGCTCGAGCGCCGCGACCGTATCACATCGGTCATGCTGAGCGCACAGGTGATCGGACGGCCCAATGGTACGGTGGGCCGCGAAATAAAATCCCGGCTTGATGTAATGCCCTTGCCGCCCGGTGTAGAAATCAAGTACGGCGGTGACCTCAAACGGCAGCAACAGGGTATCGGTACCCTGGGCTTTGCCTTGTGGACCTCCCTCTTGCTGGTGTACCTTATCATGGTAGCCTTGTACGACAACTGGATTTATCCAATGGTGGTGTTGTTTTCAATCCCATTGTCCATCATCGGTGCTTTTCTGGCGATGGCTTTGGCGGGTGAGAACCTCACGGTATTTACAGGCATGGGCCTGTTGATGCTGATCGGCTTGGTCGGGAAAAACGCCATTCTGGTGGTCGATTTTGCCAACCAGTTGCGGGAGCAGGGGACACCCCTGCGCGAATCCCTGCTGGAATCCACCAAATTGCGCTTCCGTCCGGTGGTGATGACCAATGTGGCCATGATAATCGGCTTGTTGCCCATTGCATTTGCGCAAGGCTCTGGTGCCGACTGGAAAAACGGCCTTGCCTGGGCGATCATTGGCGGCTTAAGTTCTTCTATGCTGCTGTCACTGATTGTTGTGCCGGTGGTGTATTGGATATTTGATCGGGGAATGGCGAAGTTGGGGTTTGGGAAAAGGGAGAAGGTGGACTTTGAGGAGTAGAAAAAAACATGAGTTATCCCTTATTTTCGTGAACCCTATGTGTTTTTAGATGGAAGGGCTAAGTGAATCGGTTGCATTCGTTTTTACTTATTCGTCAGACCACGGAAAGCGGTCGGACGATGGCCATTTGGTCGGATGATGAAAAATCGTCAAACCAATAAGTATACACAAACACGCTAATTTACACCTATTTTCTCCAAAAAAATAAGGGATGACTCATGTTTTTTGCTTCCGGCGGAACGGGATATTCTGCACAATTGTGCTGTTCCGAAAAATCCGAGCCCTTACTTAGGCGCCAAATTCGGATTCAGCAAATCATAAAACTGATTCAGTTTTGGCATGATGATGATACGGGTGCGGCGATTGGTCGAACGACCTTCAGCCGTGTCGTTGCCTGCCAGGGCATTGTACTCACCACGGCCAGCGGCGATCAACTTGTTTGGGTTGATTTTAAAGTTGTTCTGCAATACACGCACCACAGAGGTTGCCCTTTTCACGCTCAAGTCCCAGTTGTCGTCGATGCAGGCGTTTTTGATGGCTACATTGTCGGTATAACCTTCTACCATCACCTCGAGATCGGGGCGTGATTCGATGATTTTTGCGATGTTGCCCAGTACTGAGTTCGCTTTCGGGGTAAGGTTGGAGCTTCCGCTTTGGAAAAGCATTTTGTCAGACAAGTTGATGAACACCACCGTTTTGTCCACTTTTACATCCACGTCATTGTCTTCGATACCATCTCTCAGGACACCTTTGAGGTTAACGGAAAGTGCCAGATTGATAGAATCAGCTTTCGTTTTAGCCGCCTGGAGCAAATAGATATACTTGTCTTTTTTCTCCAGCTGGGACAGTGTTTCCTTGATGTTGTCACTCGCCGACTGAGACAAAACCGTGAGGTTGCCCACTTGTGTCACCTGATTGTCGCGTTGCGATTTCAGGTCTTGGATTTGCTCCTCACGAAGCTTCAGGGTACCTTGTGCGTTTCTCAGGTCAGCGCGCAGCAGTTCTTTTTCTTTGTCGCATGTGCCGAGTTGGCCGAGCATGGATTTCACGCGGTCGTCGCAAGAAGCCAAGTCTTTGCGGGCCGCATCAAGCTCAAGCTTTTGGTTGGTTAAGTCATTTTTTACCGCGAGGTATTTCTTCTTGGCAACGCAGGAAGTCAGGGTTGCTCCTACAAATAAGAGCACAAATAGATGATTGGTAATTCGCATAGAAATTCGGAAATTGAAATTTTGAATGATATAAAAAAGATGGTTTCACTGGTTTAACGCGTGAATCCCTTTATTATTTTTCTCTACAGGGGAGGCAAATATCAGACCAAGCCAAGGCGAAAAAGCCCGCTTAAATGGGTTTTAATAGACTTTTAATGGTATTATAATGAATGATTTATTCTGGTAATTGTTCAGCAACGAACAACAAAGTGTCCGATTCCGTACAACTTTTGCAATGTACAGCATTTTAATGTATTGATAATCAAATTTTTATGAAAATGGCGCAAAGTGTGTAGTTGATCGTTGATCGTTGTTTGTTGTTCGTTTCCGAGCGCTTGGCATTTCGTGGATAGTTGTTGGTTGCTTGTTGTTTGTTTCCGAGCGCTTGGTCATTTGGAGAAGGTTGCGAATGAACTCTGGCATTTTGGGGGCAAATGGGGCATTTTGGGCAAAAGTGTTCCTTCTTCGCTTACGTCATAGATGTTAGACCAAGCGCTCGGAAACGAACAACAAGCAACCATCAACGAACAACGAAATACCCAGCGAGAATTGAGCAAAGGAGAACGAACAACAAACAACGAACAACTATCAACGAGCAACTAACAACGATTTATTACCTTTCGACCTGATATAAACCAACACATCATGTCTTCGCGTATTCTGCTGTTATTGTTAATTTTCCCCTTGCTGTCCAATTGCCAGTCTTCCGGCACAGGCATTCAAATCATTCCCCAGCCACTAAAAATTACCCCTGCGGAAGGTGTTTTTACTTTAAAACCTGACACTAAAATCATCGCCCCAAACGACAAAGATTGGGCCACCGCAGCCGAATACCTGATGTTTATGTTGGTCAAATCGACGGGCCATCATATTGAAACACAAATATTTACCCAAAATAAACCCAACCCAAGCAGCAACGCCATTTACTTTTTGCCCGACGAAAAAATTGCCCATGCAGAAGGCTACCAGCTGGAAGTAAAGGTAGGCTCCATCCTAATACGCGCCCGCACCGCTGCCGGTGCTTTTTACGCGGTGCAAACCCTGCGGCAATTGTTCCCCGCGGCCATCAACAGCCAGCAACCTGTCGTAGAAAAAGTTGCCTGGACGGCCCCTTGTTGCAGTATACAAGATGAGCCGAGGTTTGCGTACAGGGGACTTCACCTTGATGTAGGTCGTCATTTTTTCCCCGTTAGTTTTATCAAAAAATACATTGATGTACTGGCGGTTCATAAACTGAATACCTTCCACTGGCACCTGACCGACGACCAGGGCTGGCGCATTGAAATCAAGCAGTACCCAAAATTGCAAAGCATCGCCGCCTGCCGCGACGAGACACTCCTTGGGCACTATTCCGACGCCCCGGAGCGCTATGACGGTGTAAAAGATTGTGGTTACTACACCCAGGAGGAAATAAAGGAGGTCGTAGCATACGCTCAAAAACGCTTCGTCACCATCATTCCTGAAATTGAAATGCCCGGCCATGCACTGGCTGCACTCACCGCCTATCCCGAACTTGGCTGTACGGGTGGCCCCTATAAAACCGCCCAGAAATGGGGTGTGTTTGACGATGTGTTTTGCGCGGGAAATGAGGAAACCTTCCAATTTCTGGAGAATGTATTGAACGAGGTCTGCGCGTTGTTTCCAGGCATTTACGTCCACATTGGTGGCGATGAATGCCCCAAAACCAAGTGGGAAGCTTGTCCAAAATGCCAGAAGCGCATGGAGGACAACAAGCTAAAAGACGCCCACGAGCTCCAAAGCTATTTCATCCACCGCGCCGAAGCCATGCTGGCCAAACACGGCAAAAAACTGATCGGCTGGGATGAAATTCTCGAAGGCGGCATTGCTCCCAGCGCCACCATTATGAGCTGGCGGGGCATTGAGGGGGGCATCGCCGCTGCCAAAGCAGGGCACGATGCCGTCATGACCCCAAGTTCTGACGTATATTTTGACTATTACCAAAGTGATCCGGTGACAGAACCCCTGGCCATTGGCGGCTACCTCCCCCTCGAAAAAGTGTACAGCTACGAGCCCATCCCGGCAGAACTGAGCGCCGAGGAAGCAAAACATATCCTCGGCGCTCAGGGCAATATCTGGACCGAGTACATGAAAACCTCCGACTATGTGGAATACATGGCCTATCCACGTGCTTGTGCGCTGGCGGAGGTGGTGTGGTCGGCAAAATCCAATAAAAACTGGGCGGATTTCAGTAAGCGTCTGGTCACCCATTTTACCCGACTGGATGCCATGGGGCTGAACTATTCCAAGGCTTTTTATGACTTGACGGCTTCCTACTCAAATGGGAAGGTCAGCCTGAAAGGTACCATGCCCGATTTTGCCCTATACTATACGACCAATGGCACAGAACCTTCTGCCAACTCCAAACGGTATTCAGGCCCATTTTCCCTGATGGAAACCTCCACGGTAAAAGCCGTTGTCATTCAAAAGGGAAAAGCAGCTGGTAAGGTGCTGAGCGTACAATACCTCGTGCACAAAGCCAGTGGAAAGCCATACACCATGCCGCGAACGCCTGACAAATACAACGGCGGCGAACAATACGGCCTGACCAATGGCGTCACGGGCAAACTCAAAGGCTGGAACAATTGGGTAGCACTCGTCAACCACGACATTGACCCCGTGATCGATTTGGGGAAAAAGACCCGTTTTAAACGCGTCTCTTGCAATTTTGTCAATTCCAAGGTGGCCTGGATTTATCCACCGCTGGAAGTGACGATCTTCATTTCAGATGATGGTGTAAACTTCAAACAACGCGCAAAACAAACCATAGATGCCGCGAACCTCAATGGTTCAACGGTAGAATCCGTCATACTGGACACCCAGGGTGCCCGCGGGCGCTACCTGAAATTTGTGGCCAAAACTTATGGGGTGATACCCAGTGGAGCGCCCGGCGCAGGGGAAGGGGCCTGGCTTTTCGTGGATGAAATTGTCGTCGAATGATATTTTACGGGGGACGGTAGACGGGGGACGGTGGACGGTTTGCACAGCATTGGTTCGTTCTTTTGGCGGTGGTTTTCAGCATTCTTTTGTGTATCAATTATATCGTTGGCTTAAGGTGCTGAAACACAAATGCTACTTGGATATTGACTGTTGGGGCACCTCCTACGCTTTTACCTGTCGAGGCCTAGGCGAAGGAAGAAAAGCTACGGCGGGCAAACCGTCCACCGTTTTTAAAAGGTGCTAAAATACAAATACTAATAGAATATTGTAATGTTGTGCAAACGAACAACTATCAACGAACAACTATCAACGAAAACCGTCCATCATTATGGAAAAAATACCTGAAGTCCCATCCCCAGAAAACCAAACTGGCAAAAACAACCCTTGGATCATCAACGGCTGGGCCTTTTTTGATTGGGCAAATTCCGCTTACGCACTGGTTATTACGGTAGCCATATTCCCAGGCTATTTCCTGACGCTGACCGATGATACGGTGAACGTGTTGGGCTTTCGCATGTCGGACAGCACCCTGTATGCCTGGAGCATTGCGCTGGCATATTTGATCATTGCGCTGGTTTCGCCCATCCTGTCGGGCATTGCTGATTTCGGTGGACATAAAAAATCCTTTTTGCGGTTTTTCACCACTTTAGGTGCCCTGGCCTGTATATCGCTGTTGTTTTTTACCAGCATGGACACCCTCTGGGTTGGCTTGTTGGGCTTTATTTTGGCCACCATTGGCTTTGCTGGCGGCATTGTGTTTTACAATTCTTTTTTGCCACTTATTGCTACGGAAGACCGCTACGATGATGTCAGTGCCAAGGGATTCAGTTATGGGTTTATTGGTAGCGTCATTTTATTGGTCGTCAACCTAGTTGTAATCATGAATTACAGCTGGTTCGGATTTTCGGATGGTTTGCGGGCTGTACCAACAGCTTTTGTTATGGTAGGGTTGTGGTGGTTGGGGTTTGCCCAAATCCCCTTGAAACGATTGCCGGAAGACAAGCCGCAAGGGCCTACTGAAAATCTGCTTGGAAAAGGATATCAGGAACTAAAAAAAGCCTGGCGTAATTTGCGTGGCGATTCGAATACCCTCTCTTTCCTGGCTGCCTTTTTCTGCTACAATGCGGGGGTACAGGCGGTGCTTTTTTTGGCCTCTACCTTCGCCGAAAAAGAATTAAAATTCACGACATCAGGGTTGATCCTCTTGATTTTGTTGCTTCAAATCGTTGCCATTGGCGGCGCTACCTTATTTTCCAAAGTATCGGGCAGGAAGGGCAACAAATTCTCCTTGATGATCATGCTGGTTATTTGGACCGTCATCTGCATCGTAGGCTATTTCGTGCAAACCGGTGCCGACTTTTACCTGCTCGCTGCTGCGGTGGGCTTGGTGATGGGCGGCATTCAATCGTTGTCGCGCAGTACTTATGCCAAATTGTTGCCCAAAGACACGCCGGATACGGCATCTTACTTCAGCTTTTACGACGTGATGGACAAGCTTTCAACCGTCGTTGGCACCTTCACTTTTGGCTTTGTGGAACAAATAACAGGCGGCATGCGCAACAGCGTGATGGCACTGGCGGTGTTCTTTGTAATCAGTTTGGTGGTGCTTTCCGCGGTGAAAATCCGGCGTATGGGAACGGCGTAGGGCAAATGGTAGCCCCTCCAAAGCAAGCAATGGATAAACACCGAAGGAATACTTGCAGAATTATCTAAATGAATTTTGCTGGAAAATCAATCGCAGAGACTTTAATTCAGACCCATTTGAACGAGCGATGAGAATGGCAGTAGATGAATATTGGAATTGAATACCAATAAAATACAAATTAAGTAAAAATAAATAACACAAAATGTTTTCAAAATTTGAAATAAGGTTTTATATTTGATTCTGTTAACACAAAAAGAGTGTTTTGCAAGTTGAGGGAAACCCTTATTTTTGCATAGTAAAATTAGCAACATAAATACAATGAGCGCAGGTAGAACAGTTAATTCACAAAGTCAATGTTGGGGAACACCCAAAAAGTATGTTGATGCAGTCTATCAGTTTTTTGGTGGTAGAATTGCTCTTGACCCATGTTCAAATGAATTTTCAATAGTAAATGCAAAAGTTGAGTATTCATTGCCTGAAAAGGACGGGTTAAAAGAAAGTTGGGATTTCCCAACCATTTATGTTAATCCACCATACGGTGCTGATAGGGAAAGAGGTACAACAATAAAAAATTGGCTTGCAAAATGTGCATTAACTCATAAGAAGTATGACTCAGAAGTGATAGCACTTGTTCCAGTGGCAACAAATACTGGTCATTGGAAACAAAGTGTGTTTGGTGAAGCAACTGCTATATGTTTTTTATATGATACACGTTTAAAATTTTTAGAAAATGGATTAGATATAGGAAAAGGTGCGCCAATGGCTTGTGCGATGATTTATTGGGGGAGTGATTTTCAAAGTTTTTATGATGAATTTATTAAATTTGGTGCTGTTGTAGATATTACTAATTTACACAAGGAAGCAATTGGAAAAGAAAGAATGGTGATGAAATTACAATTCAATTGATTGGTTTAAGTCGTAGTTTGTTTTTATGGTCTTCAATAAAGTGTTCAAACTCCATAAATTGATTTGTCCCCATTTCAAAAAGAACTTTTCCATTAAAGTGTTCAATTACCGCATTAACAATATCTTTAACATTTTGTAATCTTCTATAATTTGTTTTTGTAATCATGTTTTGATAATTAACTCGAAAAGCAGCATCAAAATCCTGAAATAATTTTATTAGAACAGCATCTGGAATTATCAAGTTGTAGTCATTACAAAGCCTCACCATTGACCTGCTTTTTTCTTCCCAATGAGATGCCTCGCCAATTACTAATATTGAGATAAAGGAGTTATCTTCTGTTTTATCAAAACGACCAAGTACCTTTTTCCTTACATCTAGTGAAACAAAAGAGGCTTACTTTGCCTTTTCAGGTGTTTGAGGGCCGGGTAACGATTCATTTACATGAATTGATTCGATTTGCCCATTATTTACATCTTTTATTTGCAGTATTACGCACTTTTTTATTGATCTTTCGACTTCTGACAAAATTTGATCTGGGCCTAAGATAAAAAGTTCATCAGCGATATCTTGTACAATTAGAATTTGCGTTCTTTCGAGGCAATTAAAATTATATACCAAATTTTCTGAAATTAAACCATTAACTACTTTTCTAATCGTTACTGAAAGATTATTTGGGTTATCGGTAGTTGCTTTAACTAAAATAAGCCACTTTAAATTTGTTTTTGGAGGTGAAATTGTAAATGAATAACCATTTGTTTGGTGGAAACTTGCTTTGTTAGCAGGAATTGAATTCCACTCCTTAAAATTCTGCTTTACTGTTTGTTCGACACCAACTTTCTTGCATTCAATTATACCAAATAGATTTTCTGAATTTCTTTGGGGTTGATTTTCAGCATTTAGATTATAAAATGCAAACTCAACTTTATGTTTGGCACTAGTAGCCCCTTCAACACCATCTTCTATTACAAGAAAATTGGTAAGGGAAGGTTCTTTATAAATCATGGCAAGTGTAACAAGTTCTATTGCATCACCCACTTTTCTGCCGATTTGATGTCCTTTTTGGCCTAAGCCTTGTGTAAATTTGAAGACATCCGAAAGATAAAACTCACTCATTAAACAATTCTTTTATGTCAACATTAAATGCAATCGCAATTTTTTCAATATTTATCAGGGTGATATTTTTTTCAGCACGTTCAATCATGCCAATATAAGTACGATGCAAATCAGCCTTGAAAGCCAATTGCTCTTGTGAAAGTCCACGCTCTTTTCTAAGGTCGCGAACTCTTTCACCAAGCTTTATCAGTACATCAGTCTTGGATTGCATTGCTAATTTCAGTATGCAAACATAAAGCACGCCTTTGGCGACCGCAACATACTATTGTTAGCATATTTAAAAAGTGTCAGGAAGGATACTTATTGGAAAACGAATGTATATCTCGTTTGGTAGGATGTGCTGGTCAGAGCGACGAACAGGCTCGGTACACAACATGCGGATAGTTAGTTTATTTATTAAACACACCAAACCCGCGGCTCCCCAACGCAACATTCTCATCGTACACCACCGCGTAATAGATGCCCGCAGGTAAAACAGGAATGGGAACTTGAGTAGCACTCATTGCGCCAAATCCGGTGCTAAATGGTGCTGTTGTCAGTACTTTTCCGCTGGCATCCAAGACTTGCAGCGTAAGTTGGCGATCTTCGTCGATCCCTTTTATCCGAACCTGTAAATGCCGTTGACTGCTATCAAGGGTAATCTGCAAATCTATCGCCGCGGTTGGTGTTTCGGTAGAAACCAGGTTTTCGTAAGGGTACTGCATCCATTTTATCCCTCCATTGGGGAGCAAGTTGTTTTGAAAATCAAAAAAAGTAGCATGCTCCTGGTGAGAGCCCTGGCCCCAGGGCGTCCAACAAGTTGATGACACCCAAGCTGGCTCCCAATACAAGACCCCGCTGGCACCTTTGTTTATTACTTCTTGGGTCATATCCACCAGCCAGCGCCGCTGGTTTTCCGGGCTCGCTGGCGCATAATTTGGGTGTACGACGTTGATAATATTGGAAGCATTGTCGTTGAACTGGGTTGTCCAAATATACCCGGTTTCAAAAATCATGACTTCTTTGCCCGCATAAAGCTGTTTTAGTTGCGCCACAATATTTCCGGCATCCGTGATGGAGGTTGGTTTATGCCAGGCCCAATAATAGGAAATCCCGATGATGTCAAAATCGGTCACGCCATTGCTCCAAAAGCCCTGCATCAGCCAGCCAGCATCGGCAGGGCCAGCAATGTGGATGGCGACTTTCACCTTTTTTCCGGCGGCATTCTCTGCGTCGCGCACCGCTTGAATGGCCTTTTTGAACAATTGGCTGTTTCGGTTCCAGTCGAGCGACCAACCAGCGGCATCCATAGCGGGCGAGAGTACAATACCCCGGTTGGTTTCGTTGCCAATTTGAACCATTTCCGGCAATAAACCTTCGGCATTCAAATCGCTGAGCGTTTTGAAGACATAATTGTAGAGTGAATCTTTCAGCAAGGGCAGGTTGTTGACCACCCCAAGCCAGGCGCTCGGGCACAACTGCCGCTGCGGATCTGCCCAAAAATCAGACAATTGAAAATCAAGTAAAACGGCCATTCCCTGGGCTTTGGCACGTGTAATGCTTTTGCGCACATCCTGAAAATCGGCGTATCGTTTGCCCACATTCAAGGTGTCGTACCAGGATGGTGTATGCCAAAGCCGCAGCCTGACGAGGTTGCCGCCGTTGTCCTTAAATATCTGGTACACATCTTTTGCAGCACCACTCTCCTTATACTCCACCCCACAATCTTCCATCTCATTTACATACGAGAGGTCGTTGCCGAAAAAGAAATTTTGGGCGGGCAAAGTACTTGCACTAAGTATTATGGCCGTGAAAACAAATAGAATCATCCTGAAATTCATATAAAAAGCTTTGCACAAACATACTTCATACCACAGAATTTGCAGAAAAAAACCGACATTTGCGCGCCCAAATCCGCATTCCGCACTCCGCACTCCAAATTCCGCACTCCGCAATCCAAACTCCGCACTCCAAACTCCAAACTCCGCACTCCGCACTCCAAACTCCGCACTCCGCAATCCAAACTCCGCACTCCGCACTCCAAACTCCGCACTCCAAACTCCGCACTCCGCACTCCAAACTCCGCAATCCAAACTCCGCACTCGATACCGTGTCTCGTAAGAACAAACTCCGCAAATTTGCCGAAGTACTTTCCTTTCCAAACGTTTATGAATGTTACGACATTCAAAAGCCATCGCTCGTTGGCGTGAATATGGAGCCTGTAGATTTGAAAGGAAACTGGCACACGAAACATTTTAAAAACAACAACCCCATTACCCTCGAATTGGCGGCAGGCGGTGGAGAATATACCATTGGGCTGGGTCGGATGTTCCCGGATCGAAACTTCATCGGGGTAGACATAAAGGGCAGTCGACTGCATACGGGCGCTAAGGCCGCACTGGCAGAAGGATTGGACAATGTGGCATTTGTGCGCACGCGCATCGAAATTATCGAGCATTTTTTTGCTGTGGGCGAGGTAGATGAAATCTGGATCACCTTCTGCGATCCGTTCCCGCGGTCGAGCAAAGAAAACCGGAGGCTCACGTCACCTTATTTTCACGGAAAATACCGCCATATTCTCAAACCGGGCGGGCTCGTGCACCTCAAACACGACGACAATGATTTGGTAGCATTCTCCCTGGAATCCATTTTGACGGATCCGAGTTGTACGCTTTTGTACCAAAATTTGGATATTTATGCCGCTGAAATGGCCATGCCGGAATGGAATATTCAGACACTTTATGAAGGCAAGCACCTCGCTGCCGGGAAAACAATCAAGTATTTGCGGTACACGATTCATTGAAATAATGGCACCTAAAACCGTTACTTGGTATTGTATGCCGTTATTTCATCGAAACTGCACATTAAAAAGCAATTTGCAAACGTTATTGCCGAAATTTACGGCTTGGACTCTTTGCTTTCTGGCATACCATTTGTCCAGCGCTTCCCGTCACTGCTAATCAAATACTGTTGTTATGTTGCTTTTAAAAAAACTTTTTTGGGTCTCCCTAGTGTTTGTCGTGCCACAATCCATGTTGGCACAAAAGGATGCGCCAATTTATTTGAACAACCCTTCATTTGAAGATGTGCCAAGGGCCAGTGCCACTCCCTCTGGTTGGTATGATTGCGGCCAAATGCGGGACAGTCCGCCAGATGTTCAGCCTGGTTTTTGGGAGGTTTCAACACCCGCAGTGAACGGCTCCAGCTACCTGGGTATGGTGGTGCGCGACAATGATACTTGGGAGAGTGTTGGCCAGCGCTTGAGTCGCCCTTTGGAAATAAACTCCTGTTATGAAATTACCCTGTACTTGTCCAAAGCGCCAAAATACCTTAGCAAGAGCCCTATGTCGACAGATGTTGTGGATTTTGCTACGCCAGCTTGCGTCCAGATATGGGGGGGGAATGGATATTGTGATAAGGCAGAACTACTGTATAAATCGACAATAATTAACCATTCCCGTTGGGTAGAATACAATTGCCGGTTAAGCCCAAAAACAGGTAATTGCTCCTTTTTGCTGATAGAGGTGTTTTATAAAACCCCTGTACTTTTCCCCTACAATGGCCATGTACTGATTGACAACCTATCTCCCATTACAACAGTCGCTTGTGGCCCAGAAAAAATGCCTGATCCAAAACCAAAAGTAACTATAGCAGCAAAAGCCCCCCCGAAAAAAACAGGAACCGCTGCCCCCAAAGTCACAACAGCTACAGCTACAGTAGAAAGCAAACCAGCAAAAAAAACGGAAGACCCTATCGGACAGAGCTCTAGGAGGAATGTGATCTACAAACTAGAAAAAGTCTATTTCGAGGCCGACAAATACGATTTGCGATCTGAAAGCGAAGCTCAATTGGAAGAATTGGTAACGTTTCTGCGCCGCCGCCCCGATGTAGTGATTGAAGTAGGTGGCCATACCAACAACCAAATGTGGCCTAACGACGCTTTCGCCATTGAGCTGTCCACGAACCGCGCCAAAGCCGTGGCCAATTACATCATTTCTCAAGGCATACCAGCTGGCCAGGTGCAATACAAAGGCTATGGTTGGACGAAGCCCATATATCCCAATACAACTGCTGATGGTCGGCAACGGAACCAGCGGGTGGAGGCTACGGTGATAAGTTCTAATGGGTAGTGCCACGTCCGATAAGGCTCTTGCGCTACAGCGCAAAAAATAGTTGGGGAAAATTCCAAAATCCATCAGATGATTTGGAATTATGATTTTTTGGCCTACATTTGTACGTCAGTCTATATTCTCCGTATGAGCCTGAAATATTTTCCTTTTGTTTTTTCTGCAAACGCCAGTTGCGTATACCCAGCCAAATTTGGCTGGATATACGCAACTGGCGTTTGTGGGATTGGGGTTGACATAGCGCACTTACCCGCAACGAACGAATAAACAGATCAAAAATGTACGGTGATTTGTTAATGGCGTTAACAATTTACCGTACTTAGGTCAACTAATTAGTCGTTAGTTGTCGGCTAACGAAAAGTTGGCACCAACGAGATAGATAAATTGTGGCTTTAGAAACTTGATTTTATTTTAAAACCTTACTGCAATTCATGAACGAAAAATCCAAAACAAGGGAAAAGATTGCTGGGGAATACGGTATCTGCGTAAAGACCTTGAATA
>JBBRWA010000118.1:0-16287 GCA_038246345.1 Chitinophagales bacterium
CACGTAAAGTGCGCTGAACGTACCAATACAGCAACATCCTGTTTTACTTTTCCCCTTTAAACGTGGACGGATGCTTACAGCACGACAACTCAGGGTAAGCGAAGCGGGCGATGGTGAGGGCGGCTGGATAGTTGCTAATTTGGCGTTTGGCACAAAGTTGTCAACTTTTCACGCGACTATAGCCCATTATTAGTTCGCAATCGAGCCGCGAAGATTTTTCTGCATACCTTTTAACACAACCCCGAATAAGTAAAAACGAATGCAGACAATACTCCTAACCCCTCCAGCTAAAAAGACCAAGGATTCCCGAAAATAAGTGCTGACTCATGTTAGCCCAGGCCGCAAAAGAACGAAACATCAACGAAGGCACATCACCTTTTCCATACCTTGCCCCCACTTTCCCCCAAATGCTCTAAATTGCCCCCATTCATCTCTCATCACTCATCACTCATCACTCATAACCCATAACCCATAACCCATAACTCATAACTCATCACTCATAACTCATAACTCATAACTCATCTCTCGTTTTGGAACGCATCTCTGTCTTCGATATTTTTAAAATTGGCATCGGCCCCAGCAGCTCCCATACCATGGGCCCTTGGCGGGCTGCGCAACGCTTTTTGCGGGAAATCAATTTGGATTTGGTAGTTTCCGTCAGGGTGGAGTTATATGGCTCTTTGGCCAAAACAGGTCACGGTCACGGCACTGACCTTGCCGTACAGCTTGGCCTTAACGGCAACGACCCTGTGACAATTCCTGTTGCGGAAGTATCAACCACCATCGAGCACATAAAAAACACCAAAACCATAAAGCTCGGCGGGCGGCGCGACCTGCCTTTTGACCCAGAAGTGGATGTTGTTTTTATTAAGGAACAAGTGTTGGAATATCATGCCAATGGCTTGATATTCAGGGCTTTTTATCAAAATGGAGAGGGTGTTAGTCAAACCTATTTCTCTGTGGGTGGCGGCTTTGTGGTCAAGGAAGGCGAAGAAGACCTTGCCAGTACGGTGACCCTGCCTTTCCCCATTGACCGCGCCGTAGAATTGCGGCAATGGTGTATGCAGGAAGGTGTAGGAATCGCAGAAATTGTGCTTCGGAACGAGCTCAGTTGGCGCAGCGAAGCCCAGGTTCACGCCGATTTGATGGCTATATGGGACGTGATGAAGCAGTGCATTTACAAAGGTTGTCATACAGACGGTATTTTGCCAGGCGGCCTGGATGTCGGGAGACGTGCGGCGCCATTGAATCGCAAATTGATGGGCACAAAAACCTACCGCAACGTGGATGATTGGGTCCAAAAGATCAGCAGGGGAGGGCCCACCTTTCAACAAATCCTGAAATGGGTGAGCTGTTTTGCGTTGGCTGTCAACGAGGAGAATGCGGCCTTTGGCCGGGTGGTGACAGCACCTACCAATGGTGCTGCGGGCGTTATCCCGGCAGTATTAATGTATCATGTTTGTTTCAGCGACAGTTATGAAGAGTCCGATATTGTAAAATTCATGCTGACGGCGGGCGAATTGGGCAGTTTGTTCAAAAAAGGCGCTACCATTTCAGCGGCTATGGGTGGCTGCCAGGCCGAAATCGGCGTTTCTTCCGCCATGGCTGCCGGTGCGCTCACGGAATGCCTCGGTGGCAGTTTTGAACAAGCCATGATGGCCGCTGAAATTGCCATGGAACACCATTTGGGTATGACCTGTGATCCAATCGGTGGGCTCGTGCAAGTACCCTGTATTGAGCGCAATACCATGGGTGCCATCAAGGCCATCACTGCTGCCCAGATCGCCTTGGAAAGCGACCCCGCCAAAGCAAAAGTCAGCCTAGATGCTGTCATCAAAACCATGAAAGAAACGGCCCTTGACATGAATTCGAAGTACAAGGAAACCGCTGACGGGGGACTGGCGATCAATATTTCGGTGAATGTTGTAGAGTGCTAAAAAAGGGGGTTTCATGGTTTCATGGTTAAAGGGTTTCAGGGTTTCATGGTTAAAGGGTTTCATGGTTTACGCGATTGGTTCGTGTCCTTGAAACTACATTTCAAAATTAACAGCAGATCGTGTAAACCCTGAAACCCTTTAACCATGAAACCCTGAAACCCTTTAGCCCTGAAACCCTGAAACCCCCAAAAAAACGTCAACCGTTTAAGGTTGACGTTTTTTTGTTATGGTATGAATATTGTTGGAGTAGAGTTTCACGTAACTCGCTCCACCATCCATGCGCCAGCTCGATGTGCTCGTTGCCGACAACCATCCAATTTTTGCTGAAGGGCTTCAGGCGGTGTTGTCAGACCCGGGCAAAAGTTTTTCTTTCAACATTAAAGGTGTTGCCAACTCAGGTACCGAGGTGCGGGATATGCTATTTGAAAGCAACCCGGACCTATTGTTGCTCGATTGGTCTTTGCCTGAGATGGAAGGCGTGAAACGGTTGGAGGAGGTGAAAAAGGATCATGCGAATACGAGGATATTGATCATGGCAGGCAGCCAGGCCCCCAATTTGGTAAAAGACGTTTTTGATGCCGGGGCCGATGGCTTTATGCTGAAATCAGGCACTAAAGACGAATTACTGGCCGTCATCGAACAAATTGTGGATGGAAACTCCTTCTGGCGGAAGGTGCAGGCTGATGCTTCATGGAACAAAAGCAGCAGCCCAAAGGAGGTTTTTGCTGAAAAACACGGGCTCACCCAGCGTGAAATTGAAATCCTTCAACTCATCGGCAAAGCCCTGGACAACCGTGAAATCGGTTCGCAGCTATTCATTAGCCATCAAACGGTCAGTGTGCACAGAAAAAATATTATGCGGAAACTGAGCGTAAACTCCACCGCAAATCTTATCAAAATTGCCTTCGAGAATCATTTGGTCTGATTCTTTTCAAAAATGTCAGCAAAATACCAAAAATCGGTTAGTGCCGTCCTTGCAGTAAGGCATGGTTTTTGTTGATAGTAATACTAATAAAAACAAAAAAATATACGCGTAAAGGTTTTGATTATTTACCATGCGTTTTCTAACTTTGCCGCTCTTGAAATTTTTACACGGTCGAATCCAAAGCTTTTTGACTCAAACAACTTTTATCATCTCTAATCTCATGGAAAAGAACATCTCTACTCTTTTATTGAACGCTCTTAGTGCACTGATTATATCAGTCTTTTTTCTCGGATATCCAGCACAAGTCAACGCACAATGTGTCTTGATTTGTAATAATTTGGTCCAGGTATCCCTAGACCAGAACTGCGAAGCCGCACTGATGCCCGACGATATTTTGGAAGGAAACAACTGCCAAAATGGAGCGCTGCAAGTACAAGCCAGGATCAATGGCGTTTGGGTGCCCGCCACCGGCAACTTCGTCGCTACGGCTGCCAACATCAATCAAACGGTGCAAGTGCGTGTCCGCGACCTTATTTCGGGCAATTTCTGCACCAGCAACATTCTTGTACAGGACAAATGGGCGCCAAAACTCACTTGCAGCGATGTATTCCTCAACTGTGCCGTTACAAACTACGCACCGGCATATCTCCTTGATGTGCTGGATATTGACCATGCCTACCCATTGGTAGAGGAAAACTGCGGCACGTATTCTTTGTCGCACATTGATACCTGGAACGACTTGAGCTGCACGGGCTCCATCAACGGCATTACTGGCCTGAGCGCCTATGTTGTTCGTAAATGGACGGCTGTTGACGGAAGCGGCAATACCGCTACTTGCAACCAATACCTGTATTTCGACCGCCGCAATGCTTTTGAAGTAACATTGCCCGCGAATGTTACCGTAAGCTGTGAAAATCCTATCACTGCTCCATCGGCAACAGGTGTGCCACATATCACCGAGTTCGGCGTGCAATGGCCAGTTTGGCCCAACAACATCGGGTTTTGTGAATTGAGTACCACTTACCAGGATCAAATACTCCGTACCTGCGACGGAACCTATAAAATATTGCGTACCTGGACCATTTTGGACTGGTGCCTCCCAACCGGCCCAAGCAACCCCATCATCTACGTACAACTCATCAAGGTGGAAGACATTGTCGGCCCAGTGGTGGATTGCCCTGCGAACATGACTGTTGGCAGCGATCCCAACCATTGCTACCTCGATTTTGACATGCCCGACCTGATCGTAGAAGATGCGTGTTCCCGCTTGAAAAGCTTTGAAGCACAATGGACGGACATCAATGGGAATGGGAATTCCCGCTTTGGTTCATTCAGCAGTTTCCCCGGCAACAACCTTTGGGCACCAGATACCCTGGCTGTTATGGGCTATGCCACAAAATTGCCAATTGGCGACAATGTTATTAAATATATCCTGACCGACGATTGTGGCAATAGCACCGTATGCCAGTTTACCGTAACGGTTCAAGATGACGTGCCGCCGGTAGCTGCTTGTGACGAAACTACTGTTGTCGCCATGGGCCCCGACGACCCCTTCGATTGCTACTTTCCTTCAGCCAACGGTTGCCAGTTCCCCGGTGTTACCTGGGTAAAAGCAAAAACCTTTGATGACGGATCCTACGATGCCTGTAATGGTGTAAAATTCAGCATTCGCAGAATGGCGCCCTATTCTGATTGCATCAATAGCCTCGAAAAAAACTCTTGCTACCCCAACGGTATGAGTGAGTTCGACCTGGCCACAGCCGAGTTGGATTCCATCAAATTCTATTGCTGTGAAGTAGGAACTACCCAAACTGTCATCCTGCGTGTGTACCAGGTTGACGTCAACGGAAACTACACCATTGGTTGGGACGGCGAGCCGATCTACAACGAGTGTATGATCCAAGTGACCGTTCAAGATAAACTGAAGCCTGAATGTACCCCTCCTGCCAATGTCACTGTAAGCTGCAAAAGCTTTGACCCCAGCCTCTGGCTTTATGGTAAAGCTGCGGTGAAAGACAACTGCTGCTTGGACTCAACCAAAGTATACCAAGGTCAGAAAGGTCTATCGCACAGTGTCAACTACAACCAGTTCGATACCGTTTGTAATAAAGGCACCATCGTGCGCACCTTCCGTGCGTTCGACTGCCACGGATTCTCCAGCCAATGCACCCAACGTATTGTGGTCAACTACGACCAAGACTACTACGTAAAATTCCCGAACGATGTTATCGTGACGGTTTGTAACGGTAACGGTGTTTACGGAGAGCCTACCTTCTTCGGCAAAGATTGCGAACTGCTGGGCATTTCTTATCAGGACGAAATTTTCACCGTCGTACCGGATGCTTGCTTTAAAATTGAACGCTACTGGAAAATCATCAACTGGTGTACATACAACCCCAATAGTACTTGTATCAATGTGCCAAACCCAAATCCAAATTCAATTAGCAACCACCCAACGAACCTGCCAGGCCCGGTCGTATCGCCTATTCAAACAACGGGCGACCCATGGAAGTCGACCATCGTAAAGATCAATCCAAATGATCCATTGGCGACCAATTACTCCATTTATTACAACCCCAACGCAAATTGCTACACCTATAAGCAGATCATTAAAATCATCGACACGCAAGCACCAGTGATTCAATGCCCTGCAAGCCCGGTCACCATTTGTGACCTGACCAGCAACGACCCGGCGCTTTGGAATGCGATGTACTGGTGGGACAATAGCACCAGCTCACACGACCTTTGCGAAGCACCATCCGATATTTGTATCACCGCTTCCGACGCTTGCTCTGGTGCCAACATCAACATCGAATACCTGTTGTTCCTCGACCTTGATGGCGACGGCACCATGGAAACCTTGGTGAACAGCACCCAACTGGGCAATCAGTCAGGAGGACTCGGCTGGAACAAAGTGCTGTATGGCAACGCCACCGGCGCGGGTGTAGCCCGCGAGTTCGATTTCCGCTCGGTGCCAACCAACCAAAAATGGGGCTTTGCTATTCAGGAGACCACCAGCGGTTTAAATAAAACTGCTTGTGTGAAATTCAACACCTTCCAAGGGCAGAACACTTTTGTAACGCCTCAATTGCCGCACGGCAAGCACAAAATCAAATGGATCGTGTCCGATGGCTGCGGCAATGAAAAAGTGTGCGAATATGAAATTATAGTTAAAGACTGCAAAGCGCCAACAGTCGTTTGCCTGAACGGCTTGAGTGTCAACATCATGCCAACCGGTATGATCCAGTTGTGGGCATCCGACTTCCTGCAATACGCCGAAGACAACTGCACGCCAACCAACCTGTTGAAGTATGGCATTCGGAAAGTTGGCACGGGCACTGGTTTCCCGGTTGATGCCCAAGGCAACCCGATCACCAACGTCACCTTCGATTGCACCGAACTCGGCGCTCAGTTGGTAGAACTCTGGGCCATCGACCTTGCGGGTAATGCTGATTTCTGTGAAACATTTGTCATCGTTCAAGACAATATCGGCTCTTGTGGCAACAACCCGGTACCTGTTGTCTCCGGTGCTTTGAAAACAGAGATGACAGACGGAATCCAAGAAGCTGAAGTACACCTCCTTGGCACACCGCCAAACGGCTTGCCTGATGTGTCTGTTTTCGATATGTCCGACAACATTGGTAATTTCTGGTTCATCAATGCCATCCCAATGGGCTCTAACTACCTGGTTGCGCCAGAGAAAAACGACAACCCGCTCAACGGCGTCACCACCTATGATCTGGTGTTGATCTCCAAGCATATTCTCGGCATTGAGCCACTGGGTTCTCCGTACAAAATGATCGCTGCCGATGCCAACTTGTCGAACTCTATCACCACATTCGATGTGGTTGAGTTGCGTAAATTGATCCTGGGCATTTATCCAACCTTGCCCAATACCAATTCCTGGCGCTTTGTTGATAATGATTATGTGTTCCCTAACCCAGCCAACCCATTCCAGGAGACTTTCCCGGAAAGCAAGTCGGTTGCGGATATGCAGAGCAGCAACTTCAACGCTAATTTCACCGGTGTGAAAATTGGCGACGTGAACAATACTGTTGTTTCCAACTCCCTCATGACGGCAGACGACCGCACGGTTGGCACCCTTATGTTCGATGTAACAGACCGTGAACTGCTAGCAGGAGAAATGGTTGAAGTGGACTTCAAAGCCGCTGAAACTGTAGAAGGCTACCAGTTTACCTTAAACCTCAATGGTTTGGAAGCTGTAGAAGCTGTTGCCAGCGATAAAGTAAACGCCAATAACTTCGGATTCTTTAATGCCGAAGGTCAGGAAGGAAATGCAGTGACGGTCTCTATAGACGGAGCCGCAAGCTTCAGCCTTCGTTTCCGCGCTGAAAAAGCCGGAAGGTTGAGCGAAATGCTGGCCGTTTCCAACCGCATCACCAAAGCAGAAGCCTACAAAGCGGATGCCGACCTAGCGCGCCTCGACATCTCCCTGCGCTTCAATGGCAGCAATGGCGCCATCGTAGCAGGTGCAGGTTTTGAACTGCTGCAAAACGTACCAAACCCGGTGAGCAACAACACGAATATCTCCTTCAACCTGCCTGCCGCCGCCGATGCCACCCTCATCATCAGCAATGCCGAAGGCCGTGTGTTGAAAACCCTGCAAAATTCTTTTGCCAAAGGTTTGAACACCGTGACCCTACAGCGTGCCGACCTGAGTTCAGGCATTTTGTTCTATCAATTGAATACTGCCGAATTCAGCGCGACCAAAAAAATGATCGTGGTAGAATAGGGTAGTGCGCTTAAATAAAATTTTCGGGAGGCCGTCTCATCAAGGAAACTTGTGAGACGGCCTTTTTTACTGCGCCCAACATGGATTTGGATCATCGATGGATGCGACACAAGTACACTGCCTATTGATAGAACGCTTATGTGCAATCCCAAGTAGAGCGTGTCATTCCGAGCGCAGCGAGGAACCTGAGGAAGAACAAAGCCGATTTTCGGGTTCCTCGCCGCGCTCGGAATGACACACCAGTTGGCGTATGAATAGGAAGGCTAATTCGACATCCGCTGAATGACGAATGGTTTTTATCGTGAATCAGTTTCAAACACGAATATTTAGCCAAAATGCATGCTTCAAAAACTTTTTTTCTGCCAAATCACTTTTTGGCCTGCTTTTTGAATTACCTATTACATCTCTTTTAATCCTCTGTTGTAAAACGGAATTCCCGTAGTCCTAATATTTAATCCAATTAAGGGCTAATTCGCTGATCGCAGTTTTTCTGTTGCTTGGCACAACCAATTGTTTTACATGAATTTTCGCTTACGTATCGCCTTCGCGGTTCTATGGCTGTGTTCTGTTAATGCGCTCTCTGCGCAGATCGGGCTTTCTTTGCCCTTCATCAACGGAGCAGCACCTGGAACCAACAAGAGCTTGTCAGTCAGGGTTTCAAATTTTGATAGTATTGTTTCCATGCAATACGTCATCCGCTGGAATCCGGCAGTGTTGGAATATACCAACATTGACCTGTTCAACTTGCCTGGCTTGTCCATCCAGAATTTCAACGCTCAGCGTGCGCTCGACAGCGGCTTTGTACGCTTGTTGTGGGAAGGCCCCAACAGTTTTCCCGGGGTTTCTCTCCTAAACGACGTTTCCATTTTCCGACTAAAATTCAAGGTAATCGGCCCCGATACCAGCAGCACTTTCATTCGGTTTACTGAAATTACCAATGCTTTTCCTGCCACTGATTTTGAAATTGTAAAGGTGATTCGGCCCGACAGTACCCTGGCTGCTTTTAACGAGCTGCAATGTAACCTTGTCCACGGCTTTGTGGCAGTCGGTTATACGGTGGCAACAACATCGCCCGACAACGACCCTCTTGCGCTAAGCCTTTCTCCCAATCCCTTTTCTGAAAATACGCGGGCTGAATTTTATTTAGAACAAACGGCTGACATCCAGGTAGTTATCGCGGATGCTGCTGGCCGGATCCTTTTCCAAGAAGATTTGCCTCAACTTCCTGCGGGAAAACAGGGCGTCAATATTAATAAAGCGGTTTTCCCGGCGAAAGGCGCATATTTCCTCACCATTCGCACCGGGTCACAGACTAGTTCCCGGACACTGATATGCAATTGAAAAATATTTCCTCACACATCATCCCATCAACACTGTTAAAGATGAAGCCGATTTACACATTTCTCTGCGCAGTCCTGCTAACGATTGCTTCCCAGGCCACAGGCCAAAACATGAGCACTAGCATAACTTCTGTTACGCAGCCTCCTTACCCGGTAGGTTCCCAGGTAGTTATTAACCTGAATGCCTCTAATTTCACCAAAGTCTCTTCGGTGTTGTTGCCCGTTACCTACAACAGTGCGGTGTTGCGTTTCGACTCTATTACAAACCCCGCCTTGCCGGAATACACAGACCTTACGCCGCCGTTCCATCCGAACCCTGGGGTGCTTAAAATCGCTTGGTTCCCAAGCCTTATCAACTACCCTGACGGTGTGACAATCATGGGCCCAAATGCCCGCTTGATGACCATAAACTTTACGGTGATCGGTAATGGAAACAGCGCTATTAACCTGTCCACTACCGTACCTTTTACCCCTATTGAGGTGGTGAATTCAACGGGTTCCGTTATTTTCAACAACACCATTTTTAACAGTAGCGGCAGCGGAAGCAGCGGTGTGAGCATTACGGGCGGCGTAGCACCACCGCCAGTAGGCTTTAAGATCATCGGTACGGACGTATATGCCAAACAAGGCAACCGCGTTTGTGTACCTGTAACGGTCAATGATTTTGACAATATCCAGTTGCTGCAATACGCCATGCACTGGGACAACACAAAACTGACCTACGATTGTGTGCGCGGAACAGCGGCGCCGATTGTACCAGTCTTCAACCCGCCCGCAGCAGCGCCAGGCACCTTGCTCCTGCAATGGGAAGACCCAAACCTCTTGAGTGGCTTGGGTGTTACCAGAGCGGACTTCACCCGGATTTACGAAGTGTGCTTCAATACCATTGGCGCGCCAGGTACACAATCAGCCATCACTTTCGACGGCTTTGGATTTGGCTTCCCACCCGACTTTACCAACCAGTTTGCGGAAGCAGCCAATGCCATGGGCCAAAACGTATGGACCAACGCCAACCACCCCAACGGTGCTTCGGGCATCGGTTCCACCGTCTACATCATGGCTAACCCTCCAGGTGGCGTACCAGTGACCTACACCTTGGATAAGGATACCATTGGACCGAACCTGCAGACCTGCGTAGACCTCAAAGTAAAAAACTTCAGCCTCATCACGGAATCAGAATTCCTGATGACGTATGATGCCACAAAATTGTCGCTGATTACGCCATTTACCATTCCGGTGACGACCCTGGGCATTATTCCAGGCAATATTACAAACAGCATTGCAGGCACCACGGGCACCATTAAGTTCAAATGGGCGAAAGCAGCTGGCGCTACCGTTGCCGACAATACCACTATTTTCTCCATGTGCTTTACTGCCATTGGAGCGCCTGGTGTGGTACCTATTACTTTTGGAACCTCGGGGTGCCCGAATCCAACACCTTATTCAACCCATAAAAAAGACGTGGGAGGCCAACCTTACAGGTTTGATGACGGCCTTGTAAATATTGCCTCAGCAACCGGGCCACCCATGCTAACTGCAGTAGCAATGAACTGCAATACAGGAGCAACGGGCTCCATAAGCGTTGTGCCAGGAGGAAACGCTTCTGCATACGCATGGTCAAATGGTATCATGACGCAGAACCTCACCAATATCCCAGCGGGAACCTATACTGTTACGGTAACCTATGGTGCCGCTGGAACCGCATCAAGCACTGCAATCGTAACATCGCCACCTGCTATCAGCATGTCCCAAGCAGCCACGGGCGTTAATTGCTTCGGACAGTCCAACGGCTCTATTGTCCTTACCCCTACAGGCGGAACCGCACCATACACCTACGCGTGGATGGGCCCAAATAGTTTCACCGCCGCGACCAAGGATCTTACAGGTATTGTATCAGGCAACTATGTCGTGACCATCACCGATAGCAAGCAATGCACCTTTGCCTCACCTGCGGTGAATGTACCTTCACCTCAAGCGTTGGCATTGCCCAACAACAACGTCACCGTCATAACGCCTACCTGCTTTAACTCAACAAACGCTGGAATCAACATCACCCCAACAGGTGGCACCGCACCTTACACCTACGACTGGAGCAACGACGGCCCGGAAGACCCGGACAATGACCCACAAAACATTGTTGGACTGGGTGCTGGTACCTTTACCGTAACCGTTACGGATTCTAAAGGCTGTATTTTTACACCGCCAGCTTTCATCATCACGCCGCCACCACCCGTGGTTACCACTTTTATCAAAAAAGATAATGCAAAATGCTTCGGCACAGCAACAGGAATAATTGAAATCACGGCAGCTACAGGCGGTTCAGGAAACAAAACGTATGTTTGGAAAACAGTTCCAGGAGGCCAGCAAGTATCTGTCCTTCAAAATCCTGTAGACCTTGCTCCGGGCATGTACAATGTGACGGTAACGGACGGCAACGGTTGTACGACCACCCTTCCAGCACCTGTAACAATTGAAAATGCACCAGGTGCATTAATGGTCTCTAATACAACCACCCCTGGGCTTTGCTTCGGTCAAGCTACAGGCTCCATCACGCAGACAATTGTAGGTGGCTGGCCTGGTAATCCAGGGTTCCAATGGACAGGAGGATTGCCACCAGTAAAAGACCATCCTGCTGTTTCTTCCGGTACGTACACCGTAACCGTTACAGACTTTGGCGGCTGTTCCATGACGCAAACCGTAACCGTTGGTGGCGCACAATCTGCCATCACCATCGGTAACCCCGTTGTATCCAATGTTTCTTGCTTCGGCTCCGGCAACGGTGGTATTTGCATCACCCCTGTGGGTGGTAATGGTGGCCCTTATTCAGTTTCCTGGAGCAACGGCCCTTCGGCTGGCATGTGCATTGGCACCTTGGCTCCCGGTTCTTATGCTCCAATTGTTACCGATGCGCAACAATGTACAGCCGTTTTCCCAGCCATTACGGTGGCCGGACCTCCTAGCCCAATTGCGCTGGACACCAACATTATTGTAGCCAACCCAACGGGTGGCATCGACCTGATGGTAAGTGGTGGCACCGGCACCAACTACTCCTATCTGTGGTCTACGGGCGCAACCACCCAGGACCTGCTCAATGTAGCTGCTGGCACCTATACTGTTACGGTTACAGATGCCAACAGCTGTACCGCAACAGGCGTTTATGCCATTCCTACGGGCAATGTTTTGACGGGGAACGTAACCGTTTCCAGTATCCAGAATTCTTGTGGTGAAAATGGTTGTATCAACCTGAACATTGCGGCGGCGGCATCTTCTGGCAGCCCATACACCTTGACATGGAACGGGGGTGGCTCATTGCCTGCGTCGTCGAATCCGACACCTGCTATTTGCGGCCTGCAAGTTGGCCTATATACGATTACCATAACCGCTAGCAATGGCAATACGACTACCGTAACGGCCGTAATCAATCAATTACAACCGGCTTCCTACAGCTCAAATTCCAGCAACCCGCAGGGAAGTTTGCAAAACGGAAGCATTACGATTACCCCTTCATTCTCCAACGCCAACTATACCTACACGTGGAATAATGGCGCGACTACTGCCATACTTTCTCCGCTGGATTCTGGTGTTTACATTGTGACCATAACCAACGTGAGCTCAGGTTGTACTGCGGTACCGCCGCCATTTAATTTGGTGCGCCAATACCAAGTACTTGCGGTATCGATTGCGAGTGCTACAAACCCGACTTGCGCCAATTCTACCAATGGCTCTATCGTGTTAAACGTTTCTGGTGGTGTTCCCAACCTTTCTTACAAATGGTCAGGTCCCAACGGCTTCACGGCCATCACCAAAGATATCTTTAACCTTGCACCTGGTTCATACGCCCATACGATCACCCAGGGAAATGGCGTACAAACGCCTTATTCTCCCATTGATTTGTCCGCGACATCAACCCTGGCCATCAGCAACGTGAACGAACTTTCGCTCGCACCCGGTGGTACGACGCAGGTGAGTGGCGCAACAGTATGTGATGGTGTAGCACAGGTCGTATTCGCGGGCGCTTCTGGCGCTGCCAGCATCCTGTGGAGCAATGGCGTTATAACTGCCACCAATGCCACACTTTGTGGCGGCATTTACGGTGTGACGGTAACAGATGCTGCCGGTTGCAGCTCCGTATGGTCGGATGCGCTCACAGTGCCAGCAGCCATCGCCGCAACCAATACTACTGTTACGCCTAAATGCTTTGGCGAATCAAATGGATCTGCTCGTGTGAAAGTTTCAGGCGGCGTTGAGCCTTACGAGGTGGAATGGTCCAACGGTCAGTACGATCAGGTGGTATTCAGCAATTCCTTCTCTCAGGCAATAAGCCTTGCCAGCGGTACCTACACCGTAACGGTGACGGACAAAAACCTCGTATCCTATACAACGACTGTAACGGTGCCAGCAGCAACGCAGATTGAAATAACGTTCACGGGAATCGATCCGATTTCTTTCAATGATTGCGATGGCGAGCGTATTGCATTCGTAACAGGTGCAACAGCCCCAATCCTATACACATGGGAGGCTCGGAGATCTGGCTTGACGGGTGAAACCGAGCGCGCTGAAAACCTTTGCGCTGGCGATACATTGGTGTATTACATTACCGATGCAAACGGATGTGCTGCTACCATTATAGAACCAATCCCTTATCCGGAAGATGGTTGCTTCCAAGTGCGCCCGGTGCTTACACCTGCGGAGCAAGATGGCAACAACGATTACACCTTGATTACCTGCATTGAGACGGCAAAGCACACGGTTGAAATTTACAACCGCTGGGGCCAACTGGTGTTCCAAACCGATACCTACAACAACAACCTGGGAGATCCGTCAAATACCTGGACGGGCTTTACCCGCAGCGGACAATCCCTCCCGGAGGGCGTGTACTTCTACGTGCTGACGGTGATCGACGACAAGAACCTCCAACATCAATTTAAAGGACATATCAACTTACTCAAATAGTGTTTGAGTTTTTACCCGGAGTACCGAGTAGCACATCCGCGCCATCAAACCGCGTGGATGTGCGGCTCGACGCTCAAAAAACGCACACACTCAAACACATCCTCCATTCTCAAAATCTTTCGATTACGATGAAAAAGATAATATTTACCCTCGCACTTGCTTTCGCATCCTTCGCTGTTTTCGCTCAAGAGCAAGCAGTTTACTCCCAATACCAGGCTTTTCCAGTCCTCATCAATCCTGGCTACACAGGCTTTGAAGGAAACCACCAGTTTCTGGCCAATGCCCGCAGCACCTGGACGGGTTTCCCTGGTAGCCCCAACACTTACACCTTAATGTACAATGGCCCCGTGGGCGATAAACTGGCGCTTGGCGGCGGGCTTTTCTCTGAAAAAGCAGGCGACATCAGCACCACCAAGTTGATGTTGAATTACGCTTTCCGCTTCAAAATCCAAAAGGCGCAGATCGGACTTGGCGTGTCAACCGATTTCATCAACCGCAAGGCCGACGCTGGTTTGCTGGACAACCCACTGGTTGACCGCAACGATGCCACCCTCGAAGGCCTGGTAGACGGACAGCAGATTTTTGACGCCTCCGTCGGGCTGCACATGCAATACGACGAGCGCTTCTTTGTAGGGCTGTCACTGCCCAATACAGTGCGCACCCGCCTCGATGAGGTGTTGGTAGAAGATAACAACAGTAACAAAAACGGTGGCCACTACATTTTCCAATTGGGTTATATTCTCAATGTACCCACCCAGAATTTCAAAATCATACCGTCCTTGACTGTTCGGAAATTGCGCAACACGCCTTCGCAGATCGACATCAACGTTCAAGGCCGCTTCCTCGATGAAAAACTGATCGCGGGCCTTACTTTCCGCCCAAGCACCGATGGCGCTGCCATTTGTATGCTGGGTACCAAGATCAACCAGTTCCAACTCTTTTACTCCTACGACTTGTCGTTCTCCAATTTCCAGCGCTACAACGGCGGCTCCCACGAATTGACGGTAGCCTACAATATTGTACCCAAGGCAAAAGCAGCAACTCCTGCACAATAAAATTTAATGTGATAATTTGATAATTTGATAATGTGATAATAAAAACGCATTGCTTTTGGTTTCTGTCTAGGACTTTTACTTTCGGGCGATTGCCAAGCGCGAAGCCAATTATCACATTATCGAATTATCACATTATCGAATTCTTTAAAATACAATTGGTTTTTGGGATGGCCTCTCTCCTTACAGTAGGAGGGGGGCTTTTTCTTGTTTCTATATTGTTGTTTTAAGAAAGAGTAGTGTTTGTGTGGGCTGGATAAAAAAAGAATTTAAAATTGTTAATAATTGATTAAAATCAAACAATGCTGCCTATCTTTGCATTACCTGCTTTGGTCAACACCTTGATTCAGGGCATTCTAATCCATCATCCCGATTTTTTCAAGAGAAAAGGAGTTTGCCGTACTTTGGCACAGGTGAAATTGTGCTGATTTCCCACTTCCCACCTCTACAGAATTTCCATCCCATTCCCGATTTGTCAATACCTTGTTTTGACATTTGGCACTTTTTTTGTGCTTTGTATTTATATAGCCAAAGGACTAATCATCTTTTGGTAACTTTTAAGAGGCGATTTCGCTTTTTTTAGTTTAATCTCATGAAAAGAAAATTTACACCGTGTAACGCCGCTTTGGCATTATTGCTTTTTTAGGCTTGTATGGGATAGCTACTGCTACCCCATACAAGCCTTTTTTTTGCTTGGAACCTTTAGAAACAACACAAAATATTCACTTTTTCATCATTCACTTTACGTACAACATGAAAGGAACATTCTTTAATTTAAAACTACGCTCGCTCGTGGCAATGTTCTTCCTCTTGGGTGGTTTGTTTTTCGCGACAAATAGCGCAAAAGCACAATCATTCAACTGGCTGGGAGAAACACAAGCGGTGACCCAACTCAATGCTGATATTGATCAGATGAGCTTGGACATCCAGAACTTTGTACCGGGTAGCTCCCAGTACAAGAATTTGCAAAACCACATTTACTACTACAAATTGGTCATGGTAACCATTGAAGGTGGTACTACTGTTGAGGTTTCTGTAAACGAACAACTTGGTCACGTAAACGACCAGTTTAACGAGGCAAACAAGTTTTTGTCAAAAACCACCTTGGTGGGCTTGTACAATGATATTGTCCTGATTCTGACCAACTAATACGATCCATTTTAGCACATTTTTCATCTACAATCTAAGATTTCTCATGAAAAGAAATATAACAACATCCTGGTGCCTTTCCCTGCTCGGACTGCTGTTCTCCGTTTCCCTGGCAACGGCACAGACCTTCCCGGGTAATGTAAACAGCACAGCAGGTACACCGACGATTCCTTCTGTA
>JBBRWA010000119.1:0-16233 GCA_038246345.1 Chitinophagales bacterium
ATACTACCAAAACCAAACGCCTGCCGCCGCGGTCAGTGCAGAAGTAAAAAGCAAATCAAATCAAATTCCCGCCAACTTGCGCCAAACCTGCTTCATCATTGGCGGCGTACCGTATGAATTGGCCAAACAAACCCGCAACGGAAAAGAACGCTATACCGTATTGAAAGCGCCCGCTGATTATAAGGCTGACGGCGCCAAGCAAGAAGCAGGCTTGAATATTTATTCATCCATTGCAGAAGCAACTGGCTGCAAGCAGTTTGTGTTTGACTGGGATGCGAACTTCACGATTGGGTTCTTGTTGGGGCTGTAGTTTTCGTACAAAAAAAAGAAAAAAAAGTCTCACACCACGACACAACGACACAACGGGGGATATGTGCTTGGCTTTTGTTACTGTCGCTCGCCTAAGCGTTGTGTTGTTGTGTGAGACTTGTTTTGGTTAAAGACGAGCATGTAGCGAATGCCCAAGTCAAGCACATATCCCCCGTTGTGTCGTTGTTTGAGACTATTTTTTGGGCTCTTGGACAGGTATAACCAAATACCGCTCATATATTTCTATACACACTCCCCCTTTCTTTTTTTGCCAAACCAGCCGCCAATTTCGAGACAGTTCCTCATAATCGGCTTCCGAAAAATCGTTGTAAACGTTCGAAGCCATTACATACTGGTTTTCACTGAAATCTTTGGCTGAAAATTGCCGTCTGTCACCGTTCAACAGCAGGTTTTCACCCGTATTGATATTCGGAAAAGCAGTCCCAAGCTTTGTAAAGTCAATATTCCTTGATTCTAAAAAGGTTACCGCATCGGCACGCAGGCTGTGGTAAGGCCAATGCGCCAAAGTGCTGTCCCAATCCATGGAAATGCCTCGAGGATACACCCAAAAATTACCCGTTGCCAGGCTGAGCACAAGGGCAAGAAACAACACCAATTTTTTCTTGGATCGAATGGTTCCCGAATCTTGGGGACTATTCTCCATAAAAGGTCCCGCAAGTATTTGAAAAACAAGTAAATGCAAGCATACAAATGCTGGTAGGAAATACCGGTGCGCCGACAAATTGTGGTACAACAAGGCCGAGGGCAGCAAAAACAACAACAAACAAATCAGCATGGAGAAAAATGGAGACCTGATCAACAGAGACCATGCTTCAGCAAGACCGGCGCGTCGTGTTTTCCAATACACCAACCCTGCCAATACCATCAGCTCCCCTACCCTGCCAAAATCAAGCCAGCGCCAACCAACTATGGCTATATTCCTACAAAAACCCGGTACATCCACCGCGTTGAAAGCGCCCGCCCAAGGTGATGCTGGATGATAGCCAATCCAGCCGGTAGTATGCCAATGCCAAAACAGAAACCCAGCCGCGAAGGCAAATCCAGGGACAAATGGAATAGCGTTTCCAATCAGTTTCCGAAAATCAAAGTCTTTTAAAAATGGCAATAATGTCGCCCATGTAAACAAAGCCGCCGCTGTCATCATACCCCGCATACTAATGGTGCACAATACCAGTATGCCGATCCATATCAAGTATTTTCGATGCCCTAACAAGCCTTGCAGTGCAAACAAAAAGCCTGTCACAACTACTACATCCGGACTGACCATTACACTTTGGCCCAACAACACAGGATCCAGAAATACTATTATCGGCAACCAGGCACCCCAAGTGTTACCAGCTATTCGGTGACCTAAACGCCAAAGCAAGATGACATTCAGCAACAAGAAGGGGAGCACCGCAAAATGGCTCAGGGGAAGCGTCTTTCCAAAAAAAGTCCAAACCAGCGCCAAATAGTAGCCAAAAACAGGAGGGTGCCCCGAATCGATACTGACGGGCAATGGCAACCAATGCAGCCCGTTTTCAAAAAAAAAGTGTGCGTGTTTGGAGCCAAGCTGTACGGTGTCCCAAAAGAACGGATCGTTACGCGAAGCGAATGTCAGGGCAATGATGCCGAGGCAATATAAGGCTAGTATAAAATGGTGGTTGCGAATGGTCTTGATTTTAAGTGCCAAAGGTCGCAATCAAAGCTGAATATTAGTGTAAACGAGCTTCCACCAGTTTCAAAAATTCAGCCCGTGTGGTCGATTTTAGAAATTCGCCCGTAAAGGCGGAAGTCGTGGTCACGGAGTTTTGCTTCTGAACACCACGCATCATCATGCACATGTGTCGAGCCTCAATCACCACCGCTACGCCGAGTGGCTGGAGGGTTTCTTGAATGACATCACGAATCTCGAGTGTGAGGCGTTCCTGCACCTGCAATCTACGGGCATAAACATCCACAACGCGTGGCAGCTTGCTTAGGCCCACAATATGGCCATTGGGAATGTAGGCAATGTGCGCTTTGCCGAAAAATGGCAGCATGTGATGCTCGCACATCGAGTAAAGCTCAATGTCTTTTACGAGCACCATTTCACTGTAGTCCTCCTTAAACATCGCAGAACGCAGAATAGCAGCCGCATCTTGGTCATAACCTTGTGTGAGGAATTGCATGGCTTTGGCGGCACGTTGTGGCGTTTTCTCCAGACCTTCCCGGGAGGCATCTTCGCCTATACCGGCTAAAATATCTTGAAAATCGACCTTTAATCGCTCTGTCAGCGCAGGATCATAATGTTCCGTTTTTTTGTACGGCATGGTAAGTTGTTCAGCAAGTTTAAAGTACAGCAGGAGAAATCAAGTGACCGGGCTGAACCAAAGCTGAATCAAATGTTGAGCGCTACATAGCCTCGCCGTAATATTCTGCGTAAATGGTCTCCGTCTCCCAGAGTTTGATGGCATGGAGTTGGCAATCGTATGATTTTAGCCCTATCTCCAAGCGATTCCAGATGAGCAGAACAAGGTTTTCGGTGGTTGGTTGCATTCCCTTGGGAATAAATTCTACATCAAGGTTGAGATTGCTGTGATCCAAATGCTCCACCACTTCATCTTTGATGATTGTCGAAAGTTTTTTCACATCAATGATAAAGCCCGTATGCGGGTCAGGTCTTCCTTTTACGGTGACATGAAGGGTATAATTATGGCCATGCCAGTTCTTGTTGCTGCATTTGCCAAAAACTTCACGGTTTTGTTCCTCCGTCCAGTCTGCGACCCAAAGTTTGTGGGCGGCATTAAATTTTTCTATTCGTGTGATGTAAACCATGCGTGATGTTGTGCGAGGCGGCCGAATTTGGAATGATTTTAAAAAACGGCTGCAAAAGTAGGGCGAATTGTTTTTTATTTTGACTGAATGTTGCGGATAAAAAGGGCCAAACAATCGCTTTATCTGTGTGGTTCCACATTTTATCTAAAAAAACGGTCCAAGCTGTCAGTATAACACGTTTTTTGCGGCAGTATTCCTGAAAATGAAAAAGACGCGAAGCTTTTTAGACAATACCTATGAATTTCTGAGCCGGCGCCCCGTATACCACGGGTTGTTCTGGCTGGTGTTGTTTGGATTGATGCGGTGGATTGATGAATATGAGGAAGTTGAGATTTGGTTTGCCCTGGGTAATGAGCTGATTCAGCTTTTGTTTTATGCAATACTGGTTTATTGGAATCTTTTATACTTGATTCCCAACTATTTAGCTCGATTTGCCTTCATGTATTTTGGCCTGTTGTTGGCATCTTGTGCCATCATAACGCCCATCGAAGTTCTCGTGTTGTACCTTAAATATGCCAACCAGGAGTTATATAGGGACAACCTCGTAAGTCATCAAGTATTGATATTTTGGGGCAATGTAGTGGTAATGTTGGTTTCCACGGTGCTACGCGTGGTGATGGATTGGTGGCGCTATCAAAATGAGAAACAAGTCCTTGTCACCCAAACGGTTCAATCGGAATTGCGCTTTTTGAAAAGCCAGATAAATCCCCATTTTCTTTTCAACACCCTCAACAATCTGTACGCCCTAACCTTAAAAAAAAGCGATAAAGCACCTGAAATCGTTCTGAAGCTCTCCGAAATCATGCGCTACATGTTGTATGAGTGCAATGAACGCCAGGTTCCTCTAAGCAAAGAAATTCAGTACATTTACAATTATCTTGACCTTGAACGGCTACGGCAGCCGAAAGATGCCGACATTCGATTCGTTGTGGAAGGCCATATCAGCGAGCAAATGGTGGCGCCTTTACTTTTTGTTCCTTTTTTGGAAAACAGTTTCAAACATGGCTTGAACCATACTGTAAATGGTGCCGGCTTTGTTCGGCTTAAATTGAGTGTACAAAAAGATGCGCTCGAGTTTTTCATCGAAAACAGTAAAGTTGAACATATCCCACGGCAAAACCACGCCCGAAGTGGTGGTATTGGCTTGGTTAATGTTCGGCAAAGACTGCAAATGTTATACCCCGAGGATCACACACTTGAAATAATTGACGAACCAAACAGGTATGCAGTGACCCTCCTTCTTAAAATCAATGTGATAATTTGAAAAATTAATGTGATAATGTGATAATTAACACATTTTTCCTGGCATCCGCCGATTCAATTATTCACGAACAACAGCCAAACCCAAAGCCAATTATCACATTATCGAATTTTAACATTCAATTATCACAATTTCACATTATCAAATTATCACATTAAAGCTTATGCTCAAAGTTATCATTGTTGACGACGAACCGCTTGCCTTGGATGTTCTTGAAACCTACATCTCCCAAATGCCGCAATTAAACTTGGTGCAGCGCTGTTCAAATGCCCTGGAAGCCAATGATGCGCTCAAGGTGCATGATGTGGATTTGATGTTTCTCGACATTCAAATGCCACAGCTCACGGGGGTTGACTTTGTGAAAACCTTGACCAATCCGCCGATGATTGTCTTTACGACGGCATATCCAAATTATGCCATCCAGGGTTTTGACTTGAATGCCCTCGATTATCTCCTCAAGCCAATTTCATTGGATCGATTCATGAAAGCGGTTAACAAGGCTGTTGAACAAGCCGAACTTGCCAATCAGGAACAAACTCCAGCCGTTCCAACGGCCTTTAATGATGGGCTTGATTTCTTCTTTGTCAAGGCTGACAAAAAACTGGTTAAGGTTAATTTTGACGACATTATTTATATTGAAGGCCTGAAAGACTATGTCATCATCCGCTTGATTAATGGGCGCGTAATTACACTTCAGACGATGAAAAGCCTGGAGGAACGGCTGCCCCGTAGCAAATTCAAACGCATTCACCGTTCGTACATCGTTGCGCTGGACAAAATCATGGCCATTGAGGGCAATATGGTAGAAGTACAGGAGAAGGATCGCCCAAAACTATTGCCCATTGGCAAGAATTATAGGGACGATTTGTTGACTTTGATTGAGAAGAACCGCTTGTAATATTCCCGGTTCTGTGATTTTTCTTCCCATCAACATTTTTTTTTCGACCGTAATCTCATTAATGCGTACATTTCGGCCGATTTTTCTCCATAAGACCATTTCAGCGTAGGAAGAAATAATCTGTTCTTTAATCAATTTGCAGCTATGCGCATACAGTTTAGCCTTTCTTGCCAGAAAGGCACCGTTATTCCAATTAATTATCAGTCCGAAATCTCGAACTGGGTTTTCACTGTTTTATCCAACTCAGGGGCCGAGTTGTCCATGTGGGTGCAACAACTTGGCTTTGACTTGTCTTCAAAGACTTTTAAGCAGTTTACCTTCAGCCCTTTGGCCATTTATCCTTATGAAATGGATCAGGTGCGCCAAGAGTTTAAATTGTTGGGAAACCAGGTAAAACTTGGGTTATCCATTGCCGTCAACCCAGCTTTTGAGCAACAATTGGTCAGCCTTTTTCGGCAAGTGCCACTTCAATTGGGAACATTAGATGGTCAACCAGCCCATTTTGAAGTTAAACATTGGCAAGTATTGTCGCCTCCCGTTTTCAAGGAGACAATGACTTTTAAGGCTATATCTCCAATTTCCATCACAACCATTGAGGAGACAAAATCAGCCAACCCCTATGTTTTGCCGGACAACGTAGAATACGACATCAGTTTCTTCAACCATATTGTGCGCCGTTTCAAAGCTGCTCAACAGTATAGATCCCTTGCAGGATTAAAACTGCTTGATCCGGCCTTTCCCATGCAATACAAATTACATGGGCTCGCCAAATCCCGCTTGATTCACCTAAAGGCCAACACCGAAAATATACAGCAATTGCGCGGCTTTTCCTACGAATTTGAGGTAAGCATGCCGACACCTGTCATGGAATTTTGTTACTACGCGGGTTTTGGAGAGTTTCCTCACTTGGGTTTCGGATACGTTGATATAAAATAACACGCTATGAAAAGGTTCTTTGGGTTGGGAATGGCGATCTTTTCCTGCTTGATTGTGTCGTGTGACAGCGATACGGAGAAAACCAAAGCTTTCATCCCTGGCTACTGGGCAATGGAGTCTGCTTTTCGTGATACCAGGGAAACAACACTGCTCAATGATGTTTACTTTCAGTTTGAAGCAGGTGGCACGATGGTTACGAATCTGCCGAACACAGCGGAGGCTCCCACTGTATTTGAGTTAAAGGATAATATCATTGTCCAAAAAACAGACAGTCCCATCAAGTATAACATCGTTTCAATTACAGATTCCACTTTGGTGTTAGCCCTGAACATTCGGAATACTCCATTCGAGTTCCACCTCAAAAAAACGTCTCCCCCAGCGCCGCCACAAGGCGTAGAAACGGATAGTATCCAATAATACTATCTGCAAGATTTTAAATAAGTATTTGTTTCCCAATCAAAGTGGTACCGTGTCACAATGTTGGCAGGCACTGCTCTTTCAATAATTTCGTCCTTCTGGGTCCCTTGCATGACCAAATCGAAATCCCACCAGCCTGATTCTGTTTCCATATTTGGTATAAAATGGATGGACTTGTCAAAAGCAAAAGCCCTGTCAGGATCATCTTCAAATGCTGCCATATTGTCTTCATGGACGGCAAAATTGAATACTTTTTGAAAATTATCCAGATCAAAATAAGTGACGTACTCGCCGTAAAAACTTTGATCCAGCCAACTCATTTGTAAGCGAAGGCACCAGGTAGTAACACCAAATTGTACCAAACCACTTTCAGCATTTAGCCCAAAACTGCCTTGAGTCGTAAAATGTTTTGCAAATTTGATGATTTCCCACCGGCCCTCTCCAATATCATCAAAAACTGCAGCGCTTACCTGGGCCCCACAAGAAGGGCAGTTAATGGCAGACCCATTTTCGTACGGCATGGTTTCGAATAACGCAACGGCCAAACTGACTCCATTGGCATTGATGTACATAATGGTGTCCAAAGCAGTGTGTACATATCCATCACTTGAAACATTAGACGACAACAAATCACTAAAACTCAAAGGCATCCAAAGTACTTCTTCCTTGTTAGAAATGGAGTCTGAATCAAAAAGGCGGATGAGCAAAGTTTCGCGATCTGTCAGGTCAAATGGTTGTGTGATGTCCATTTGACCCAAAGCTGTATGGCAATAGCACAACAACAACAACACTGAAATCGCGTATTTTTTTCGGAAAAAGAAGGCGGAGGATAATTCGATCATAATATTTTGAACATCAATATTTTAAAGGTCAAAGAAAGGCCATGTTGGAGGATTTTTTTCTTCTAAAAAACTCCCTTCTCAAAAAATTATTTTAAAAATAGATTGAAAATAATTTGGCCGCATCATTTGGAACGCCCCAACTTTGCAGCAGTTCATTAAACAAATCGTCTCTATAAAACGAGACAGACTTATCCAGAAAGGCAGAGGGACCGGCCCGTTGAAGCCTTGGCAACCTGATCACATTTCGCGCAAATGAGATTAAGGTGCCAATTCCGTTTTCGAGTAATCGAAAGCAGATAAGTCGGAAGGCTAATGCCAATTTCCCTGCGCAAGAAATTGTCCCTTCCGGCTTGCCAGAGGGGATTTTTATTTCCCTCTTCTGGCAAGCAGCACGCAACACCCGGCAACCAGCTATTTCGGTAAGTTTTTTTAGGTTTCACCATAAAAAACGCTGAAAAATGCAGGAAATTACCAGAATCTTACATTCACTACCCATTGATCCGCTCACTGGGTCTATTTCAACCCCCATTTATCAAACGGCAACATTCGTACAGGATGCTCCTGGCGAGCACAAAGGCTTCGACTATGCCCGGTCCAACAATCCCACCCGGCAAGTTTTAGAAAACCTCATCGCTACACTGGAACACGGCAAACGCGGGCTGGCATTCGCTTCTGGATTGGCTGCCATCGATTGTGTGCTGAAACTCCTCAAAGCAGGCGACGAAATTGTGGCGGTGGACGATATTTATGGCGGTTCATTTCGACTTTTTACCCATGTGTACGAAAAATTTGGGGTAAAAGTCCGCTATGTTGACACCACTGAAGCCAACAATCTTTTGGAAGTACTTTCGAACAAAACCAGACTTGTCTGGTTGGAGACGCCCACCAACCCTACCCTGAAAATATCCGATATCGAAGCCATTGCCCGACTTACACATGCGGCAGGAGCGCTGTTGGTGGTCGACAATACATTCGCCAGTCCAGCCCTGCAAACGCCCCTGACATTGGGAGCAGATGTGGTCATTCATTCTGCTACCAAGTACCTGGCTGGTCACTCAGATGTAATTGCGGGCTTATTAGCGGTAAAAGATGCTGGTTTGGGCGATCAACTTAAGTTTCTACAAAATGCCGGTGGTGGTATCCTGGGGCCCTGGGACAGCTGGTTGACCATACGCGGTATCGAAACGCTGCCATTGCGGGTGGAGGCGCATTCGCGCAACGCCTTGGCGGTAGCGAAGGCATTGGAGCAACATGAGGCGATTGAAACGGTGTTTTATCCGGGTTTGTCGAGCCATAAAAACCACGATATCGCTGCGCGGCAACAACGACTTTTTGGCGGCGTGCTTTCATTCCGCTTCAAAAATGATATAGAAGCTGCAGCGCGTGTCTTTGCGGCAAGCTCCCAGCTGTTCAAATTGGCCGAAAGCCTGGGCGGGGTGAAAAGCCTGCTTTGTCATCCAGCAACCATGACCCACAAAAGTATTCCAGCGGAAAAACGCGCTGAAAATGGTATTACGAATTCCCTGATCCGCTTGTCTTGTGGCATCGAAGCAAGCGAAGATTTGGTGCAGGATGTGTTACAGGCATTGGATACTGTACGCCAGCTAGTGCCCCATTCATTGGAAAAAGAGCTTGCCTGAACACTCATGTCGCATCCGACGAATATTGCGTAAATTGGGTGCGGCACGAGTATTTTTTTTATAAGGACAGAAAATAAATTTTCATGAAAATAGGATTATTCGGTTTCGGCTGTGTGGGCCAGGGTTTGTGGCAGGTTATGCACGAAACCAAAGGACTGCGGGCTGAAATAAATAGGATTTGCATCAAAAAACCAGAAAAAAAGCGGTCGTTGCCAGCAAGTTTTTTTACCACCAATGCCGCAGACATACTTGAGGATCCAGAAATTGACATTGTCGTGGAGTTGATCGATGATGCGGAAGCCGCTTTTGAAATTGTTTCCAAAGCTTTACTAAATGGAAAGGCCGTCGTGTCTGCAAACAAAAAAATGATCGCGCACCGTTTGCCGGAGCTTTATGCCTTGCAGCAGCAAACAGGCGCTCCTTTTTTATACGAAGGGGCCTGTTGCGCCAGCATACCGATCATTAGAAACCTGGAGGAATACTACGACAATGATTTGCTGACTTCTGTGGAAGGCATATTTAACGGTACAACCAATTTTATACTCAGCAAGATTTTTGAGGAGCATATTTCCTTTGCCGCGTCACTGCAGTATGCTCAGGATCGCGGTTTTGCAGAAAGCGACCCAACACTGGATGTAGAAGGATATGACGCCAAATACAAGCTGTGTATTTTGTTGTTGCACGCATTTGGGGTGTTTGTCGAGCCGGAAAGGGTATTTCATTTAGGCATTCAACGACTCAATGATTTCGATACAGAATTCGCCCGAAAACGCGGCGGTGGCATTAAGTTGCTGGCTCGATGTTATAGGTTCAATGATCAAATTGGCGCGTATTGCCTTCCCAAATTTGTCTCCAAAGGCCACCAATATTCCGCCGTTCACAATGAATACAATGCGGTGACTTTGGAAAGTGCGTTTTCCGAACAACAGTTGTTTGTGGGCAAAGGCGCAGGCGATAAGGCAACAGGTTGTGCGGTGCTTTCCGACATTTCTGCGCTCCGTTACCAATACAAATATGAGTACCGCAAGCTGGCACAAAATAGCGCTACATTCAACACCAGCGAAACAGATTTGGAGCTTTATGTGCGCTATGAGCATGAAGGGCAAGTGTCAGAAGGTGATTTTTTGGAAATTTCGGAGCGTTATGTCGCTGGAACAACGCGGTATTGTATTGGGAAAATAAAACTAGACCGCTTGCAGGTGGCAGATTGGGTGAAAGACCCAGGCGTGAGTATTATTGAGATTTAGTTCACGTCGCTTGAGGAGGAGCCTAATCAAATAAATTCATTATTAGCAAATTTGGCTTGGTTATTGTCGTAAAAGCACATACGTTTGCATCTTTTATGAAATTTAACCGAACATATTTCCAAGCATGTTGTTGCTGTTGTCCTCTCCCCAGGAAAGGGATTTCAGCGACATGTGGGTATGAAGCGGTTTCATAATTGAAATAGCATTTTGCTCCTACAAAGCACCCTTTCCCGTGGCTCACAGGAAAGGGTGCTTTGTTTTTACCGCTTTTTAACAGGAAAAATTTATGAAAATCTCCTTAGATCATTTCTTTCAGCGCTTGGATGCCCAGCATTTACAGCCAACCAGGCGAATCCCGCCCAAAGCAGAAGCGCAAAAACTGGCAGATGGATTGTTTTTGTTTTTGTTTCCAATGCTAAGCGATGAACCAAAGCCAGCCAGGGTGCACCATGCATTGTTGCGCCATGAATTGATGAAATTGTTGTACCCCTTGTTGGAAGACAACAATGAACCGGTTGCTGAGATCGTCAACAGCTTTTTCGAGCAGTTGCCGGATATTTATGATGCACTTATGGATGATGCGCACGCGATCTTTCAGTTTGACCCGGCAGCGACTTGCATCGAAGAGGTAATCGCTACCTACCCAGGCTTTTATGCCATTGCCAACTACCGGATATCCAACCTGTTGCAACGCTTGGGCGCACCTTTGTTGCCCCGCGTTTTCGCAGAATATGTCCACGGTAAAACGGGCATTGATATTCACCCCGGCGCGACCATTGGGCGATCTTTTTTTATAGATCACGGTACAGGGGTGGTCATTGGAGCTACCACCGTGATTGGCGACAATGTGAAAATATACCAGGGCGTTACGCTCGGTGCTTTGCAGGTTGACAAGTCATTGGCCAATGTAAAACGCCACCCTACCATTGAAGACAATTGCGTTTTGTACGCGAACAGTACCATTTTAGGTGGCAAAACCGTTGTTGGGCATGATTCTGTTATTGGCGGTAATTCATGGCTCACAGAAAGCGTACCTGCCTTTTCTGTTGTTATTCACCAGGCCAGCGTTCGGGTCCGAACCCGTCCATTTGATGAGCCGGTCAACTTTGTCATTTAACGTAGCACTCACATTTTTAATAATTTATCACACATGAAAGCGAACAACATTCTCGAAACCATTGGCAATACACCACATGTCCGCATCAATCGGCTTTTTGGCGACCAACACGAAGTTTGGATCAAACTGGAACGCGCTAACCCAGGTGGCAGTATTAAAGACCGTATAGCCTTGTCGATGATAGAAGCTTCAGAAAAATCAGGTGAACTTAAACCTGGAAGCGTCATTGTAGAGCCAACCAGTGGCAATACAGGCATAGGCCTTGCTATGGTTGCCGCCGTCAAAGGTTACCCCCTTGTACTGGTTATGCCGGAGAGCATGAGTGTGGAGCGCAGGCGGCTGATGGCAGCTTATGGTGCAACTTTTGACCTTACGCCCAGGGAAAAAGGCATGAAAGGCGCCATTGAACGCGCAGGACAACTACTCAACGAAATCCCCAATTCCTGGATGCCGCAACAGTTTGAAAACGAGGCGAATATTGCCGTGCATCGAGCCACCACAGCGCAAGAAATCCTGGAGGATTTTCCGGAGGGGATCGACTACCTTATCACGGGTGTCGGGACAGGCGGACACATTACGGCGGTGGCCGAAGTTTTGAAAAAATCATTTCCGAACCTGAAGGTTTTTGCGGTAGAGCCGAGCCTCAGCCCGGTAATTTCCGGTGGCGCACCCGGCCCCCACCCCATTCAGGGTATCGGTGCCGGATTCATACCGCTAAATCTGCACATGGAGTTGCTGGATGGCGTTATACAGGTACAAAAAGACGATGCGTTTGAATACGCCAAACGCGCTACTTTGGAAGAAGGCATTTTCGGGGGCATTTCCTCGGGGGCAACGCTGGCTGCAATCGCCCAAAAGCTCCCGGAAATCCCTATTGGATCACGGGTGCTTGGGTTCAATTACGATACCGGCGAGCGCTACTTGTCCATCGAAGGCTTGTACGAGTGGGAGAATGCGCATCGGGCATCAGCTGGAGGCACGGTGTAAGGTTTGGCAAATGGGTACAAGAACTTGATTTACAGCTTTATAGCTACCGAACAAACAAAGCCCCTTCCATCGGAAGGCCATATTCCGGGTCCCGGATAAAATGTTGGCCTTTTTGTAAAATATTGCTTGTTCGCAACATTGTTGAGGCTTAGCCGGAACACCAGGTTCCGAACCCTGTAGGTTGCATTGATGTCGAATAGGCCATAGGCGGGGACTTTTCCAACGGCACCATTCGCCGATGGCATCACGGTATTGAAGGGATCGGAAAACGTACTGCCGGTGTAGCTGTAAAGCAATGAAACGCTCAAGTTGTCGTACCGTAAATTGAGCCCGTTTCGGGTGATCCAGGTTGGTACGCTTTCAACATGGTTGCCTTTTATGCTGCGGTTTTCCTTGCTGCTGGCACGCAGCGAATCGCCTAGGTACTTGCCATCAAAATAGGCCGTAGAGGTGAAGATGCTGGCGTGAAAGTTACCCGAGGTGTGAAACTTGTACTCTGCAAACAGCTCAAGGCCATTGGTGCGCGAATCGCCAATGTTGGTACGGTACAGCACAAATGTATCGAGGTCGGAATTGTATCGGGCGAGGCTTCCCAAACGGTTGTTGTACAGCAAGGAGAACGCGCTGACATCCCAGTTGAGCCCTCCCGATTTTCCGCGCCAACCCAACTCAAGGTTGTAGCCATAAGCGTCTTTCAGGTTTTTGTCTGATTGTTCATATACACTGCCTGGAATAATATCCTTGAAAATTACGGGGCGATACGCCTGTGCCCAACCCGCATACAGCATTTGCCCGGTTCCAGTCACGAACGCTGTATTTAACCCCAGCAATGGGAAATTACGTTCTATTGTATTGTTCAGTTCCACCGAGCTAAAATAGGTTGTTGTCCCTGAAACCACAGATTCGCCGAATTCATACCGGATGCCCGGGCTGACAGATAACCGTTCCGTGAGCTGAAACCGGTTCTCAACAGAAACTGCAATGTTCTGGCTTTTCAAGTGCAAGTCGCGCCCCCAACCAGATGGGGCAATGCTTAAATCATAATCGGTGCCGGTTGTGCCTTTGCCTTGCTGCTTGCGGTGCAAGTCGTTGTTGATGTATTGAATACCAGCAGATAGCAGGCTTCTTTTCCCCCATAAACCATAGTTGTGCAGCAGTTTTATTTCTGTGGTACGGCTGTTGTAGTTGTCGGTGTCCACTTGCCGGGGATTGTATGCCCGGGTGCTTGCCAGAATGGTATCCTGGACATTTGCCAAACGATCGAACATGACGCTGCTGCGCTGACCGAATGCAGCAGATGCCGTCCAGCGCAGGGATGTGTGCTCCCCTATTTTCCAGTTTGCCGTCAGGGAAGGCAACCATATTTCCGGGCTGTAATAGTTCCGCGAACGGGTCGATTGCCTGGGATTGTCGCGGAACATGGCATCGGTCAATTGGCCTGGTAACTGAAATATATATTTTGAGCGCAATACAGTTGCGTTCAGGGAAAATTTTGGGTTGAATCTGTAATCCAGCACAATGCCTTCCCCGTTGAAGTCTGACCCGCTGTTGTCGCGATAGCCATTGGATACACGCCGGTTGTAATAGGCGTAATACTGAAGTTTCCCGATCTTTCCACCAACAGCATTAAAGGTGCTTATCAAACCGAATGACCCCGCGGAATTGACGCTTTCGAGGTTGAAAACGCGGGTGGTGTCCAGTTGTTTGATCTTGTAATTGAGCATCCCGCCAAACTGTGCCCCATATTGCAAGGCTCCGGTGCCGCGCACCAGTTCTATCCGTTCGATGGCTTCCATGGGCAGGCTAAAATGGCTGGCCGGGTATCCATAAATATCGGTATTGCTCAAAACGCCATTGGTTCGAATGTTGAATTCCCAGCCCCGGTGCGGATCGAGGCCACGGGTGCTGATGTTGGTTTGATTCCCAGAGCCGTCCATGTCGTATACAAATACGCCGGGCACCTTTGCGAAAATTTGGCGCGGCGTTTTTTCTGCGATGTTGGCATCGAGGTTCTGGACGTTTATGACTTCATTTTTTTTGCCGGCCCAAAGAAAGCCATTGTCCGTATTTGGGAGCTTGGCCATGTTTTCCCGGACGAATTTTATGCGCACTTCAGGCAGTTCCCGTGTTTTTAGCGTGACAGGATTTTGACCAATTGCCGTGCTCAGCATCAATCCAAAAAAAGCAGTGAGTGCGGCTTTCATCGTAAAATTCTGTTCAAAGATCATTTTGCAAACATAGATACAAGCCTCCTAGGTTTACTTAAGAAGTTATTAGAATGCCAAAATATTTACCGAACACCAAAATTATATTCCAATTCAATATAATCATATCATTTTTCACCCGATATTTGCAGTCGAAAAGTTTGTCTAATCCTTTTTAACCTCAGTTCCGAAACGTGCAAAAAAAACTTGCACGATATTTGCTCCGTTTTCAATCCGTATAATTTCAACAAATTTCCCTCGCAGCATGAAAATTTTTCAACACTTCAAATCTCTATCATTTTTGCTAGTCTTGGGTGGGCTATTCCTTGTCCCAGCCTGTAACGACGTAAAAGTTGAGGTACTCTCGCCTGATTCAAATGTCCACAACTATGACAACAATGTCTTTCTGGAGTGGAACAACGCATTCATGGAGATCGAGCGTTACGCTCCAGGGTACCGCCCAGGTCCTGCGCCGCGTGCATTAGCCTATCTTGGACTGTCTGCTTACGAGTGTGTTGTTGCTGGCATTCCAGAGAACAAGTCACTTGCCCCAAATTTTCCAGGCATGAATTTACCCCAAATTGATGCAAGCGACAATTATTACTGGCCAGCTGTCATAAATTCCTCCTATCAGTATTTGATGGAGCGTTTCTTTTACCACATGGAAAATGCGCGGCCGCAGGAATTTGCCTTGATAAACGGTACTTTTACCAAGCTGCACAATCAATATGCAGCGTTGACCGATGCTGATGTCCTGGAGCGTTCAGAGCAACTGGGTCGTTCTGTAGCTGCTGGTGTGTATCAATGGGAAACCTCAGATAGAGAGGGTCATAATGCGTTTTTGAACCCCCAACCAATTGGCTATGTCCCGCCATCTGGCCCGGGAAAATGGAAGCCAACTTTCCCGGATTATGGGTTAGCCGTATTTCCCGATTGGGGCAAAGTGCGTCGCTTTGCCATGTCTGATCTGGATATGACACCTCGGCCTCCAATTCCATACAGCGAGAGCGAAACCTCGCTTTATTGGACACAGGGTATGGAATTGTACAATACAGTGAACAACATTAAAGCAGGTGGCCCAGGCGCTTACGAAGGCAAATGGATCGCTGAATTCTGGAGTGATGACATGCTGAATGTTACTTTCTCCCCGCCTACCCGCTTAATTGCAATTCTCAATCAAGTAGTAGAACTAGAAGGCTTGGATCTTGCAGAATGCGCTGAAGTATATGCTAAAATGGGTATGGCTATCAGCGACAACAGCGTTGCCATCTGGAATGCAAAGTACTTATTCAACACCGAACGCCCTGTAACGTATATCAGGAATATTATTGCTCAAAAATATCCGCAGGCCGCCAATTGGTCCTCCAATTTGAACAACCCCTACGGTGGGCCACAAGGGTTTTCACCAGCTTTCCCTGCCTATCCATCAGGACATTCCGGATTTGGTGGCGCTGGGGCTAAAATCCTGTCTGCTTTTTTTGAATTTACACCAAAACACCCTGGCACCTACACCTTCACGGACTATTGTCATGATGGCAGGACTGAATTTATTGGAACC
>JBBRWA010000120.1:0-15975 GCA_038246345.1 Chitinophagales bacterium
AAGCGGCCTTCTACCGCAGCATTGGTGCGTACCGACTCGATGCCATTGAGGCAGGATGCTTTTGCAGCATAGCCTTCGCTCGACAAAATGACCTGGCCATTTCCAGCGTTCAGGTTGAATTGGAACTCTCCGTTCTTACGGAGAGAAATAACAAACTTTCCCATTATTTAAATTTTTAGGTTGAGAATTCAATTTTTTGGTATCATCTGGTCACTCATCACTCATCACTCATCACTCATCACTCATCACTCATAACTCATAACTCATAACTCATCACTCATCGCTCCAACACCCATTCCGCCACAATCAAATTGAGCATCCAACTGGGCCAGGCCACAATTTGGTACGCAATATCCATTTCAATATGCGTTTGTGTGGCCAGGGTGAATTGCATGAGCCGCAAGGTGATCGCTGAAAAAGTTAGCGCGTAGCTGCGAATCATCCAGGCCCTGTGCTGTTTAGTATCGCCCTTTTTTATGGCGCGCCATGCCAACCAGGTCGTAAACCACCACAATACACTCAGGGTCAGGAAGGAGGATCGGGCAATCCAGCCGCCATTGGCATATAGGGCCATGACAAAGCCTGCCGGCCCGCATATCCCGACAATGCTCAACACATAAACTTTGCCTATCCAGCGATGCAGGATGGGTTTTTTTTGTAGGATAAGACTTGAGAACTGCGTCATGCCAGCCGCTAATACCAACAAAGCAGGAAAAATATGCAGGTAAAAGGCCGCCTTGTAATACCAGAGGTGAACGATATGCTGCTTGGAGAGCAAAAAATCAATGTCGAGGCGACCGCTGCGGTAGGGTAGCACGATGCGGGCCATCAGGAAGCTAAAGAAGCCGATGAGGAGTAGCCAAAAGAGGCTCTTGAGCCATTTGCTGGCGGGAAGGGTACTGGTGTTTAACATACAAACGGCTGTTTTCGGACAGGATAACGGGGGATTTTGCTGAAAATTTTGATACCGCAACACAATAGCCTATTTCCGATAAACCCTCAGCACCGGCCGAAACCCAATAGTTGAACTAGCCTTTTCAGGATGCTGGATTTTCACAACGCCGATTTGCATATAAAACGGCTGGTCGGCCCAGGAACCTCCCTTGACGATCTTGTAGTCATCGTAGGTGCCTGCGGCGAATACAGGAGTGTACCTTTTTGCCATTTCAGGGTTGTCCGGGAATTTCAGTTTCGCATTTTCTGCTACCGCATAATCTACCGAAAAATTATCGCTGGTCCATTCCGCCACATTGCCTGCCATCTGGTACAGCCCGTAACCATTCGGCTCAAAAGATTTGACGGGCATCGTGTATAGACCTCCGTCGGAAGCATCATCAATCAAGGTAAAGCCCTGTGGGACGACGGTCCTACCGCTGTTGCAACGTAGGCGACAAGCATCCTGCTTACCCCTTGGGCAGAAGAAAGAATACCCCCAGGGGAAAAACTGATGGGCATCCACGATGCTGTCGCCCTGCTGTGGCACCGGACGGTAGGCAGCATATTGCCACTCCACATCAGTCGGTAGGGTGACTTCCACCGCATACCCGGTATTTTCCAGCAGCGCATTCAGTTCCTTCGATTTCCACGCGCAGAACCGCAGCGCTTGATCCCACGTGATGCCGACAACCGGGAAATTCCTGAATTTAGACAGGTGGAAATAATTCTGGGTTATCGGTTTATTAAAGGAGTAAGGAAAATCCCGCATCCAAACGGCTGAATCGTATTTATGCTCTAAATCACCTGTTTCATGGTAAAACCGGACATAATCTTCCACCGTAACTTCATAGCGGCTCATATAAAAGCTATCGACCGAAACCCGTTTGGGAAACTGAAATTGAAGACTGTCGGAACCAAAATACAAATTTTTGACATATCTCCCACCAGGAATCAGCGCATAATCCCGGAGCTGCGTCCGGACTTTTTTGGGAAGAAGTCGGGTGGGAAAGGTTTGCGCTCCGAGGCCGGAGACGAAGCAGAGTAAAAGCAATAAAATGAAGTTGCGCATGGATTTTGGAGAAGCGGGATAGGCCGCTTTTTAGTGCAAGTATAGCTTTATTCCAGCAAAGGATTCCTCAAGCGGGCGTTTTGCCACTATGTTACCAATGCAATACGCATCAATTCAACGTAAACTGTACCGTCACCCCCGTATTCAACGTCGTGATCGGGAACGACTGCGACGTTTTCGGCACCGTTTTGCGGTAGTCGGTAAAGAGCCGCAGCTTCAGGCGCTTGTTGAGCGCGTATTCCACCGATGGGTTGATGCTGATCGTGCGCGCACCGCGGGTAGGCACTGCCTGGTTCGGACTGTCGAGCAGGTGGTTGGTGGTGATGTCGTCGCGTACCTCGAAGTCGAACTTAAACGCGAGGTCGTTGCCAGCATTGGCACCGGAACCGCCAGTACCAGGCCCGGCAGGTTTTTTCTTCTTCTTCGCCTGCGTTTTTTTCTTGCCTGTAAGGAACGGAATGTTCACGTTCCGCATACGATAGCCGAAGCCCAGTGAGTAGCTGGTGGAGCGGCTTTCTGCTAATTGATAGTCAATGAATGACATGGCCAAGGTGCGCGATTTTTTGAAATCAGCCTTGAGCGTCATCTCGTTTTTGAATTTCACATCCACACCAAACAAGGGCTGCAATTGCTCGTTGATCATTACTTGTGGAATCTCATACCGCGCAATGTAGTTGTAGTTCAGCTCGTCAATCTGGAATGGCGTAGCCGGGTCGTAAAATAAGTCGGTGTTGTATGAATTCACCGTCAGGGTGTTTTTGTACCCGTGTGAAATTTGAATGCTGGCGAAAATTTCCTTCAGGTTGCCCAGCTTGTTCAAACCGTTGTAATTCAATTTCCAGTTTACCGAAGGCAGGGTTTTGAAAATGTCCAATTTGACAGAATTCGGATTTGTATTGGTATAAGCCGCCACAAATGCGGGAATCAAAACTTGCTGCTGAATTTTACCAAAACCTTTTACATAACCCTTGTCCGTCTCGTGCTGTGCCAAGTCTTGTGCATCCACGCCCAGGCGCTTCGAAACGATGGGGCGGAACTCCTCATATCGGCCAAAAATCTGGTTGATATCGTTGTTGAACAGCGTTTGCAGCGAGAAATAGGAAATGGTATAACTGCCCACATCCCGGAATGCGCGGTGCTGGAAATTAACAGAGTCTGGGCCAAGAATAAAATTCTGATCCTTAAACAGTTCGGTGCTGTTGCGGGTGAATTGGCGGTTTGCCGTCACCTCTACCCGGAAATCCTGGAATGGCTCAATGGTCAACCCAGCATCGAAGCTTTGGGAATAATTGCGCATCACCTGTTGGTTGAGCTCGGGACGGTGTGTGATCCAGCCTTTGCGGCCAGCTTCGTCGAGCCATTCGCTTCCGGGCTGTATGCCCGCCACAAAATCCCAACCCGGGGCATCGAAACCGTTGCTCAAGCCCATCAGTTTTGGATCGGGGGTGAAGCCTGGGATGATCGTGCTAAAGTTTTCTGTGTAATTGAATCGCGCCTTTCTGACGAGCATGAGTGGGCGCAAGGCAATCCTTTCGGCTAAAGATGGCACCCTGTCCTTTTTCTCTTTAGGCGTTTTCTTGCCCTTGTCCTTTTTGTCTGCAACGCCGCCATCTGCCGCAGGGTCGGCAGCGCCCGCTTTTGAAGGATCTTTGCCGCCAGGGCCCGTACCAACGCCACCAGTGCCGCCACCGCCAGCGGAGCGAGGGTCTTTGGCACTGCGCGGGTTGGCAGATTTGTCCAGACTGCGGTCGCTAGCACCTTCTTTCTCCGCAGCACCGGGCACCTTGCCACGTGGATTTTTGCCAGAGGGCAACCCTCCCGGCAGGTCGTCACTCCCCCCTGGCCGAAGGTCACTGTTGTTGTTGGGTCGGCGGCCTTTGTTCCCACCCTTGCCGGGTGTACCAGGTTTGTTGATTTGTTGCAGGTATTTGCTCTTGTTGTACAACTGCTCGAAGTTGAAATCTCCGTTTATCTGTCGGGTATTGTTGTTCTGTATCACGTTGCCGAGGCTGCGCTCATTCAACTGATCCTGGAAATCTTGGGCATCGAGGTTGGTTAGTTTGAGCGATTGAGCCGTCCAGGTGTAGCCAGCGGTGTAAGAAGCTTTCATGCTGATCCAGTCCATGTAGGGAATGGATTTGAAGGGCAGGGTATAATTAAGGCTGGCGCTGTGGTTATAGGATTTTGGGCGACCCAGGGTTTTGAAATTATTCCAGAGTATCTTGCGACGCTCGGCCTCTGTTATTTGTATCCCATTTTCAAATTCCAAAGGTTCGTCGAGCAAACTACGTGCCGTGGCATTGTAGTTGAAACGCAGGGCTTGTGCAATGGTCCAGCCCAGGTCGTAGTTGCGCGCCCAAGTGAAACGCCGGTTGTAATAGGTGTTCAGCTTGGGGTCTTCTCCCGCAAAACGATAAGTGGTCACCGCTTCAAGGCGCTCCAGGTTGGAACTGAAGCCATAGGTCTCCGGCAAAGGATTGAAGTTGAAACCTGTGATAAATTTCAGGTATTTATCCTTTTTTATCAAACTTTTGAAAGGCTTCAAGGGCTTCATGCCCGTTGAATACTGCCAGTCCAAGTTGCCTTTGTATTGGTTTTGCACCGCACGTTCAATAAAGGGTGTGCGGTTTTTTTGCTGGTTGAAGGCGTAGGTTACGCTGAAATTTTCGATGTTCCAGGGAAGGGGCACTTTGCGGGGCTTGCCTTTGTGTTCCTTGCGCACATTGGTGAAGTTGTAGCCACGCACGATGGTCACATCCTGTGCCATATTCCGAATGGTATCTTTTTTTGCCTGACTGGGCTCATCGCGAATCTTGTCCTGCAGTTTGATGTCCAGGTCGTAAGGATCAAATTCAGGCTTTCGTGTGATATTGGAATATTGGGCGTAGAAAGGCAATTTTAACCCCGATTTTTCGGGCAGTAATTTGCCCAATTCGAGGTTGGTTGACACGTCGTATTGTATCACTTCTTCCCGCTGTCGTGTGGCAAGTTTCTCTTCAATACTGCCCCAGCCGATGCTGGTGTAGTTGCCTGCAACCGATACATTGCCGAAGTCGGCCAGTTTGATGTCCATACGTGCTTGGGCAGCATAGCCGCCTTTTTCATTGAACCCGTTGAGGCGCAATTCATTGAGCCACACTTCTACACATTGGCTCTGTTTTTCTGGATCCACATTGCGCACCCCGATCATGATGCCTTTTACGTAACCAAGACTTGGGTTACCCACCACCTTTACCTTTCCTCCTGATTTTTCAGGGTCAGAAATGATAAAAGGCGTGTTCAAAGGCCAGGATGTCATGGCATTGCGCTCTTTTTTTGCAGTTATCAATAACTCCAGCGGGAAATCAAATTCGTTTTCCGGGCGCCATACTTCTTCTTTGTACTCACGGCTGTCTGGGTTTCCATTGAGTACTGAAGCGTCTGAAGGGTAGAGGGGAAGTTCATACTCATAATAGTTGTTCACAAAGTCGGAGCCCATGCGGATAAAGACTTTCATCTTGGTGGAGTCCAAGGTGGAAGTGGCCGGATCGGGTGCCTCGGCATGCACAAACATTTTAAGACGCTTGTACTGCCGCAAGTCCATGTTCAGGCTTTTGAAAACGGCACGCGCATCACACTCCGGGAGCTCACAAACGGTCATCGCCAGGGATTGCTCGTTCTGCAAAATATCCGGGAAAGCACCTACCGATTGCTCCCGTTGGATACCAAAAGGGATGGTGTAGTTGAATGGCACCCGGGCAGAGTTTTCTTCAATGCTCACGGCATTAACATCAAAGGGGACTTCAGGCGTATAAGCAGCGTCACAGAAGCCGGCCCCTGGATCTACATTGGGGAGGGATTGCGTGAAACGGCGCCACTGGTTGCGGCCCAGTTCCAGGGTCGCAAAACGGAAAGTAGTGCTCTCGTTAAAGCCTTTCCAGAACATGCGCACAAAACGCATGGAACGGAAATCCTGAATACCGCCAATGGCAGTGCGGATCTTCTCCTGATCGAGCGGAATTTTAAAACGGTACCAGTGATATTCCCTGCCGTCTTTCATAAACGTTACCGTGCTGGTAATAAGGTCTCTGAGTTCTGGGGCATTTTCGTCGATCACCTCCTGGCCATTGAGCATGGTTTTCGCCATGTGAATTTTGTACCGGAAGTATGCCTCTGTCTCGTTCAGCGAACGGTCGCGGTTGAGGTCTTCCTGGTCGGGGAAGTTGGTGGCGGAAGGGTTGAGGTTGTTGCTTTGATTGACGGGCGAGTTGCCTTCTTGTTTGTTGAAATGACGGTAGCGTGCGAGCAGGCCCGGAGGATTGCTTTCAAAGCGCTGGTCGCGGAAATACACGAAGTCGTCGTTCGACGGGTCAGCAGTAATGGCATCCTTGGCATTTTGTGACAATGGGGAACTCATTATCGCATTGTACCAATCGGCAAAAAATGTTCTTTCATCGGCATTATTCAAGCCATCAAGACCCAAATCTTGCAGGATACGGTTCGATTCCTGATTGTCAAACGCGTTGACTACCGGTGGCTCAATCGGCACGCGGCCCCAGACGGAATTGTCGGTAACACCCGTGTTGTTGCTGGTGGGCAAACCATTTTCAAAAAATTGCCGGGAGTCGCGCATCACGTCTTCCGAAACCGAACCCAGGTCAATGTACATGGTGCCGTCGTCGGATACAGCCGAGCCATCGCCCTTGGCCATGTACGGATTGAGCATCCAGAACTCCACGAATTCGATGTTGGCCGCTTCAAAGTCGTTGGTGTTCAATTCGCGCATGAATCCAGCCCATCGGGTATTGGGTTCATTGAGTTCACCACTGGTAGTCAGTCCTTTGGTATAGCCAGGATAGCCATCGGGAAGCTCAAAATTGTACGGGCCGCGATCCCGCGGGTAAAAAGTCACGTCCAGCGGGCGCAGGCTCGATTGTTCAAATGGTGTGAGCTGGCGATTGGGGAAAATATCCTGGTATTGAATCAGGCGGGTGTAAGGATCAGTGGCATCTATACCGTCACGGGCACTGGGATCCGATACATACCAGGACAATCCGGCGCGGTTGGCGCCCACCGAAAGCTCTCGATTTGTTGGGTCCGATTCGGGGAATAGCGTGAGGTCGCCTTGCGGCGTGGATGCGATTACCCATTGGTTGAATTGGGTAGTCAGTGGCAAGTTGGCCGTACTGCCCTCAAAGTCGTCGAGGTACACCACACCGCCTTTATCATTGCCCTGGTTGATGGCGCGGTTGTGGCCGGGCTGCAACACAGCAATCTCTGCCTGGGCCGTAATGGAGGAAGGCGCTTTTGTTTCAATAAGGGGAAGCTTGTCCACCAATTTTGTCAGCCAGGGCGCGTCTTTCGACAAGCTGAAATCGGCACCATAAACTTTATTGTTGATGGGGTCGTCGCCGAAGTTTACTTTTTGGGTCAATGGGCGCTCAAACAGGTTGAGGAAGGTTGCACCCACCTGAATGTCTTTGCTGATTTCATAGTCGAAGCGGGCACCGATCATGGAGCGGCTCTGGAAGCCAAAGAAGGTGTTGTCTTCAAAGCTCACATTCACATTTTGGCCCGATTGCAGGATGGCGTCATTCAGGATTTTTACCTTACCGATGTTGTAATCTACGGAATAATCGGAGCCCTCGCGCAATTGTTGGCCGCCAGCGGTCACACGTACCGAACCTCTAGGAAGGTTGAAAGTTCCGAGCGAAATCTCCGAAGAGGTACTTGATTTATAGGTACCTCTCAGGGTAAAACGGTTGAGTTGCTGGAACTCCCGTGCCCGGAAGGGTGTAAGGTCATAGAGTTGGGGATAGGCGTATTTTATAGCAACAGTGGTATCCGCGCCAGCAGCTATAATGGTTTTGGTAAGAAAACTACCAAAAGGCTCCAGTACCGGGAACATGATACGCCCCGATCGCAGGTTGATGGTAAGTCCCGGCACAAAGTCGAAAATACCATCGGGCCCGGGGTCCCCTTGCAGATTCATGTTGTCGAGGTTAAATACCTGCAACAAAGGGCGGCCTTTCAAATCGCCTTGAATGTCACTACCAGAAAGGAAACGCTTTTGTCCTTTACCCGGATCTTCGTAAAAAATGTCGAATCGGAATTCCTGTGGATCCACGTTGGCAGTACCCACGGCATACACGTTTTTCATCATCAGATCCCAAATTGGGTACTGGATGTTGGCGGTGGTGCCTTTCAGCATTTTCAGGAAAAGCACGTTGGTTTTCAAGGTATCAACGGAGTTTTTCCGGGCGACATCGCTGGAGAATTCACCAATTTTATAGGGGATACCGTTGTAGGTGTATTCTGCGGCAATTCCCACCACCTGGTCGGGCTGTACGTTGAGGTTGACGCTGATGAAGCCCAATTGTTCGTTGTAGCTGAACTCCGATGGGTTCAATTGGCGGGCGTTCACTTTTTCAAATTGTTGTATTTGCTTGAGGTTGAACACCGGGCCGGTGAGTTTGCTCACCACGCTTTCGCTGTAACGCATGGAAGGGTCGGCCTCTAACTCTTCCAGGATTTTTTGGTACAGCAGGTTGTTTTCGTTGGCCGGAAGCCCTCTGTTGTTGATGTCTTTGCCGGGTGGCATGGCGAGGCGCCATTGCGCGTCTACGGAATCGGGCTCCGCCAATTCAGACAGCGCCACGATGTCGCGGGTATTCACACTTTCCTGCTTGTCGTTGGTGATCCACACCTCCATACGGGTGATGTTGAACAGCGACTGCGGCACAGGCAGGCATTTCATGGCCGGCTCGAACTGGTTGCGGTTCCAGTGGCTGAGGAAGAAGTGCCTGTTTTCGTCGTATTCGTCGATGGGCTTGGAGAATTCCTGCACTTGTGAGCCGCCTTGCACCTTCATCGATTGCTGCTTGGAGCGTTGCTGGCTGCCAACGATGGTGGTGCGCAGGTGGCCAAATTTCATTTCTGCTTTTACACCAAAAAGGTTTTGAACACCTTTAATGAGGTTGCTGCGCAGGGGCAGTGAGACGTTGCCCGCTTCTATGTTTTGGAGAATTTCGTCTTCAGAAAAGTTTTTGGTATCATATTTTAACTTCATCTGGTTGTCGAAGTCAAAGGTCGCCTGGGTATTGTAGTTGAAGTCGAGGTTTAGTTTTTCACCGATTTTACCCGCAGCGTTCATGTTGATGTCCATGTCAAAATCGAAGTTGCCATTGCGCTGCTGCCGCCGGGTCAAAATCGGGTTTTGAATGTTTTGGTAATCAAAACCAAAGGTCAGGTTGATGTTGCCCTGAGGTTTGATGTCGACATTGGTGCCGCCGAATAGGCGGTCGATCAGGGAGTTTTTTATGTCAAATTTGGCGACTGGGTCGCCGGAATCACCACTTTTTTTGCCGCCGGGCGGCACGACGCCTTGCAAGCGATCGAAATACTCCTGCTGTTGTTTCCGATCGCGCCATGCTAGGTACTCCTCAAAAGTCATGTATGTTGGTGCTCGGTAGAATTCTTCGCCAATTTTTTCTGTCAGGATATACATGTTGGAGATAGGATCGTAGTCCACTTTTTGGTCGATGGCTTTCGGATCGCGCAAGTCGATGGGGTTGGGATTCGACGAATTGAGAAAATCGTCGTAGCGATCCGACAGGGGCGGAAAGGTGTCGAGTGTTGCGCTATTGTTGGAGACAAATGCATTTCTGGCGGGCGGATGCTCCACTGCGATGGGGCGTGTTTCATCTGGAAACAGGATGGTTAGCACGTTTTCGCGCAGTTTTTCCGGGTAGGAAAAAGCAAATAGTGCGCAAATTGAAAGCAAGGCTATAGCCGCAAGAAGGCTGTTCTTCTTCGTCATTTTAGTAAAAGCAGGAGTAGGTTTGAAAGCAGGTAATTAAAGGGGTGCGGGAATGACGCGGAAAAAGGGCGGCGGGTTGCCTGAAACTTAAAGGCTTATTATCCGGCCGTCTTCCATTTCAATAATTCGATGGGTATTGTTGGCAAATTCCTGGTCGTGTGTCACGATCAACAGTGTTTGCTTAAACTCCTGGCAGAGTTCTTTAAAAATACCAAATACAATATCACCGTTTTTTTTGTCCAGATTGCCTGTAGGCTCATCGCCCATGATAATAATGGGGTCGTTGATCAATGCCCTGGCGATGGCCACACGCTGTTTTTCGCCGCCGGAAATCTGATTGGCGTTTTTGCGCGCCAATCCATCAATCTGCAAGATTTTGAGGAGCTCCATGGCCCGGTGTTCTACGGCGGCTTCTGACGCCTTTTGGAGCTTCAGCCCTGGCAACATAACGTTTTTCAGCACTGAAAACTCATTCAACAGGTAGTGGAACTGGAATACAAAGCCGATTTTTTGGTTGCGAATGCGCGCGAGTTGTGGTTCCGTTTTGCCGCGCATGACTTCGCCGTCGATTTTCAATTCGCCGTCGTAATCGGTATCCATCGTGGAAAGGATATACAGCAGGGTAGATTTGCCGCACCCAGATTTACCCGTCACCGCTACAAATTCGCCTTCGTTGACCGAAAATGTGATATTTTTCAACACTTCTACCGTTATCGGATCTTTGAAGCGCTTGCTGATGCCTGTGGACTGCAGTACGATCTTTGCCATATTATTTTCCCCGGATTATGATGACCGGATCAATTTTACTTGCCTTGCGCGCCGGGAAAAAACCAGCAAAGTAGGTCGTCACCAGGGCGAATACGATGCCGATGATGTAGTAAACGATGTCGTAATTTACCGGATAAGTGGTGACGGTCGGCAAGGCTGCTGTCTTGAAAGGGATTTGATCGATGACAAGGGAAAGTGTCAAGCCAACGATCAGCCCCAGCATGCCGCCTAAAAACCCAATGGTCAGGGCTATCATGATGAAAACTTTGCGGACATCACTGCCCGAAAAACCCGTAGCCTTTAAAATGGCGATGGTGTCCATTTTTTCATAAATCATCATGTTCAGGATGTTGTAAATGCCAAATCCGGCCACAATGAGCAAGGTGATACCCACTACATAGGAGATGAGGGTGCGAATAAAGCTGCCCGTTTCAAATTGGGAATTGGCCGTTTGAATGTCCTCGGCATCGGCTTTAAACAGTTGGCGGTACATTTGGGCAGTAGCGGGCGCCAGTTGAATATTTTTTAATTTAACCTGAATATCCGTGATATAGTCGTTGGGTTTCCCAAGTAGTTTTTGCGTGGTTGCAATGGAGGCATAGCTCTGCACCTTATCAAAGTCAGCAATGCCGGATTGGAAATATCCCACCACTTTTAAAGCCAGGCGGTCGCCTTTTGAGGTCGTCACTTGCACCACATCGCCGATATTGGCCAGCAGTTTCTCTGCCACACCTTTTCCCAAAACAATACTGTTGCTGATGTATTTCAGGTCGAGCGCATTGCCTGTAGTCACGTAATCCTGGAAGAAAAACAGCTTGCTTTCTTCCACGACGTCTATGCCGTTGACTACGCCGGTGATATCGATGGTACCGGCATTAAACAACACTGGGGAGACGATTTTTGGGGCTAAACCCAGCACCTTCGGATCGGCGCGCAGAGCCTCCATGATGGGGCCGCTGTTGTATATGGCCAGCCTTGTATTGCTGGGTTTGATGGACCGAATGAAATTGTGGCCTTCTTGAAAATCAGCAGCAAGGTTTACAGGCTGGTTTTCATTGGATTTGATGTCATTATAAATGCGGACGTGGGGTGTTCTGTTTAGAACCAGCCCATCCAGGAGGTCGTTCAATCCGTTCATGAAACCCAGCAGGGCAATGAACATCGTGATGCTGAAGGTCACGCCAATAGCGGCCACCAGCGATTGCCGCCAGCGTGCCAGGAGCAGTGATTTTGCGATGTCCGCGATGAGTTTATAGTTCATTTGCCGGGTTTGAGGATGGTTTCTCCGGCTTGTAGGCCGCTGAGGATTTCTACTTTTTGGTAGTCTTTCAAGCCCGTTTCTACTTTACGAGTCTCTTTATTAGACAGCAAAACCGCGGAATCAGCGACCAAATAAGCCCGCGGAATGGTCATGGCGCTTTCTTTGGACAGGATGACGATATTGGCTTCGGCGGTCAAATTCGGGTATAAAACAGGAGGTCTTTTTGTGAATTCGGCTTCAACGGTGAATGTTCGGGAGCGTTCGTTCATGAAGGGGTCTATTTTCCCAATCAAGCCCTCAAACGCCTGGCCTTTGTAACTGTCGAGGCTGAGCAATACCCGCAGCCCTTTTTTGATGCGGCTGATGTCGTATTCGTCTACCTGCAACTCAATCAGGAAAGCATCGGCATCTCCAATAATGGCCAGCGGGCTTTGGCTGTTTACGATTTCGCCCGGTTCTTTTGAAATGCTGTACACCCGGCCGTCGGTTTGGCTGCGCACCACGTAATCCTGGTTAATAGATTTGCTGATGGAAAGCAGCTTTTTTGATTGTTTCGCACTGAAATCGAGCTGTTTTTGCAGGTCTTTGTATCGGGAAATGGCGGCTTCATAACTGCTTTTGGAGCTTGTGTAGGCCAATTCCCGTTGTTCCAGTTCCACTTTAGCGCCAATTTGTTGTGCCCATAGCCCCCGTTGGCGTACAAGCAGTATAGAATCATTGAGCATCTTGCTTTTTGCGGTTTCGATGCTGCCTTTGAGTTCTGTCAGTCGGTCACCCTGCCTATTGGCGTCAGCAAAGTCGGCGGCTAAGCGTGCGTTTTCGGTATTGAGTTCAGATGCTTCGTTTTGAATAATAAACAATGGATCGCCCTTTTTGACCACATCGCCTTCCTGGACCAATATTTTTTGGATCAGGCCGCCCACCGTGGCAAAAACCTGGTATTGGTTTTTGCTTTTGATGATCCCCGATGCATACACAGATTCGGAAATGGACTCCATCCTGGGCTGTGTTTGTTCAGGCTGTTTTTTGCAGGCGGGCATCAATAACCCAATCAGTATGGCGATTGTCAGGTGCTTCAAGGTGTGGATATCTTTTGATCGGATGATAAGAATGCAAAAGTCTGTATTTTTTGGTGGTTTTTTGGCGATTTCCATTAGGCAACGTGGTGATATGCATCACTACAGGGTAAACAGCATCCGTTTTTTTCCTTGGATTGGGTTTTTCAGCACTTTTAACCAAAATAGGGGTACTCAGGGGTGCTGAAATTCATTGCCAAACACTCGAACCAATGGTGAGTGTCCACACCGTCCACCGTCCACCGTCTAGCGTCCACCGTCCGTCTACCGTCCACCGTCTACCGTCCACCGTCCACCGCAAGTTGTAAATCTTCCAATCGCCCCGCGGACTTCAACAGCTTCAGCACCGCCAATTTATAACCGAATACCTGCTGCCAATAGTTTGTTTCGGCTTCAGAGAGTGCTGTTTGGGCATTGAGCAGATCGGTCAGTGGGGCCACACCTTCTTTGTATTGAAGCATTAGTTTATCGGTGATCTCTTGCGCCAGGGTGACATTGTCTTTTTGGGCGCGAAGTGCCAGCAAAGCGTTTAGGAACTGCTCGTACGACATGCGGAAATCAAGTGATCTGCCAGCGGTAAACTGCCGGCGGTCTTCTTCCAGTTTTTCTTCTTCCAGTTTGAGAATCAAGTACTTGTTGCGCACCCGGAGACCATCGATCATGGGGATGTTTAGTTTCAGCCCCACCGCAGCCATGCCGTACCATCGGCGGTTGGGTTCAAAAAAATTAATGTCGGAACGGAAAGCCTGGGCGGATAGTGCGCCGTAAAGGTCTAGGCTGGGGAAGGCTTCGGCGCGGACGCTACGACCCTGAATACGGGTCATTTTGAGCTGGTACATCAGCAGGCGGTGTTCGGTGGTGCTTTCCGTGTTGAGGACGAGCGACTGCCAACGGGTAGAGTCGGCAGCTGGAGCGCTGATGTCGGCCACGAGTTCCAATGGTTCGTCGTAGGACAGGCCGCAGAGGAATTGCAAGGTTTGACGCAGGCTGCTGATGGCGGAAAGCAAGTTTTGGCGCTGTGTTTCGAGGTTGGTACGGGCCACCCGGATGCGCTTTACGTCGGTCGGGATGGCGTATCCGTTGGCTAGTTGCAACTCCGTCATGCCTTGCAGGGCAGCCAATTTTTCCACGTTTGCTTTTACGGAGCGCAGCAATTGCTCCGTTTGCAGGGTTTGGTAAAAAATACTGGCGGTATTGTAAATCACGTCTTCGTTAGAGCGTTCCAGCAGCATATCGCTGATGCCGCGGGCTACATTCAGACCCGGGATCATGCGCCGCGTCGACTCGTTGATGAGCGATTGGTCCAGTTCAACGGAGCCTGCCAATTGCCAGGGTCTGCCAAATTGGGCGGCTACGTAAGTGCCTTCTGCCTGGCCGAAAAGTTCGCCGGGCAGCAGTTGGGTGGGCAATAAGGGATACCAGTCAAGGTTTACACCAGCCTTCATTTCGGGCAGTACCGACTGCCGTGCTTCTTTGGCTTTTCGCTCCAGTAGCTGCCGTTCCAGTTTGTGTTTGCGCACCTGGGCGTTGTTTGCGATGGCAAGTTTGATGCTTTCTTCCAGTTCAAGCTTGCGGACGGGTGCTTGGGCGAAGGCTACATTGGACAGTAATGTTAGGGCGAGGAGGAGGGATACTTGATTTTTCATTGGGCAAAGATAGGAAAGGTAGCAGTTTGAGCAACACAACGTGCTTCCTACCATATTCTTAGGATGAGGCTATTTATGCGCAAATGCAAAGATCCTGTCCCGCTGGTTTATTATTTCAAGTATGCCGTTGTTTTTGATGGTACCCAGTACTGAAACCCCGCCAAAGCACCCGGTTTCATTGAGTATGGTTAGCCTTCCGCCTTGCTGAAGCGTCAGGGTAGCGCCACTTTCTATCAGAAGGGCATCCACGGGTTCTGCTCCGTCTTTGATAACGGGATAAAAGGCAGCGCCAGCAGGAATAACTACTTGACTGAATTCATTGGGTACCCGGCCTTCAACCCAGTTGGCGGCACAGTTCCATTCTGTTGCCTGGCCGGGTTTATTTCCTTTCCAGGTGGCGGTGATTTGAGCATTGGACGTTATAAGATTAGAAAGCAGGAATATCAGGGTGGCGGCAGAAAAAAGGAGGTTTTTCATACGTATCTGTTTTTGAAATTGGTGGTAAAGCTGATTAAACATCGGGATTCATTACCATTAAAGGCTATTTCACAGCAGGGCATGAATTAGGCAAATTTACGGTGCGCACTACTTGCATTCCATCCCTATTGCGGATGACACGCACTGTTGCGATGTTGCCGCAAACGCAGGATGCGGTGGTAATGCCTCGACCGCCTACACCGCCATCAATTTCCCAATAGAAGTGGTATAGTTCTGGGTTTGCAATTTGTACAGTAAGGGTGGTTCCTGAAAAATAGCAATTTGAAATAAGGATATCGAAGTGAAACTTAGCTAGGTGCGGGTGAACACTTTTGTCTGTAGAGATGCCCCTGACGCTTTGAGCAGTGGTAACGTTGGTAAACAAAAGGGCTGCAAACAAAAGGCAACCTGCAAGGGCGGAGCTGAACTTGGTGGCGTTTTTCATGTTATGTCATTTTTAGTGAAATATGTGGTGCATGATTGGCGATTTACTGGTTTGAAGTGTACCAGATGAATCACCTCAATGACGTTATAAAAAAGGCATACCAGCAGTTTGAATGCTTTTCCCGTTGGGAATACAGGAAAAATGGGGACATTTTTCCTGCAATGGTGAATTTTTCAGAACACAATAGTGCATTGTTTTTTTTTGCACTTCGCCGTAATTCATGCACTTTTTCGGCGAAAGCTCTTAAATACTGTAGGTTTTCTCCGAAAAATTCGATGTTTTTCGGCGGCATACCCTTTTATCTGTAAGCGATTGATGCGGCGTTAGAAAAAAGTGTTTCATTTTGGCAACTATCCAGCCGCCGTCGCTATCGCCCGCTTCGCTTACCTTGAGTTGTCGTGCTGTAAGCATCCGTCCACGTTTAAAGGGGAAAAGTAAAACAGGATGTTGCTGTATTGGTACGTTCAGCGCACTTTACGTGAACAGATGCTTACAGCAC
>JBBRWA010000121.1:0-15834 GCA_038246345.1 Chitinophagales bacterium
CGGTTGAGGCCGTCATAGGTGCCTATCCATAAAAAACCCTTCTTATCCTGAATAATGGCGGTGACATATCCCTGCGACAAGCCATCAGCCACAGTCAGCGACTCCATGCGCACCTGCGCCTGAAGGCCGGAGATGCCGATCAACAGCATGGCGTTGAGGGTAAGAGCGAGTTTCACAGTGGTTGTTTTTAGCACTGATTTTATACGTCAAATGTTTTTGAAGCCACAAAAAACCGACGTTTTTCCAGATTTGGGAAAAAGAATCACACATTTGGGAAAAACAGACGCTTCCAGTTTGACGGGAGCCCCCACTTTTGCGGCAGTATTAATCCATGAAGGTCCAAAATAAAAAACATGACTGGCGCGCTTCCTAGTTTTACATATTCGAGCCGATCGGACAAAAATTTCTGCCAGTCTATCGCAGCGTCATTTATATTGCTACCGAGCCGGCGAATGAGGATTCTGATCCCCAAAAAAAACCTTCCCCCCGCTGCGATCCAATATTATTTTGCAGATGAGCAATTTGTAATGCCTTTCGATTTTGAGCTCCCGGAAGATTTGCTAAGGCACCTGGGCATAGATTATTACAGAATTCATACGGGTGTTTATAAAACCCAGGAAGACAACGAATATATCATGGTGGATGTCTGAAAACAGCATCGCGCCAAATAAAGAAATGAAGGTAGGAAAGGAATTTCGGGTATTGAAGAATATTCCGAATTCATTCATGTTGGTTCAATGGCAGGCGTAGAAATAAGCCTGCCATTATTTTTACTCATTGGGGGCTGGTACTTAGGGCGGCCAAAAGACCTGTTCGCTAATTCGGCAGTGGTTTCGGTAAAAAGGGGCTAATTTCGCGCCATTCTGAAACTTAAACACTTGCTTTTTAGCACGATGAATCGCAAAAATCTCCTCATATCGGTAGCATTACTAGTCGCAGCATTTGCTGCATGGTTTTTCTTTTTGAAAACAGATGCATCCCCAACCCCCAATGACCCTGCATTTCAACAAGATCCCGAGCTTGCAGCCCTCAATGCCTTGATTGAAAAATCCCCGGGCAATGACTCCTTGCTGTACCGCCGCGCAATGGCTTATTATAACCTGGATGCATTCGATGAAGCATTGCTGGATTTGAATGCAGCAATGAAACGGGACTCCATGCAGCCAGCCTACTACCATTTATTGGCCGACGTGCTCCTCGATTATGGCCGTCCCAATGACTCCAGGCGCGCTATTGAAATACTCAAGCTCGCTGCCCAACGCTTCCCCGACCGCATCCCGACGCTTCTGAAGCTGAGCGAATTTCAATTGATCGTAAAAAAACACGGCGATGCCTTGACCACCCTCGACCAAATCCTACAGCGCGACCCACAAAACGCCGAAGCTTTCTTTATGGCAGGCCGCGTAGCACTCGACAAAGGCGATACCACTTCCGCCCTCGCATCGCTGCAAAAATCGGTCAAAATAGATTCCGATAATGGCGATGCCTGGATGTTTCTCGGCCGCATTTACAGCACCCGCAACAACCCGACAGCCGTCCAATGCTTCGACAATGCCTTGCGGTTGGATTCGACCGACCTCGAGGCCAGAGAGTTCAAAGGCGCTTTTTACAAAAGACAGGGCGAATTCGAAAAAGCATTCGCGATCTACCGCGACATCATTGTCCGCAACCCGGATTACCCCAATGCCTTTTTTGATATGGGCATGATGTACCTTGAAATGGACTCCTTGTCAAAGGCATATTCCAGTTTTGATATCGCCACCAAAACCGACCCACTTTTTGTCATGGCATACTACTGGCGGGGCGTAACCGCTGAAAAGCAGGGAAACCCCGCAGCAGCACTGGCCGATTACAAACAGGCGTTTGGGATGTCGCCGGGGTACAAGGAGGCGAAGGAAGCGAAAGAGCGACTGGAAAATAAATAGGTTTCTGGTTTCAAGGTTTCAGGTTTCCGGTTAAGGGTTTCGACCCTTGGCATTGCTACTAACATAGACTAAGAGCCTGAACTGGCCTGATGCAACAAAACCGCCTGTTTTTGCACCATACCAAAGAGGGGTTTAAAGGTTTCATAGTTTCATGGTTAAGGGTTTTGACCCTTGGCTTTGCAATAACATAGACTAAACAGAAGAACCCTTAACCTGAAACCATGAAACCTGAAACCATGAACCCCCTTTTTTATATGCGCGTCCTCATTGCTACCCTTTTCCTGTTTTCCAGTGTTTTGTGCCACGCACAGAACCTCGTTTTCAATCCTTCTTTTGAAGAATTGAAGCCCCGCGCCATTGTCGTGGCCTGCGAATTCATGCAGTATTCCCTGTATTTCGATGAAAAAGTAAGGTTTTGGACCACCTCTCGGAACATGACCCCCGATTTGCTAAAAGCCGCAGAAAATTGTCCCTGGCTCCCGCAAGCACATACGGGCGAACAATGTCTGGGCATCATCAACTACCTGCCTGCCAATGATATTGGAGAGCGGGAGGACTATTATGAAACCGTTCGCGGCCGGCTACAAAGGCCACTGAAGCCCGGCGAGCGCTATCAGGTAGAATGTTGGGTGCGGGAGGAAAGCAGTATTGTTCAGGAACACCTGAAAAAAGTATATACGGCTACGACACCGATTATTCCTACCAAGGCGGGTAATCTGGGTTTTTATTTTTATTCTAGAAACCCTTTAGAAAACCAAACGCCTCAGGTGAATTTTACGGCGCCCATCGAAACCAATGGGGCCTGGATCAAGCTTTCAGCGGAGTTCGTTCCCGACGAACCGTTTGAGTATTTCATCATGGGCAATTTTTTCCCACACCGGCTCGCGGCAACCAATTTATCGGCAGCGCAAAACCAGGAGGTAGAGCTTAAAAATGGCAAAATCCCTTACGGAATTGACAAAATAAAACGCGCGGCTTACCTCTGTATTGATGATGTTTCTGTGGAGCCCGTTGCGGTGCCGCCTACCCTGGCACAAGTACTTTTGGTAGAACGGAAATTTACCTTCAGTGCCGCTGTCTTGTTTGATACGGGAAAATCTGACCTGCGCAAGGAAGCAGGGCCTGAATTGGACTCCTTGGTCAGCTTTCTTCAAACAAATGCGAAAATCCGAATTGGTATCAGTGGCCATACAGACGATGTGGGAAGCGATGAATATAACCTGGATCTTTCAGATCGCCGCGCCAAAGCTGTTCAGCAATACCTCGTCGAACACGGGATCGCTGAACCGCGCGTGCGGTACAAAGGCTTCGGGGAAAGCAAACCCATCGCCAGCAATCTTACCGAAGCAGGAAGGCAGACAAACCGGCGGGTAGAATGTGTGGTGTTGAAAACGGAATAGCTCAAAACCGCAGCAATACCAATCTCAACTTGTTTCTAAACTCCGAGGGGACAAGGCACTCCGATCCATTCAATTGCAAGGCATCTCGAAACCGCATCCGAAGCCCTTGGTTTTGGGTGTTCAGGATACCATTTCTGTCAAACTCACCCACCGGAGAAAGCACGTACTCGCTACAGGTATTTTCGTATTTTATTTCATCATTGAATAAAAAACGAAGGTGTTCGGCGTTTTTCACCAAAAAGTAGGAGGAAAAGGTGCCGTCATCGTCTTGTGAATATTGCTTCTTGTGCAGCGCCGTTTTCCATTGCGGCTTGCCATCGGGCGAAAAGGCAATGGCATACATGTCGTCGTAGTAATAATCAACGATCACACGCATGCCATCCCGGAGAAACCCGCGCCCGGCGGCAGACCCCCGTTGTATTTCATGGTTGCGTTCAGCAATTACCAAAGCGCCACCGTCTTGCCGCAGCACCAATTGCTTGAGCTCGCTGTCGGTCACGCCCTTGGCATTGTCGTCAACATCGCGTTGTCGCAACACCGACAAGAATTTTTCATCAAAAGCTTCGTAATGAATGGTCTGGATTGATTTGTTGTCCAAATTCTGGCTAACAAAAAACGTCCCGTTTGCCCGATTCCGGCTTTTTTCACCCCAAAGACCAACACCGGTGAGGCGCTTGTTCAGGTTGTCCAGTGCGAACTTGGAATCAAGGGTCAGGTATTCTTTTAACGGGATTGTGGTGATATCATCGCCAGCAGCATTGATGTGCAGGACATGAAAGAAATGGTTCTCACTTTTGGAGCGGCGGTTGTTTTTTTCCGTGATATAATAAAAATCGCCTGCATTGCTCACGACCATTTGGTGCGGCTCTGGCTCAAAGCGATCCGACGGATCCAGGCCGATTACCTTGTCCCAGAGTACCTGCATTTTATCCAGCCTGAAACAAGTGAGCTCTATTTTTTCCTTTTCTGCCAAATTGTACACGACAATGCAGTTGCGATCGTCACTTTGGATGATGTCCAGTGAAGGCGGGGTGAAGATGCGTTCGCCATAGGCCTTGACAGTCATGCTGTCGATCAGGTTGGCACCAGGGTCATATTTGTGCATGCGCAAAAAATTGAACCCACGCCGACGCAATTTATGCACCACGGTAAAATCATTTCGGCCAGGGATAACCGCCACTATTTGAATGCCCCGACGGTCGAGATCGTCCAGCTCCCGGCTCCAGGAAAGCTGCATCTGGTTGTCGTAAGCCTGCACTTCAAACTGGGTAAATTTGTCGCGAAACAACAGGATACGATCGCGCATCCTGCCAATCAACTCGTAGCCATAATCGTTGCGGATGGTAAGCGGCTCAGAAATGGTGGCTGTTTGTCCACTCAGAAGAGTGGAATAGAGTGCGAAAAAGGCAAAAAGAAGGATGACGGTGGACGGTAGACGGTGGACGGTAGACGGGCACATCGTTGTAGATACTAGTGGCATAGTTTTTCAGCACTTAAAGTTCGGACTTGCGAGAAATGCTATTGACGGTAGATGGTGGACGGTGGACGGTGTGGACGGTGTGGACGGTGTGGACGGTTTGGATACTAAAGGTATTGCTTTTAAGCACTTAAAAGTAAATGCCTGCGAGAAATGTGGTATTTGGTTCAGAAAATTGAACGCTAAACACATTGTATATTCCTCTAAACAGGCTCTGTTGACTTTAGGTTTTGAAAGTATCAAAACGATCAATACCTTGCCAAAAGTACAATGGCATCGGTAGAAGGTTGACGGTAGAAGGTTGACGGGGCAGAGCAGTCTGGATACTATGGCATCATTTTCTAGCACTTAAACTCGGAATATTAAGGCTTGAAGTGCTGAAACACCCAATTTATGAAAAAAAACGAATGTTGTGCCCCGTCCACCGTCCACCGTCCACCGTCCACCGAAATCCGTAGAAAAAGCATAATTTTGTCCCCATGAAAATCCTAATCATCAATGGCCCAAACCTTAACCTTTTGGGTAAGCGGGAGCCTGAAATTTATGGTCATCAGACGTTTGAAGATTACTTCGCAACATTGCAGACAATGTTTCCGGAACTAACGCTGACGTATTTCCAAAGCAACCACGAAGGTGCTTTGATCGACAAACTGCACGAGGTCGGTTTTTCCCTGGACGGCATTGTGCTGAATGCCGGGGCTTATACCCACACGTCCATAGCGCTGGCCGATGCGGTAGCTGCCATCAAAACGCCTGTGATTGAAGTGCATATCAGCAATATTGATGCGCGGGAGGCATTTAGGCAGCAGTCGTTTATTGCGGCAAAGTGTGTAGGGTCAATTGTAGGCTTGGGTTTGGATGGGTATCGGTTAGCATTGAACCATTTTGCCACTGCTGCATTGTAAGGGTATTCGGAATTTAAGGGCCATCAGAAAACTTGTCCATTATTTCCCTGTTGTCATAAGGTGCCAACAAAATTGGCTGTCTCATAAGTAAGCTTAGCGGCAAATCGATATTTTGACTCCAAATACTCATTGGTTTGGGCAGGGCGAAAAGTTGTCAACTTTTAAAAAGTTGACAACTTTGTACTTTGCTTCGTCGCAACACCAAATCATATTGCACCCGTTCCATCGGAACGGTACCTTTGTAAACGCGAAACAAAAATAATGAAAAAATCACCGTGAACTATTGGCTCGTAAAATCAGAACCCGACGTTTATAGCTACGATCAACTGGTCGCAGATGGCAGCACCCGTTGGGATGGCGTGCGCAATTACCAGGCCCGCAACAACCTGCGTGCCATGCAGCAGGGCGATATTTGCCTGTACTACCACTCCAATATCGGCTTATCGGTGGTGGGTATTGCGCGGGTGTCCAAAGAACATTTTCCCGACCCTACTGCGGAAAAGGGCGATTGGTCGGCAGTAGAATTGGAACCGCTAAAGCCCTTCGTTCGGGCGGTACCGCTCTCAGAAATCAAGGCAAACCCCGATTTACAGGAGCTTTTGCTCGTGCGAAACGGACGTTTGTCGGTAATGCCGGTCACTTCTGCCGAATTTTCCACCCTACTTGCCCTCGGAGAGACCGAACTTTGAACCTATGATGTACAAATATTCTTCACAAGGCGGATCTATGGGGCGTGTTCCCGGCGGTAGCCTTGGTTGCTTTCTGGCTTTTGCCCTGCTTCTTTTTGGCGCTTATTATGCCTTAACAGGATTGTATTACGTGCTGTATTGGGCGGCGCCTGCCTTGGTGGTACTTACCCTCATCGTTAATTGGCGGGTAATTCCCGACACGTTGAAAAGCTGGCTCAAATCCATGCAGACCAACCCAATCGGTGGCCTCGTTATGGCAGCATTTGCGGTGCTTGCTTTCCCTTTTTTCACGCTCTGGCTTTTCCTGAAAGCACTGGGCTACCGAAAACTGGAAAAAATGAAACGGGAATATGGTCAAGCAGAACCACCCAAGGATGAATTTGTAGATTTTGAAGAAATCGAAAGCACACCCCTGGGAAAAGCTCCGGAGCCTGAGATATTAGAAGCTCCTGGAAAACAGGAAAAGCCAAAAGCCAAAAAAAACGAGAACCCTTACGATGGGTTTTTTGGGTGATGCTTTAGACGGTGGAGGGTTGATGGTGGACGGTTTGCACATCATTTGTACTTTCGCTTTGCCTTGTTTTTCAGCACCTAAGCCAATATTAATTGAATTGCTTCTGGGTTCACGTGCTGAAACTCAATCCTAAGCAAATATGTAGATGATGTCCAAACCGTCCACACCGTCCACCGTCCACCGTCCACCGTTTGTGGTAAATAGTTCCAAAATTCTCCCGTTCTTTGGCTTTAAGACAGCCAATATACCTTGAAAAAATACCTTTTCCTCCCTGTCCTTTTGCTCTTTGCTTTCAGTCCGCTGCTAAGCCAGCATGCTGATGACATTGAGCGAAACACCGAAGAAGTAGACAATACTTTGGAGCGTGCCAGGCAAGCTGACGGGGATACAGAAAAGGAAGCGCTGGCCACACAAAGCCTCTCCTTGGCCCGCAGTCTGCGCTACGACGGCGGTATTGTTCGGGCCTCCATCATGTTGGGTGAAATTTACGCCCGTTCGGGCAAAACCTCGGAAGCACTGCAACACTATTTGGAAGCAGAAGCAAAAGTAGAGGCTTCGGGAAACCGGGCCGCCTTGCTGAACATCCGATCCGCGCTGGGCGATATTTTTTTCCGGGAAAAACTGTACAGCACCGCCCGCCGCTACTATGATGAAGTGTTGCGCTTGAAACCACAGGATTATATTACCAAGGAAAAAGCAGCCGATGCCAGCCTGTACGACATGCGCTTTGATAGCGCTGAAATATTTTACAAAAGTCTGATAATCAAATATAAAGCGGAGGGGAATTACCCGCGATTGGTGAAAATTTACCAAAAGCTGGCCCGCGCTTATGACGAAAATGGCGATGCCGGGAAAAGTCTCTACTACTACCTGCCCATTCAGGACATCATTGAAAAATCGGGCACCACGCAAGAGCAATCGCTGCTGTACAACAACCTCGGCAGGCAGTACGCCGCATTGCAGGATTACAATAAAGCCCTGGAGTATTTCCGAAAAAGCGAGTTGCAATGCAAGTACATTCCCTGCGATTACCCGGAAGTATTGTGGGCCAATATCGGCATTGCATTGCACAACACCGGCAATACCAAGGAAGGCATCTTATACCTGCTCAAAGCCCGCACCCTGCTGGCCAACCGAAAGGATATTGCCGCGTTGGCCAACCTCGAGCACTTGTTGGCGGGCGTTTATTTTAGCAATAACGACCTGTACAACGCGCTGTCGCACAACGATTCGGCCATAAAATTTGCGCTCGAAAGCAATCAGCCGCGCATCCTCGCCGAAGCCTACAAAACCGCTGCCGACCTCTACCACGACCTCTACGATTTTGAAAAGGCTTTTGAAAACTACAAGGCTTATTTGAACGTCCTTAACTCCGTGCAGAAGGAGGAAAATGCCAAAGTGGAACGCCTCAACCAGCAACGCGCCCTGCTCTCGGAAGCCGAAGGACAGATAAAATTCCTCATTGCCCGCCAGAATTTTAAAGATTTGGAGCTTTCACAAGTGCAATTCGAGCGGGAGCGGCTGGAGTTGATGAACAAAAACCTGGAATTGGAATCTCGCCGGAAAGAGGATGAACTGCGTTTGCTCGAAGCTGAAAAAGATGCCGACCAGGCAAAACTACGGGAACAAGCCTTGGAAGCTTTGCGCACCCGCCAGGAGCTTCGGTTGGCAGCCCAAAACCTCGATACAGAGAAACAGGGACGCCTCATCACCGAGCTCAAACAAACAGAAGCGATTGAACGCGCCCAAAACAACGCCGATAGCACCCGCAGGGCCCAAGAGTTGTTTCGCGTGCAGCAGGATCAAGAATTCCAGCAGCAGCGGGAGGAAAACTTCCGTTCATTTGTCACCTGGCTGGGCGGACTCCTGACGCTTATTCTCGCCATGTTGGGCATGTTTTTATGGCTTGCCCGCCGGGCAAGCCGCCGCTTGAAAGCCCAAAACCTCAAAATTCAGACTCAAAACCAACTTATTGAGGAAGAACGCCGGAAAAGTGACCTGCTGCTGCTCAATATTTTGCCGGAAGAAATCGCACAGGAGCTCAAAGCCAGCGGCAAAGCAACGCCCCGGCACTATGATTTAGCAACGGTTTTGTTTACCGATTTTATCAACTTTACAAGACTCTCCAGCCAGCTTACGCCCGACCAACTGATTGATGAGCTTAACGCTTGCTTTCTTGCTTTCGATGAAATTTGCGACCGCCACGGCTTGGAAAAAATCAAGACCATCGGGGATGCGTACATGTGCGCGGGAGGGCTACCTGTTCCCAACGATACCCATGCCACCGATGCCGTGGAAGCAGCCTTGGAAATGGTACAATGGTTATCGACACGCCAGCAGTACAATCCAAAGGCCCTGTTGAATACCATGCGTGTGGGCATACATACAGGCCCTGTTGTAGCGGGCGTTGTGGGTAAAAATAAATTTGCTTATGATATTTGGGGCGATGCGGTCAACCTGGCCGCACGGCTGGAGGCGCATGGCGAATCGGGAAAAATCAACGTTTCCAGTGCCACCGCAGAGGCTATCAAACACCATTTCGAAACAGCATACCGGGGCAAAATAGAGGTACACAATAAGGGCATGGTGGACATGTATTTCGTATCCAAACCTCGTAGGTCTAAAACCTCAGAACCCTCCTAAAAAACTGAGGTTTTTTAAGAGGGTTCTGAGGTTTTAGACCTACGAGGTTTTAGAGCAAAGGTCTTTTAGTGCGCAATCAATACCCTGACATACTTTACTTCGTTTTGGGCTTGTACTTGCAGTATGTACATCCCCGCGGGCATTGCACTGAAGTTGAGGTGCTCTTTCAACACACCACTTTGAAAATCAAAGGATTCGCTGAATACTTTTTGTCCGCCGGGACTAAAAAGTGCCATCATTAGGGATTCTTGTGGATAGCCACTCATATCAATATTGACCAAGCCTCTGCTGGGATTTGGCGACAATTGAAAACTCGTCAACCAGGAGGGTTCTGCTGCTGCGCTTGTGGTCGATATAACTTGTGTGAAGGTTTCGGAACCGCAATCGTTGGTCGCGGTTAAGGTCACGGTGTACACGCCAGGGATGCTGTAGGTATGGCTGGGATTCACCTGCAGGCTGCTTCCGCCGTCGCCAAAATTCCAGAGATAAGTATCGGCTTCGTTGGAAGTATTGGTAAATGAATATGACAGGTTGTTGCCCGTATAGCTAAACGCTGCGCTCAAATAACTTACAGAAACAACATTGGAAGCCGCAAAGCAGCCTGCAGCATCGGTCACCACGACATAATAGTCTCCAGAGCCATCTGGTAAAAACTGTTCGCTGTTGCTGTTGGGAACAGCAGTTCCATTGAGGTGCCATTCATATTGCAAGCCAGGTGTGAGCTCCGGCCCATTTTCAGGGTCAATCGCATACAGCACACAGTTTTCATAGAGCGCATCTACGCCCAACTCAGGAACGACGAGAAAATAATCTTTTGAACCCAGCAATATGGGGTTGTCGGGAACCGAAATAGCAAAAGTGAAACGATTGGGTTGGTATTCGACCACATCAGGAACAGATGCCAAAATGCTGAGGTCGTTAACGAGGTTTGTTTGAACAACAGCGTTGTTCAGTTCATAAGCCTGAAAGGCAAAAAGGTTTGGTGTGCCAGCAGCGGGATTTAAACTATTGCCGACCGAAGTATAAAAGTTGGGCAGCAGGCTGTGTGAAATGATGTTAAATAGGGTTTGTTTTTGAGGCGCCGCGCCCACAACGGTATCCAGCGCCATGCCATTATTGTCGATTAAGATAAAAATCGGGTCCAGGCCCGTGCTGTCACCTTCTGTATTGCCGCAGAGCAAGATATTGCCCGAAATTGGATTTTGGGCAGCGCCGCCGCTTGTTGCCACGCCAAAGGTAGCGGGGAATATTTTCTCGTATTTGTAGCTCCACAGCGTACTGCCGTTGTCGTCCACTTTTATGGCCATCAATCTGTTGGTGATGGGCGCAATGGGATTAAAGATGTTGCCCAAAAAACTGCTTCCAGATATCAGGAAATATTCATCGGCCAAAGGCGTGATTTTCGCCGCCAGATCGACGCCATTGTTAAAAATTACCGGCGCGGATGTAGGCTGAAGCGTAACGGGGCTAACCCGTTGGAAGAATACATCTGTGAAGTCGATGGAAAGCCCGGTGACTTCTCCGATGAGCAACAGGTGGCCCGTTTTGCTCAGGGTAAGCGATTTTGCAACGGCCGCTTTATTCAAGATTTTGAAATGAGCGGAAGCAATTTCGACCAGATTGGCGTCGGTTTTTAAAACCAATACTTCTTCAACGGTATCGGTGGCACTGCCAATAAACGCCGATCCTACCGCCACAATGCTGCCATCGGCCAATTCTACGGCAGCCCAGAAGCTCGTCCAGCCCGTTAGGTAACCTTTTTCAATTTGTGCGACAATAGCGCCTGAACAGTCGGTTTTGTATACGGAGCCATTAGGGCCTTTTGAGCCGCAAGTGATGAAGGTTCCGTCCTGGGAAAAAAGCATGTCGTTGCATACGTCATTGATAAATGGGGAGCCGATTTGAGCCGACACAGAAATAGTTGCGCACAATAATAATGCGAGGATGGAAGTGGAAAGAGTTTTCATATTTGTCGATTTTTATTGTTTTGAAGAGCGGGTGGCATTTGCCTTTTCTCCGGTAAATGCCACCCAAAATTAGCGGTTAATTTTTACTATCGCATGCTTAACATACTGATGATGCCAACAGAGGTAAATGAATTGTTTGTTGAGAATGGCGACTTACCCAAGCCTTTCAGCCATTTTTGTTCTACCTGCACCCGGAATGCTTTTGGGCCGATGCGCAGGAAAACCGTGGGTTCTACGAAGAAAATGTTTTTGCCTTCCGCGCTATATTGGCGGTCATTGTTTTCCATGCTTTTCAAATTATAGCGAAGGAAGGAACCTTTGACGGCCGCGCCGAGCTCTATCCATCCTTGGCTGTAGGCAGCTGAAGGCAACACAAACAGCTTGAAAAAGGAAGCATCGTGTTGGCTATAGATATCGCGGTGATAGTTGCGCGTCAAGTGGCCTTTAAATTCGTTTTTGGCAAATCCAAGTCCGCCGTACATACCTGTTTTCAAATTGTTATGCTTTTTGTATTTGCCAATTGCAAGCTCGCCGTCGTAATACTTATAACTTCTAACGATAGGTTTGCTCACTTTCTGGTAGTCATTAATCGTCTGGATCTTATCCGTGGTACTCCACCCTATTCCTGTCCATTGCTCCCAAGGGATCGGAATGAAAAACCAGTAATCAGTTTTGTAGGTATTTTCGGTCAGGTTCCAGCTTTCAATGTAAGGGCGGTATACTTCCTGGTCCTTTCCGGTGGTAAAACTTGCTGTCAGACCTATTTTATTCGTTAAGGCGTAACCGGCGTTCACGGTAAAGGTTCTGGTTTTGGAGATGTTTTGGTGGGTGGTTTTGCCGCTGACTTTGGTCGGATCGCCTTCCGGATTGGAGTCGTTGTTGGTGTTTTTACCGCTGTTAGTCATGCTGACAGCAAGAGAAACATCGCCTTTTTTCTCGAACATGGGAAGGTTGCTGGCTCCTGGCGTATACATCGCTGCCGGCAGCTCAACCCGGTGTTCGTGGGTCACCGTGACTTGTTGGGTATCGATGAGGGTGCTGTTGATGGCACAACTTTGGAATAGCAGGATAGCTGAAAACAGCGCACTGATCGGAAGTAATGATTGAGCTTTCATACTAAAAGTGGTTTGTCGTTTGTGAAATGAATTGCTTGTAGAATGTATTCCCTACAAGCATGACACAAAGGTACGGGCAATAGGAAAGCGAGACAACCATGCAATAGGTGAGTTTGGAAAAATCACGGAAATGGGGGGAAAGGAGGTAGCGGCTCCCGGAAAAAGGGGAGTACCGTGAAATTCTGTTGCCAGCCACCGTAGATAACAGCTGGCGCGCCGACCGTTATTACCTCATTACCAATGATGAGGCTGTTACACGACCTCGTAGGTCTTAACAGGAGTCATCCCTTATTTTTCTTGGAAGGGAAACCGAGGTAAATTAGGCCATTTGTTTATACTTATTGGTCGGACGATGAAAAATCGTCAGACCAAATGGCCCTCGTCCGACCACTTTTCGTGGTCTGACGAATAAGCAAGGACAAATACAGCCCTTTATGGCCCTATTAAGCTAAAAACACAAGCAAATCCTGAATGATTCATGTTAGGGCCTAGCTTATGTACACATCTTCGCTCGGAATGAACACAACTGCTTGGTATTCAGCATAGAAAAAATTGGAACAACTGCTTTGCCAATTGACCTTAGCTGGGTTTTGACTTATGTACATACGCTTGGAGGTTTTAGACCTTGCCGTCCGCCATAAAGATTTAACCTGCGAGGTTTTTACAGCGAGAAACTCACTTATACCAGCTCCGGAGCACCTCCTCCGCCAATTTCCCTTGCGGCGTATAATCCCGCTCCGGATATCCCTCATGCCCGCGCATGTTCGGAAACCATTTCCAAAGGAAACTGCCGGCCCAGCAGTCCTCTTGTTGAAATGTAGCGAGCATGGCTTCCATACAATTCGCTTGCGCTTGCTGGTTGATGTTTCGGCTTTTGATGTCTTGTTCCAGTTCCCAGTTGCGCCAGCCGCAGCCATCAACGCTGAGATAGCCCCATTCCGTGAATAATATGGGCTTTTCATGGGTCTGGCTACAAGCTTTTAAGCGCTTGCATATTGGTTTCCAGGCTTCTTTTAGCTCCTCAACACTGGGCGAGTCGCTTTTCACCAACGGAAAATAACCACTGAGCCCGATATAGTCCAATTCTTCCCAAAACGGTACCTTTTCCCAATCGTCCCAATTGGAGGAATAGGTTAATTTGCCATGGTACACGCCTTTTATTTTGTGGATCAACGCTTTCCAAAATTCTGGCCGACGCTCAATGGCCTTACCAAATTCCGTTCCCAAACAAAACATATCAGCTCCTGTAGAATCGGCCAATCCGGCAAAGCGCAGGATGTAGCGCTCGTAGCCAGCTTCCCACAACGTCCAGGCGCTGTCGCTGGGAAAGTCCAGGCTGCCCGTCCAGCCCCCTGGGATCCAAACCTGCGGCTTAACCATCACTTTAATGCCTGCCTCATGCGCCAGTCGGATGCTTTCGCGCACGCCAACGGGCCGTTCGCCCCACCAATGCCCTTCATTTTCTTTAAAACGCACATCCGGCACGCCCGCGCGGGTAAAAGCATAAGGAATGACGGCGATCCAATTGGCACCAAGGTTGTTGATGGAAGGCATCGGGTTTTCGGGAAATGGCTCGGGCGGGGCGACGAATGTCAGGCCATTTATTTTGTTGCCTTTTTGCGGCACAGGTTGCTGTGGCGCTTGTTTCTGATCAGGGTTTTCATTTGTTTTTTGTTGGGTAAAAACGAGTGCGAGGAGGATAAGGACTGTAGAACTCAGGAGGTATTTCATCATACAGAATTTTATTTGATTGCCGATTGCCGATGTAGGATTGAAGAAGTTGGCGTGCGTTCAGGTCTAGTTTTCAATCAACCGAAAAGCCGACAAATTAATTCGGCAACCAGCCCTTTCGTTTTCAACAAAAAACACCAAGCTGGAAACTAGTTCAATCTTCATAAATCGAAGAAATAAGCTACAGAACCGCACAAATCGCGTAAAAACTGTTCTTGCTGGAATTTGGATCGCCCCATTTCCTGAAGCCGTATTTGTTAAAAGTGATGTCCAGCGGGTAAGTTGTGCCTTTGAAATCGCGCATCTCACCCTGGTAATGGTAATCTTGTTGGACTGCCCATCCTGCAGTTTCATGGGGCATGCGGTAATTAGTTTTGGGCTTGAGACCCGCAAAGATGCAAAAGCTGCTCGGCAATTGGACTTTACCTATGCGGTTAAATATGCTTTATTTGTCCTTGATTAGTATATTCTAATCGAATTTTCTGCAATAATGTCCAGCCATAGCGTTCCTTTGTGCCATGAAAGCGGTGTCGCTTTTGGCAATAAAACATTCCAAATCAAATTCACGAACATGAAAAAAGCACTCTTTTTTGTAGCATTCCTTATCTCTGCGGCATTTGTACAAGCACAAAACGCCGAAGAAATCGTCGCAAAGCACCTTTCAGCCACGGGCGCCGAGAAATGGGCTACTGTCAATACCATTTCCATGGAAGCGACCATCGCTTCTGATGCCGCCGCTGGCATGAGCATCGGCTGGAAAATGACCGCTAGCCGCGACAAAGCCGCCCGTATGGACGTGTCTGTAATGGGCATGAGCCAGGTTGTTGTCATTGACGGCGACAAAGGTTGGTCGACCAACCCATTCGCTGGCCAAAACGACCCTGAGCCGCTGACGCCAGACGCAGTTGAGTCCATGAAAGACATGACCGATATTGACGGCACCTTGGTGGGCTACAAAGCAAACGGTTACACCCTTGAATACGTTGGTACCGAAGACGTAGAAGGTGTTGAAGCCATCAAAATCAAGGTTAACAAAGGCAAAAAGACGGAATACTCCTTCTTTGACCCTGAAACCTACTACGAAATCAAACGTGTCGACGTAGAAGAAGTAGATGGTAAAGCAATAGAAAGCGCCACGTTTTTCTCCAACTTCAAAACCCAAGATGGCATCACCATGCCTTTCTCCTTGCAGCAAGCCGGCGGCGCGATGGGCAATTCTACCATCACCATGAGCACCCTGACTTTTAACCCAACGGTGGACAACAAGATATTTGAAATGCCCGCTAAATAATGTGATAATTTGAGAATGAGGGCAATTTGATAACAATCCAGCCGCTTACCATCGCTCGCTTCCCTTACCCTGAGTTGTCCTGCTGTAAGCATCCGTCCACGTTAAAAGGGAAAAAGCATGACAGGATGTTTCTGTTTTGGCACCTTCAGGCACCATACGTGGACGGATGCTTACAGC
>JBBRWA010000122.1:0-15773 GCA_038246345.1 Chitinophagales bacterium
AAGCAAAAACAAGGTTCGCCAAAGCCAAAGGTCTGGGCGGCATTATGTTTTGGCAATTGGGCAGTGATTTGCCGGAAAATGGGCTGTTGGATGCGATTTATAAGGTTACACGGGAGCCTAATTTTTAGTTGTTGGTTGTTCACATTCGCTCGGGCTTAGTTTGGTTTTCACGAACTATCAAATTGAAAATTAATTCCTTACGCCAAACTACCAATAATGCTAAGAACAACGCACACCAATCACCAATCACCAATCACCAATATACTAGTCACCAATCACATTACTTGCGATACCAAACCATCCCAGCCTTCGCGACAGCAACTTTTGCCAATAACTTCAATCCATTGATAGTGAACTGCTTGTCCGCCAATTTCGCTTTATGCCAATGCACTGAATTCACCGTCCAGCGCACCGCAAAATCGTAATAGCGCCGTGGATAAGTCCGTTGGAAATCAATATCCCGATCAGTGCTTTCCGCCCATGGCATGTCGGAAGAAGCGGTGGATTCCACTTCCTCGTAAAGCCCTGTTCCTTTGATGGGATAGGCCACCGTGATGGTAAACAGGTCGGGATTGGAATCTTTCAAATGCTCCACGGTTTCGCGGATATCAGCTTCCGTTTCACCGGGGTAGCCCAGCATGATGAAGGTGCCAGCCTGAATGCCTATTTTCCTGGCCGATTTGATCATCGCGCGCACCTGATCCACATCCACGCGGCGATCCATGGCATCGATGATGCGCTGGGAGCCGCTTTCTGCGCCAATCCACACGCGAAAGCAACCGCAGGCACGCAGCATTTTTAGCACCTCATCATTGAGGCGGTCGGCGCGGGTGATGCACTCGAGTTGTACGGTCACCTGCCGTTTTTTTAGTTCATCGTGAAATTCACCCAGCCATTTATTGCTCACCGTGAACACATCATCCACAAACCAGATGAGGTCGAAATCGTAGTTTTTTTGCAGAAAAACGATCTCATCCACTACATTTTCCGCGCTTCGGCGACGGTAACTTTGCCCGTACACCGCAGTGCTGCACCATTTGCAGGTATAAGGACAACCGCGCTGGGTGCTGATGCTCACAGCATTGTGGCCATGCGCTGTTTTCCAGACAGTAAGGTATTTTTCCAAATCAATTTTATGGCGATTCGGGAAAGGCAGGGCATCAATGTCGCGTATTTTTTCCCGAACCTGCGTTTTATGCACCAAACCATCTTCCAACAAATAAGCCAAACCGTTCACAGTGTGGAATGTGGAATGCGGATTTCGGAATTTTCGAGTGCGGATTTTTTGAGTGCGGATTTTTTGAGTGCGGATTTTTTGAGTGCGGATTTCGGATTTCGGATTGCGGATTGGGCCACTCATTCCACCGTTCGGATGCTCAACGGGATATTCCGCACTCCGCATTCCGAAATCCGCACTCGAAAGCTCCGCACTCGAAAGCTCCGCAATCGATAGCATTGTTTGTTCGCCTTCACCAATTACCATCAGGTCGGCACCGGTGGCAAGGTACTCGGGGATATTGTGGGTAACATCGGGGCCGCCCAATACGATGAGGGTGTTTTGTAGCGCGTCATGGTTGCGGATAAAACGCACAATTTCGATGACATTGAGTTTGGTCATCAAATTGGTGTAAAGGGCAACGATGGGTGGCTGTGTTCTTAGAAGATACTCCTTCAGCAGTTCTTTTGTGGAAAAAGTGGTGTCAAAAACCTCGTTTTCGACGTTGTGTTTGTCGAGCCAGGCAGATAGGTACAGTAGCCCCAGGGGAGGGTAGGGCTTCATGATTGCCTGCTCTTTCGGATCTTCGTGCAGGAAATAACCGTGGGTGAATAGTACCTTCATCATTTTGTGTGGGCCAAAACTAGGGCAACTATTTAAACTCCTTGCCTTAAACCCGGTCTATGTAACAAACGAACAAAGAATGAGATCAATTTGTACACTTTTACTGCTTTTTTCCCTGGGCTTTCATGCTGTCACCGCTCAATCATTACTCAAACCTTTTATCGGGGTCGACAGCCTGCCGGACGACAGTACGCCCATTTGCTCAATACCATTGTACCTGGGTTCTTTCGATAATTCAGGCTTGCACACAGGTGACACCATCCCGGATTTTCAGTTATTCAGCCCTGATGGCACGGCTTTTCACCTAGCCGAAAAGCTTGCCTTGGGCAAGCCCGTTTTGCTGGTCAACGGCAGCTATACCTGCCCGGTTTTCAGGGGCAAAGTACCAGCACTCAACCAAATCGTCGCGGCTTACAATGACCAAGTGACCATTTGTGTGATCTACACTGTGGAAGCTCATCCAGATATTGACATCAGTCCATATTTCGGCACTGTCAACACGGGCTCTCCCAATACCAACGCGGGCATTTTGTACCGCCAGCCGACTACCTATGGCGAACGGGTAGATGTTGTGAAAGATATGGTTCAGGCAATGAGCATCAACGCGCCAATTTATGTGGATGGCCCATGCAATTCTTGGTGGTCTGTTTTTGGTCCTGCACCCAACAATGCCTATCTCATTGATCCAGATGGGATCGTTGTTGCCAAGCACGGTTGGTTCAATCGTGCGCCCGACGACATGATGTGCGACATTGAGCACTATTTTGATCCCAATGAAGATTGTGGCAATACGAGTGGCCAAACGGGGACATTTACGTTCAGCTTGCTCCATGACACCATCAGTTACGGGTTGCCGGGAGAAGCATTGTATGTGGAAGCGGAGTTGAAAAACCCGACAGCTTACCCGGTCAACATCGAAGTCAAGCGTTTGATTGAAAATGTGCCTGCGGGATGGACGACTGCTATGTGCATCGATATCTGTTATGCGCCCAGTGTGGAGTATACGACCATTCAGGTTCCTGCAAATGGTTCGCAGTTGTTTATCATGGATTTTTTCACCGATCCGCTGTTGCAGGGCAAGGGCATGGCGCAAATCGGTTTTCGGAATTTACAGGCGACCAATAATAAGTTTACTAGCCGAATGTATGCTTCAACGGAACAAGTGAGCAAGCTACAAGCGGAGCTTGGAACAGACCTTTCTGCGGCTGTTTTTCCACAGCCAGCCAGGGATGTGGCCAGGGTGAAACTGCCGGATACGTGGCAGAATACAGGGGCGCAGTTGTGGCTATTTGACCTGAATGGGCGGTTGGTGCGACGAATGCTTGTTACAGAACAAATTATGGAATTGGAGCGCGGCGAATTGGCTTCTGGGGTTTATTATTTCCAGGTAGAGGGTCTTGGTTCTGGCCGGGTGGTGTTTTATTGAGTTGGTCAAAGACCGTTGAAAGAGATATGAGCGAAGCCTTTTTCGTTGTGGTCGTTGTGGCGTGGTGTGAGAATATTTTTAATGTCGTGGTGGGCGTGTAACTATGTTTTCTATGTTCCTATGTGTCTATGTGTTGAAAAAAATCATGTGTTGCCCAAAAGGATAAAATGATCTGATGCCCCAGCCATCCATCTAGGACAACAATACCTTTCCATGAAATTCAAAAACCTCAAAGCCCTCGGACGATTAACAAAAAAAGGATCCAAGTAAGACGGGGGCAGCCAAAAGCCGATGGGGGACACTTGCGTTTGCACCAGGCTTGAAATACTTAAATGATTTGGGCTGTAATACCAGGTTTCAACCGTCGTGTTTTCATCCAATTGCGCATCCACAGGGCCACCCCGACACCGCCGAAACGCTGCTTTGGGCTTCCTTTTCAACAAGAAATACAGCGTTTCCCACAGACAAAACCTCCCCATGATAACAGCAACGATCTGACCACCAGGCTTTAGTTTTGAATGCAAGGCAGCCCATAATTGCGCCAATTCTTCTGGTGAAATACAGTTCAATCCCCCAAAATTGGAGAAGATCAAATCGAAGGAATGAGCTGGTAGCGTTTGAATCTCCGCAAAAGCATATACCCGGGTTGAAACTAGATCGCTCAGACCTTCTCGTTCAACTTTTCCGGCCGTTACCCGCACCATCTCTGGCGAAATATCTGTTGCCAGCACCTGCCAACCGCGCTTCCCCATCCAAATAGCATCGGCACCGGTTCCGCAGTTCAGCTCTAGTACGTTTGGAGTTCCAGGTACTTTCTCCGCCAGCAGTTTCCATACCAATTCCCGTTGCAGCTTTCCAACGGAGGTTTCGGTAAAAGTGGCATCGTAATCGCTTGCGACAGCGGAAAAAGCAGGTTCGGAGCTCATTTTACAAAGTTGATTTCTACACGGCGATTGGCTTGGCGGCCAGCTTCGGTTTCGTTGGTGGCGATGGGATCCGACTCGCCCAGGCCTTGAACAACGAATAGGGTAGTGGCCAGGCCATGTTTTTCCACAAACCAATTTTTGACTGACAGGGCTCTTTTGGCGGACAACTCCAGGTTGAAAGCATCGCTGCCCACATCGTCGGTATAGCCCGAAATATGCACCGATCTTGGGCGTTGGATACTGATTTGAGCAGCGCAGGTTTCCAGTACAGTGTTGGCCGTATAGTAGAAACCAAAGCACCAAACTGGAATGTTTCAATTTGAAGCGAATTCATGTAAAAACTTAATTTGTACTGTGCACCGGCTTTTAATGGACACAGTAATCGGGTGTACAGAAAAAAACGGTGATTGCGAAGGCCTTCCAGATTTTCCATTACAAAGGTTTCATACAATTTACCGCTAAAAGCTGGAGGCAGATTTGCCCGCGAAACTGGGTTGATCAATGGTATATGAAACCATGCCTCAGGGGCGCATTTGGCATAAAATTCGGAACAAATATTGATCTCTTCAAACCCGCCGTTGGCAATCAGGTTCTGCGCATTTGCGCTGGAAAAACAAAGAAAAGCGAAAGGCAAAAGTTTGATTTTCAGCACGATAATGTAGGGTTTAGGTTGAACTGCGTTCCAGCCGCTGCAAACGCCAGGCATCAAGCTGCGCAGCCGGCGCATAATACAATGCTTTGAACGCCTTCCGAAAATTCCCATTGCCAGTCTTCAGGAATTTAACCCACTCATTCAGCCCTTGCCGCAGGCGAAAACGCTTGTGTACCAGGCGGTGCAGGCGGCGGTAATATGCCGGTGGAAAGGTCGCAGGGTACATCATGTCAAGGTCGTCAGAGACCGTCCAGTTCTGTTTTTCGCCCAATAGGTTTTTTACTTTTTCGTAGAATTTTGTGCCCGGCAGCGGGTACGAAACCGATATGCCGATGTCGTGGGGCTGCAGCTCCTCCACCATTTTCAAAGTAGCCTCAATGTCAGCCTTTGTTTCGCCCAGATAGCCGAATTGCAGGAAAAAGCAGACATCTATGCCTTTGCTTTTCAATAACTTCGTCGCCTCGCTTATTTCCGCCACTTTGGTGCCCTTGTCCATCGCGTCCAGTATTTTTTGGGAACCGCTCTCGGCACCCACCCAAACCTGTCGCAAGCCCGAAGCCGCGAGCGCATCAATGGTATCTTCCTTCAACAACAGGTCGACACGGCTTTGAATTTTATAAGTGAATTGCAGGTTTTTCTCCTGAACAATGTCCCGAAAACGCTGCACCCAGCCCGGTTTCAGTCCAAAAATATCATCGGCCATCCAGAACTGATTTACCCCAAACTTTTCGATCAACATTTCAATCTCCCCAGCCACGCGTTCCGGGCTGCGGGAATTGTAACGGTTGCCGTAAATGGGCTTGGCGCACCAGTTGCATTTGTAGGGGCAGCCGCGGGTAGTAGCCAGGTTCAAGGCAAAGTAGCCGTGCGTGTGCATCCAAATATCGCGGTATGCTCCGATATCAACCAAATCCCACGCAGGATCTGGCAAATCATCCAAATGATGCAAAACGGGCCTCGGCGCATTGGGAATGGTGCTGTTTGCCGTAACGATGCCCAGAATTTGGGAAAAATCTGCAGCGCCCGCTTCAATGGCCGCCACCAATTCGCGTAACGTAATTTCTCCTTCGCCTAATATGATAAAGTCAGCGCCATTGGCCAGGTATTCTGCTGCATGGTCGGTGCTGTCGCTGCTGTTGACGATGACCGTGCAGCCTTGTTCCTTGCCCCATTTGGCCATTTGAAAAGCGGCTTCCCGCATGCGCGTGAGGCACATTTTGGTCAGGTAATTGAAGCCGTCGTCGTAAATAACCAAGTAATCGGGCTTAGAACGGGACAAAACGGGCAGTATTTCCGCCGCAGCTGCCCGAAGCCCGGTATCGAACAATTCTACGTCATATCCATTTTCACGCATAAACGCCGCTGCATACATGGTGCCGTACGGCGGGTATGGCTGCGCTGTTTTCCATTGTTTTTCGTCGAAACGATAGAAGTAGGAATGGGTGAAAAGGATTTTGGACATTGCCTTTAGTTCTTTTTCGCCTCCAGTGTAAGCGAAAGCATTACGTTGTCGTTGATGAGTTTGTCCTTGGCGGTGCCGAGTATGCCGGAGTGGAAATTGACCCCCCATTCGGTGCGGTTGATGGGAAAGGTAACCGATTGTGCCTTCAGTTTGTCGCCTTCGATGCTCATGGTGACCGGGATGTTCACTGGTTTTGTTTTGCCTTTCATGGTGAGGTCGCCCACGATGAGCCAGTTATAGGCAGGGTTGGTGCTTGGCAGCACTTGGCTGATGACAAATTCTGCTTTGGGGAATTTATCGGCCTCAAAAAAATCGGAATCGCGCAGGTGTGATTCCAGGTCGCGGCGTTCTCCGGCATCTTTGATGTCAGAAACCGTAATGGAATGCATGTCCAGGATGATTTTACCATTGATCAATTGATTCTGATTGACCAATAGTTCGCCCTTTTCGACATTGATGGTGCCACTGTGGCCATCACCGATTGATTTTTTCCCCGACCAGTTGATGGTGCCTCCTGTGACAAGGAATGTGGCGGCCCCTACTTTGGAAACAGCGACTTCTTGAATGGTATCGAGTTTGGGTGTGGAATTCGTTGATTGATCTTTTGGATCGTTTTTACAGGAATAAAAGAAAAGTAAGGCCAATAGGCTGGCAACAGAGATACATGCAGTGTGCAACATGATAATAGAGGGTGAAGTTTTATGTAACGATTTTCGGAAATGTGCCGCAAACTTACAAGAAACCACACTTTTAATCCTCTTCTTCTTCAGTAAAAAGCCAGGCGGCCCTCCTTGGCGCGGGCATTTCGCTTTCCAAACCCTTGATCGCTTTCCAAAGCACTTCGTTGAATTCACGCTCTGGCACGGCGTCTATTTTTGCCAGGTTCCAAGTCTCCGATATGCGGCTGAGCGGTTCCACCCAGGCATTGCGGGTATCCAACGGCACCCCCGGCTCAAGGGATTTGAAAGGTGAAAAGTCAGGTTTAGCCGTAAAACAGCGCCACATCGGCACTGCAGCGGCATCGAATTGGCTCATAGGCGGCAGCCCCAAAATAAGCTCCATGGTGCGCATCATGGAGGTGGTGGAATACATAGTGTGGTCGATATAATTCCGCCGGGCAAATGGACTGGCCACAAAAGCAATACTTCGGTGAGCATCCACGTGGTCAGCACCGTTTTGGGCGTCATCTTCCAGGATAAATACGGCGCTTTCCGCCCAGATTTTGGAATTTGAAAGATGTTCAATGAGTCGCCCAAGTGCAAGGTCGTTGTCGGCTACAGCCGCAGTGGGTGAAAATGCTCCTTTCGACATCCCGGAGGTGTGGTCGCAAATTAAACGCAGGCTGTTGAACCGCGGCACCTGGTTGATATTCAACAAACTGTCGAAATCCCGCTCCCAGTCTTTTTCCCGTTGAATGTCTTGGTATTCCAGGTCCCAGGCAGAGTAATAAGGGCAAAAATGCCCTTCTATAGTTTTGTAATTTGCTTTAAAATCGTCGGCAAATTCGCCATAAGTTCGGTAGCTCAGTCCAGCTCTTTTACAATAGTCCCAAATAAAACCGCCCTTGGGAAATGCCACTTCCCGAGTGCCTTCAAAATCGTAGTTGCCGCCGCGACCGCCATAGCTGGTCGGCCAGGTTTTCTCCACAAAATCATTGGCGTAAGCGGCGGTACTCCAGTTATGCCCATCGGCGCTTACTTCGGCATCCACATAAAAATTATCGAGCAGCACAAATTCGCGGGCCAGCGCGTGTTGATTGGGGGTTACTGTTTCGGGGAAAAGGCAAAGCTCCGGGTCGCCATTGCCTTCCGGCATGTCGCCCAGCACCTGGTCGTACGTGCGATTTTCCTTGATAATGTAAAATACGTATTTAATGGGGGAGGGGTCGCCCACCCGCTGTGGAATGGGGTTTCCGGCTTCGCCTTCTGCTTGTAGCTCTTTGGCTTTGTTGTAGGGGCAATTTTCATACACCAGTTTTGAGTAGGCCTTTAGTTGTGCTGCGTTCGGCTTTGCAATGACGCTCAAGGTGCCGAGGTACAGCTCCCCGATATACTGTGCTCCATGGGCATCCTTGCCTTTTTTGAATGGGTTTGGCCCTTTTGGGTTCGCAGCGGAAGTCATGCCTTTGCCATTGGCTACCAGTATTTTATCGCCAACACAGCGCACGGATGTTGGATACCAGCCCGTTGGGATGAATCCGAGCGCGCGGCTCTCTCCAGGCTCCTGTACGTCAAACACGCTGAGACAATTGTTGTCAGCATTGGCAATATAAAGCGTGTGCTCATCGGGCGATAAGGCCAGGCTATTGGTGGTAGAACCATTGGGCGCATCGGGGTAGAGGGCGGCATTGAGCACTTCCAGGGTTTTTCGCGTACTGAGGTTAATCACCGATACCGAGTTGTCTTGTGCATTGGCGACAAAAAGCAGGTTTTCTGCTTTGTTCAAAATCATTTCGTTGGGGTGATCACCAACGGCAATTTCAGCTTTTTTGGTAAAATTGTTGCGATCAAACACCAGGATCCCTTTCATTCCCCAAAGCGTGACATACACTTCATTTTTTTTGGCAGAAACCAGCACGGAATAGGGCTCGCTTGGCAGCGGAATCCGTTTTTCAACACTGCCTTTTAAGTTGATCACATACAAAGCGCTGTCTTCCTTAGTAACCGTAAACAAGCGCTGGTTCGGCTCATCAAGTGCCAATCCAGCCGGGCATATTTTCCCTTTTGGCCAGGGTAAGCCCAGTTTAATAACCGTGTCAGCGCGCAATTGATCTTTTTCTGTAGAAAAAATGGCGATCAGGTTGTCGTTGCCACCGGAAGCGTACAAGCGCTTTCCGTCGCTGCTGAAAGCAAGTCCGTACCATGCTTTTGGGATGGAGATTTCACTGAGTTGGGTTACTTTTTCGTCTGAAATTCCAAAAAGCTGAATTTTTTGTGCGCCCACGCCATTATTCGTCACAGCCATGCGCTGTTTGTTTGCGGAGAGGACAATTTGCAGGGGTAAATCGCCCAGTGGCAAATGGTCGTTGCCTGCTGGCGTGAGTTTCCACTGATTTGGCAGTTGCACGCGTTTGGCGGCAAGTGTTTGGTAAATTGTTGAATCGACCGAAGAATTTCTGGAAGGGCTGCAAGCCCAAAGGATCATTACAAGTAACAGGAGTAGATTTCGAAACATTTTCTTTGAATTTAAATGCTAAAAATAGTTGCTGCGATGGAAATGTGCAGGTTAAGTTTCTGTTATCCGCATATTTGAAATTCCAAACAAGCACTTCATACAAACTATAATTTCTCGCTACCTTCGCCCCGAACAGCCTGCGGCAACCTGTACAACACCGCCATGGGCATAAAGCCTAATTTCCGTCTTTATGGATTTCAAAAAGTTACTTCCTCACGTTTATGCTGTTGTAGCCCTTTTGGCCGTATCAGCTTTTTTCTTCGCGCCTAATTTTTTTGGCGACAAGGCACTTCCCCAGCCCGACAACGATAAAGCGCGGGCGATTCAGACTGAAATTCAAGAATATATAAAAAAAGACGGAGATGCGCCGCTTTGGACCAACAGCCTGTTTGGCGGCATGCCCAGTTTCCAAGTGTATACCACGCCTCATGGCAACCTGACCAAACCGCTGACGAAAGCCATGTTCCTTTGGACGGATGCCAGCAGCGTTTGGGCTTCCCTGTTTGCAGCCATGCTGTGTATGTACTTGCTGCTGATCGTGTTGAAAACCGATTGGCGGGTGGCGGTATTTGGAGCGCTCGTCTTTGGCGTCACCAGCTATAATGTGGATATCCTGGAGGCTGGACACTCTACCAAAATGGCAGCTTTGGCGCTGGCGCCAGGCATGTTAGCAGGTGCGATACTGTTGTTTAACGGGCGATTTTTGGCGGGGACAGGATTGCTGGCTTTGTTCACGTCCATGCAGATTTCTGTCAACCACGTTCAGATTACCTACTACACATTGATGTTATTAGGGATTTATGGCGTTGGGCAGTTGGTTGAAGCTATTAGAAACAAATCGCTGCCCACTTGGGGCAAAGCAGCAGCATTGAGTGCCGCGGCCTTAATTGTTGGCGTTGGTTGCAACCTCTCTAAAGTGTGGCCTACTTATGAATACGGCAAGGAGACCATTCGTGGCGGTTCGGAGTTGACGGCAAAAGCAGCAAAAGGAGACGGTTTGGACAAAGATTATCTCTTTGGTTGGAGCAGTGGCGTTTGTGAAAGCATTACCCTATTGGTGCCCCACGCGGCAGGCGGCGGTGCCAATGAATCCTTCAAGAATATGTCGATGTACAAATCTGTGGCAAAAAACATGCCCGCAGATATGACCCCACAACAGTTGGATCGTCAGATAAGCGGGATAATGTACACAGGAGATCAACCTTTTGTGGGCACCGCTATATATTATGGCATTGTAGCCGTGTTTTTGTTTTTCCTCGGCGCATTTTTGGTGCAAGGCAATGTGAAATGGTGGTTGCTCATCGGCGGCATCTTTATGGTGATGTTGGCCTGGGGCAAAAACTTTTTCCTGAACGATATTTTTTACGATTACCTGCCCCTGTTCAATAAATTCAGGGCAGTAACCATGGCTTTTGGCATGGGGCAATTGTGCGTTGCCGTGCTGGCGGCCTTAGGTTTACAGCGTTTGGTCGATGGCGAAATAGCAATCGATAAAAAGAAACGGGCTTTGATGTTTTCCGCTGGGGTCACAACGATACTATGTCTGTTGGCGATTGTTTGTGCCCCTGCTGAAGGACCAAACGACGCTGCGCTCGGCAACAATGCCGAACTGTTGAAGTTGCTTGCTGCCGATCGTTCCTCCATGTTGTATGGCGATCTGTTTCGCTCCCTTGGATTCATGGCGGTTGCTGCTGGTTTGATCTGGCTTTACCTTCGTGGTACCCTGAAAGCTGGGTTGATGGTATTGGCCATTGCAGCGCTGGCACTTGGCGACCATTGGATGGTTTGCCGTCGCACCCTGAATGATACGAAATACGAGACCAAGCGTGCGGCTTCCGCTGCTCCGAAAGAAACGCCGGCCGACAAGCAAATAAAAGCTGACCCCGATCCCTACTATCGTGTGCTCGATTTGAAGGGCGGCGGTATTGCGACCAATTACGGTGCTTCGTTTTTCCATAAAAACATTGGCGGTTACCACGCGGCCAAGCTTCAACGCTTCCAGGAAGTGGTCGATACCTTCCTTTCAGGCAATGAACTGGCCAAAAATCTCCACATTCTGGGTATGATGAACGTTAAATACCTCATCACCCAAAATGGCCCAATGCCAAATCCCGAAGTTTGTGGCAATGCCTGGTTTGTCAACCATTTCGACATTGTGCCTGATGGCGACGCTGAGCTTGCAGCGTTGCACACCCTGCACCCAAAGGACAGTGCGGTGTTTCAACAAAAATATGCGGAGGCGCTCAATGGTTTCAGCGTACAACCTGACAGCACCGCGACAATCAAACTTACTTCGTATCACCCTGATAAAATGGAATACGAATACTCGGCAAAAACGGAGCAGCTTGCGGTTTTTTCTGACATGTACTACCCACCATCAAAAGGCTGGAAATGTTATTTGAACGGTCAGCCAACGGCCGATTTTACCAAAGCGAATTACCTGCTCCGCGCCATGCGTTTGCCAGCAGGTCAGAACCAAAAGCTGGAGATGCGCTTTGAGCCGCGTTCCTATTTTTTAGGGGAAACGATTTCCTATGTGGCATCCTTTATTACCTTGCTGCTGTGTATCGCAGGTTTGTTTTTTTGGTATAAAGGTGGCGCCAAGCTGGAAAGCCCTGCACATCTGAGCGATTATGAAACTGCTGACGCTGAAACACCCAAAAAGGTAAGCCTACCATCCAAAAAGAAGCGCTAAAACCTTAATATTTTGCCAGCTTGCTGCCAAAATCCTATTTTTAACAAAAAGAGCGGAATAGCGTGCTTGTGGATTGCTGATTTTACGCTACTTTTCGGCGAATAAAAAGTTTCTGTAGCTCAAACGCTTTTGATTGCCATTAGGATTTATTGAAAGTTAAGCACCCAAACACTAAACACCTTAAACCTGCCAATGGCTTGCCTGCGACAGGAAAACACTCAACAATGCTTATGAACATTAGAAAACTACTCCTGCTATTTGTTGCCTCCATGGCTTTTTCTGGACTTAAGGCACAAGACATTCACTTTTCGCAGTTCAACATGTCGCCCATGACGCTCAATCCCGCCAATATCGGCGCGTTTGAAGGCACGGCACGGATTGGCGGTATTTATCGCGGCCAATTTGCGAGCGTACTGGGCAACCGTGGACAATTTCAAACGCCCTCTATTTTTGTGGATGCACCCATCATTCGGGGCTTTCGCAAAAGAGACTGGGTCGGTGTTGGTTTCATGTTCTTTAGCGATAAAGCTGGTGTTGGGAAACTGACCCACTCTGCTGCAAAATTGGGGGCTTCCTACCACCTGGCGCTCAATAAAAAGGCGACAACCTTTATCACTTTGGGTGCACAGTACGGTCAAGCGAGCCGCAGGTTAAATCCTGATGGCTTTTTATTTGCAGAAGGGTACAACAACCCAACATCCGGCGGTGCCTACAATCAAGCTCAAGATGTTGACTTTGCCAACCTTAACCGCGACAGAGCCTCTTGGACCGACATCGACGGGGGCATTGTGTTGAAGTCGAAGCTCAATGACCGCATGGACTTTAGCATTGGCTACGCGATGTACCACATTGCTGAAGGGCAGTATGGCCTTGTAACAGGAGGTAGCGCCAACCCCGGCGGCCCGGCACAAGCGAGCAGCGACGAAATTGCACGTCGATCCGTTGGTACAGGCACGTTCAATATTAGGCTGAACGACAAGTTTATGGTGAGTCCAACATTTATTTACCAAACCATGAGTGGTGCGGATGAAATCATCGTTCAGGGTTTGGGTTCTTACCTTTTCAACCAGGAAAAGGATATTACCCTGCTCTTCGGCGCTGGCTACCGTCTGCGTGATGCCATTCACCCGATAGTGGGGATGCAGTACAAAACCCTTCGTGTTGGCCTGGCGTATGACATCAACATTTCTTCCCTCAATTCTGCGACCAATTATCGCGGAGGGTTTGAATTGGCAGCCAACTATATCATCAAGATTTACAAGCCCGCGGTAATCAAAACCAAGGTGCTTTGCCCAAGGTTCTAATCTTGTTTGGATCCTTACATTAATTCAATCCAACACCGGTAGGCCGGAAAGATAACTATGAAAAAAACAGTTCTATTTCTCACAATAGCAATACTTTCTGTTTGTGCCATACACGCACAACCGATCAACGTGTCCACACCGGAAGCCAATTTGAAATCAGCAAAGCAAGCGGAGGAAAACGGCAACCCTTATGCTGCGCTTGATTTGTACGAAAAGGTATACGACGACAATAAAAAAGACAAGACACTGGCGGCTCAAATTGCGATGCTCAATTTTGAATTGCGCGATTATGCCAAGGCGGAAAAAAGTTTTAACCGGCTTGTAGCACGCGACCGCAAAATGGAGTTTGTAGAGCTGCGCTACTGGTTCGCCTTGAGCATGAAATACAATGGCAAGCACGCCGAAGCCATCGAAATGTTCAAACAGTATATTGCTGATGGGGCTGATGATAAATTGAAGGCGGCTTCGAAACTGGAAATCGCCGGTAGTGAACTGGCCCGCAAAATGCGGCAACCCGAAAATTTGTTGGTCAACAACATCGGGAAATCGGCGAACAGTCCTCAAACAGAAGGTTCTCCTTCCTACAGTGGCGGCGAATTGTACTATTCCACCTTGCTGTCTAAAGATGTTATTGTGCTTAATGGAAAAGAGGGTGACTGGTATTCTAAAATCGTTTCTGCCAGTAAAACAGGTACGAGCGCTGAATTTGGGGAACCTACAGCACTGGGCACCCAGATCAACCGGGAAGATTGGCACCAAGGCAACGTTAGCGTCAATCCTGATGGAAAGACCATGTATTTCACCCGTGCCATGCTCGCTGAAAAAGGCCAAGACCTTGCTGAAAGCAAAATTTTCTATTCCACCAAAACCTCAGAAGGATGGGGTGCTGCCAATGAAGTCGTCGGCGTGAATGGTGATTATATCGCAAAGCACCCCTGCGAAGGCGAGCTTTTTGGCGAAAAAGTACTGTTCTTCGTGGCCAACATGCCCGGAGGCAAAGGTGGATTTGATGTCTATTATGCTCCGCGCAAATCCGAAGGTGTCTTTGGCTTGCCAGTGAATCTTGGTGCTGTGTTAAACACCGCTGGAGAAGAAGCTTCTCCTTTTTACCAAGACGGTAAACTTTGGTTCAGCAGCAATGGCCATCCATCGATGGGTGGTTTGGATGTATTTGAATCACAATGGAACGGCTCTGTATGGAGCGCCCCAAAACAAATGCCAGAGGGTGTCAACACTACCTTAGACGATCAATATTACTCGCGTTCTACCGATGGTATGAGCGGATTTGTTATCAGCAATCGCCCTGGCCCGAATAACTTGAAAAGCAAGACCTGCTGCGATGATATTTATGCCTGGGAAATAGAGCGCATCAAAGTTGAGCTGGCTGCTACTACATTCCGCTTGCGCCGCAAAGGGGAGAAAGAGAACCCAGCGCTGAAAAGCTGTACGGTTAGCATCGTGGATGTCACCAGCAAAAGCCCCATCGATATAGAAGAAAAAAGTAACCCAGCTTCCAACGACTTCAACTTTACCCTGCTGCCGGAGAAATCTTATATGGTAATTGCCAATGCAACGGGTTATAAGCCAGATACGGTCAGCTTTAATACGGTGGGTATCAAAAAGACAACGAATATCTCCAAGAAACTCACGCTCCGACTGGAGCGCCGGGAGCCCGAGTATGATACCATCCGCCTCAATGAGCCGATCCGTCTGGATAATATCTTGTACGACTACGACAAAGACAATATTCGCCCGGATGCAGAGCCGGATCTTCAATACCTCACGGACTTAATGGTCAAGTACCCGGATATGAAAATCGAATTGTCCTCCCATACGGACGCTCGCGGTAAGGACGACTACAATGAGGCTCTTTCTCAGCGTCGTGCCGAAAGCGCCAAGCGCTGGATTCTGGCAAAAGGCATCAAGGAAGACCGCATTATTGCGAAAGGTTATGGCGAGAAAGTGCTGAAAAATGAATGTGCCAATGGTACAGAATGCACCGAAGAGCAGCACCAGCTCAATCGCCGCACCGAGTTTAAAATCCTTTCTGGCCCGACGAGCATCATTACGGAGAAAGTTGAAAAGCGCGAAAAACCAGCTCCTTCCAGTGGCAAACAATCACTTAACAACCCACTGCTGGACAAATTCAAGCAAATTATCGCATCCAGCCGGGATACAGTGCAGCCAGCCGCGCAAAACTGGGACAACCCAGCTGACAAGGAAATCAAGTTCCAAAACGAGCTGCTCAGCTACGGGCAGGTGCGCGAAGGCGACATGGTAGCTGCCAAGTATAT
>JBBRWA010000123.1:0-15734 GCA_038246345.1 Chitinophagales bacterium
ACGGATGCATTGGCAACAGCACTTTGCCATTGGTATCAATCCTCAGGGCCGCTGGGGACAGTGAAAAAATCGCATTCAGGCTGGAAGTCGTTTTTGAAGGATAATCCGGAAAGGGGGAAGTAGGCAAGGGGCAAGTTTGCAAGGGGCAAAAAAACTGCGAAGCTGGCCCGAAAAGGAAGGAATTCTCCTCCTTATCGAGTGCCAACCTCGCAGGTATTCCTCCTGCGAGGTTTACGCCAAGAAAAAAGAACAAAACCTCCTCCTGCGAGGTTTACGCCAAGAAAAAAGAACAAAACCTCCTCCTTATCGAGTGCCAACCTCGCAGGTTTTTCTCCTGCGAGGTTTACGCCAAGAAAAAAGAACTACCCCGTCTTCCGATAATTCCACACCGCCCAAGTATTCAACACCACCGCCATTGTTGCAATTACCCCCAATTGGTGCAGCATATCTGACAAACTGCTCGCCTTCAGCATCACCATGCGCACTACCTGAATCAGATAGGTGACCGGGTTGAATGCGGCGATCCATTGCGCCCAGTTGGGCATACTTTCAATGGGCGTGAACAAGCCGCTCATCAAAATAAAGACCATCATAAAGAAAAACATGATGAACATGGCTTGCTGCTGGGTGTCGCAAAAAGTGGAAACAAGCAGGCCAAAGCCAAGGATGGCAAAAAGGTATACAGCCACAAAAAAGTACAACAGCAGCAGGCTTCCTTGTGGCACAATATCATAAATCAAATACCCTAGGATAAGTCCGTTGGTGAACACGATATTGCCTAAAATCCAGAACGGGATGAGTTTGCCCAACACAAACTGTGCTTTTGTGATGGGCGACACGTTTATTTGCTCAATGGTGCCCACCTCTTTCTCCCTGACGATGTTGAGGGCCGTCATAAAACCGCCGATCATGGTGACTAAAATGGCCAAAATGCCCGGAATCAGCACCAGTTTGTAATTGTTTTTCGGGTTGAACCAGCTGGTGGAGACTATTTCAATCCCGCTGTTGAGCTTGATGCCGGGCACCAGTTCCAATAAAATGTCTTTGTTGTATTCGCGTAAAATCTGCATCAGGTAGTTGCCGCCGAGGTTGGCTTTGGTGCCGTTGATGGCGTTGACGGCAAGGAATACTTTTTGGCTGTTTTCCCGAATCAGGTTCCGTTCGAAGTGCGGGGGAATTTCCAGTATAACGTCTGCAGCATCCGTTTCAATCAGGCTGTAGGCTTCCTTGAAGGAGCGGGAATTTTCCACCAATTTGAAATACCCGGAGCCGATGATCTTGGAAATCATTTCCCTGGAAACAGAAGAGTGGTCATTATCGACCACCACGAGGTTGATGTTTTTAAACTCGTAGTTGGCTGCCAGGGGCAAAATTAAAAACTGCATCGTGGGCATCACGATGATGAGCGCCAGGATGGTTTTGTTCCGGAATATTTGCTTGAATTCCTTTTTAAGCAATATCAGTAAGGTGCGCATTAATCTAGCCTGATTTTGAATCTTTTAATACTCACGCCAAAAAACAGCAGCGTAATGCCTGCCAATATCAGCGTCTCTTTCCAAACGGCAGCAAACGAAGCTCCCTTGATCATCACCGCTTTGACAATGATGTAGTACCATTTGGCGGGCACGATGTTGGAAACCACCTGTAGGGGTATTGGCATGTTTTCGATGGGGAACATAAACCCACTCAACATAAGTGTTGGCAGCATCATGCCCATGAGGGAAATGAGCATCGCCACTTGCTGGGAACTGGTTTGAATGGAGATCAGGATGCCGAGCGTGAGGCAGGTGATGATGAACAGGGTGCTTTCGGCCAGCAACAATGCCAGGCTGCCATTGATCGGGACATCCAGCACGAAGACGCTCAGCAGGAGAATAGCGCCGAGGTTGATGAGTGACAACAGCAGGTACGGCACTGCTTTGGAAATAATCACCACGGCAGGCCGCATGGGTGATACCAGCAATACTTCCATGGTTCCCGTTTCCTTTTCTTTTACGATGGCTATGGCGGTCATCATCACGCAGACGAGCAATAGCACCATCGCCATTACGCCGGGCACAAAATTGGGCGCGCCTTTCAGTTGGGGATTGTACAACATCCGTATCTCTGTATCAATCTGGTAGGGTAGTTTGGACAACTTGTATTGTTCCGCCTGATAATCCAGCACGATGGCCGACAGGTAGTTGTTGATCTGGTTGCCCATGTTGATGTCGGTCGCGTCGACGATTATCTGGATTTGGGGGCGGTTGTTGCGCGACAAGTTTTCCTGGAAATCTTCCGGGAACACCACAACGGCTTTTATTTTCCCTTCCTGAAATGAGGCTTCTATCTGTTCGTGGGTCAGTACATTTTTTTCGATGTCGAAATAGCGGCTGGCATCAATTTTAGCGGTGATTTGCTGTGAAGCATAATCTTTGGCGTAATCGATGATGACAACCCGGCTGTCCTTGACCTCGCTGCTCAGGGCAAAACCGAAGAGCAGCACCTGCGCCACGGGCATCCCAAAGAGGATAAGCAGCACTTTTTTGTCGCGCAGCACGTGGTAGAACTCCTTTTGTATGAAGGTGAATAGTTGTTTCATTATTCAGCGCGTTTTGCACCCCTGGCCAATTGGTAGAACACTTCGTCCATAGAATTGGCTTTGAATTGCTGTTTCAGGTTGTGGGGCGTATCGAGGGCAGCGATCACGCCGTCGACCATGATGGATACGCGGTTGCAGTATTCGGCTTCGTCCATGTAGTGGGTGGTGACGAAAACGGTAATACCACTGTCGGAGGCTTCGTAAATCAGGTCCCAGAACTGGCGGCGGGTGAGCGGGTCGACACCGCCCGTGGGTTCATCGAGGAATACAATTTTAGGGTTGTGAAAAATGGCGACGGAAAAGGCCAGTTTTTGTTTCCAGCCGAGCGGCAGTTCCTGTACCCGTTTTTTTGCTTCTTTTTCCAGGCCCAGTTTTTGGATCAATTGAGCGCTTTTGGTTTTGATATCCGCATCGCTCATGCCGTAAATACCGCCAAAAAAATCGAGGTTTTCCTGAATGTTCAAGTCTTCATACAAAGAGAACTTCTGGCTCATGTAGCCGATGTTTTTTTTGATGCTTTCCGTTTGGGTGTACACGTCGAAACCAGCCACCGTTGCGGCACCGGAAGATGGCGCGAGCAAGCCGCAAAGCATGCGCATGGCGGTGGTTTTTCCTGCGCCATTGGCACCCAGGAATCCGAATATCTCTCCTTTTTGAACGTCGAATGTGACGGCGTTTGTAGCGATGAAATCACCGAATTTCTTGGTGAGCTTGTCTGTTTTTATGACGATCTCTTTCATGGGTTAACGCAACAATTTAATAAAACAATCCTCTATACTCGCCTCCACGGGTACGACTTCCACCGCTTCCATTCCTTTTTTCTCCAAAAATGCGATCAATTCCCCCGCTTTCAGCCCATTTTTTTTAGCCACGGCCACGTGTGCATATTCCCCAAATCCGAAGCAGCTCAGCACCTTATCATATTGGTTCAGCGTCTGTATCATGGCCGACATCCGATTGGATTTTACAGCGTACAATTGATCGGGATATCCTGCTGAAATATTTGCGGGGGTATCAATGGACAGTATTTTTCCGCCCTGCATCAGGGCAATACGGTCGCATAGCGCGGCCTCGTCCATGTAAGGCGTAGCGACCACAATGGTGATGCCCTGGACTTTCAAGCGCTTCAGCATTTCCCAAAATTCTTTTCTGGAAACGGGATCAACGCCAGTGGTGGGTTCGTCTAAAAAGAGCACGCTGGGTTTGTGAATCAACGCGCAACAGAGGGCTAGTTTTTGCTTCATGCCGCCGGAGAGCGCGCCCGCACGGCGGTTTTTAAACGGTTCTATCTGTACATAGATGTCCTCGATCAGGCTGTAATTCTCCTCAATGGTGGTATTGAACACGGTGGCAAAAAAGTTCAGGTTTTCTTCCACACTCAGGTCTTGGTAAAGGGAGAACTTACCGGGCATGTAGCCCACGCGGCTCCTGATTTCACGGTAGTCTTTTACGGTATCGAAGCCATCCACCGCAGCAGTGCCGCTGTCGGGTAGCAGCAGGGTGGTGAGCATGCGGAAGAGGCTGGTTTTGCCCGCGCCGTCTGGGCCGATCAATCCGAATATCTCCCCTTTATCGACCGAAAAGGAGATGTTGTCCACTGCAAGGAGCTTTTCCTTACCGTAGGTCTTGGTGATGTTTTTAACAGATACGGCGACCATAGAATTTCTTGTTATTTTCGATGCGGGGTTTTAACACACATGTTTTTTTCAACACACAGACACATAAGTAGAAGGGCAAAATTGCAAAAAGCAAAAGGCAATGAAAATCAAGACCTTAGGCGAAAATTAGTTCAAACTAATTTCTGCCAAATACTTAGGAACATAGAAAACATAGATTTTGAGTACGTATAGCTATGTTTTCTATGTCCCCTATGTGTCTAAGTGTTGAAAAAAATATAGTGTTCACGCATTACAATTGCACCTCCCCATACATCCCGATTTTGAGCGTCCCGTCATTCTTCACTTTTATCTTCAACGCATACACCAGATTGGCCCTCTCATCTTTGGTTTGAATGGTTTTAGGCGTAAATTCTGCTTTGTTGGATATCCAGGTCACGGTGCCCGGTAGTTCTTTCAGTTTGTCGGGCCCGTTGTCCACAAAGACTTTTACGTTTTGCCCGGTTTTTACAGACGACAGTTGCGCTCCCGTGATATAGGCGCGCAGCGTCATTTCCGATACGTCGGCGATTTTGTAGAGCGGCTTGCCCATGGTGGCAAATTCTCCGGCCATGGCGTATTTGGAGAGCACGATACCGGCTGCAGGGTTTTTGATTTGTCCGCGCGCTATCTGGTCATTTACCTGTTCCACTCTTTTTTGGATACCGGGTTTTTCGCTTAAAATGCCCCGGTTTTGAAGGTTAACGCTGGCGCGGGTGGAGGCGATTTGCTGTTCGAGCACGCCTAGTTGTTCTTTGGCGACAGCCAGTTGTTTATTCAAAACGGCTACTTGCCCTGTTGCATCCTCCCATTGTTTGCGCGTAGCAGCATCGGCTTTGACCAGGTTTTTCAAGCGAATCCATTCTCTGTCGGCATCTGTAATTTGCTGTTCCAGTACGCCGATTTGAGCCTTTTGGGTTGCGCTTTGCGCCTTCAAAATAGCAACCTGTGGCCCGGCATCAGTGGTTTTCTCGCCGATGGCATGGAGACTGGCTTCAATTTGGCCTTTTTGGAGTTCCAATCCCAGTACATCGATGCTGCCCACAGTTGCATTTTTTGCCAGAGAGTCGCCTTCTTCGAAGTTTAGTTGCAGGATTTTTCCCGTCGCCTCTGCGCTAACAATAATTTCATCGGCTTCGAAAGTGCCGGAGGCGTCGTATTTCGTCTTGCCGTTGTTGCAGGAGGCGAGGGCCATCAGGGCGATTGAAATGAGTGTTATCTTGTTCATTGTGATGAAATTGTAACTAGTTGCCAGTTGTTGTTTTTTGATTGTAAGCGGCCATTAAGTACTGAATATCGTGCAGTATTTTTCCCTGTCGGGCGCTGTCTTCGGCGTTCACTTCGCGCAGGTAATCGTTGGAAGTGATGACCCCGTTTTCCAATTGCACTGAAGCGGTGTTTTTGACACTGCCGCGCAAGGCGATGATCTCTTCGTCGGCACGGAGCAAGGCTTGCAGCTTGCTGAGTTCCGCGGTTTGTTGTTTGAGGGCCAGGTTGGTATTGAACATAAATACGTCTCTTTGCACGTCAATCGTCTTTTTGTTCAAATCCAACAGGTTTCGTTCGTTTTTAAGGGTGTAATAGCCCGATAGTGGCACATTAAACCGTAGACCGCCGATGTAGTAGGGATCAAAATCGTTGCTGAGGAAGTTGAAAGCGGGTCTGCCAATGCCTCCTTGGAAAAACAAGTTGAGTTTTGGGCGATTTTTAGCCTTCAGGAGGCCGTTTTGGGTATCCATGGTTTGGCGTTGGTAATCGAACAGCAGCAGTTCGGGGCGATTGATGGTTTGAGAGAGCCCTGGGTTCCTAGGTGTTGCGAGTTGGGTTTTTTCGTCCATTGATAATCCCGTAAGCAGCCCCAGCATGTCGAGGAAAGCCTTTTTATTGGATTGTAATTCAAGGGTACGCTGGCCGACTTTCAACCATTCCGCTTTCAACAAGTCGACACTGCTTTTGAAGGCAGCGCCATTGTCTACCGCGCCCTGCGTTTTTCGGATGCCGTTTTGTATGTCTTTTTGCAGCAGATCCGCTTGTTTGAGCTGTTCATCGAGCAGGAGGACGCCAAAAAACACCTGATTCACCCTATCCTGGAGCTTGAACAGTTCCACCTCCAGCTTTTGTTGCTCCACCTGGGCATTGGCTTGCAGGATACGCTTTTGTTGTTTGATGGCACCACCATCATAAATGGCCTGGTTGAGCTCCGCATAGATTTTGTATTGATCCTTGCTCAATTGCGTAACGCCGGGAAGTTGCGCCGGAAATTGTATGACATCCGATTGGTAAGTAGCTTGACCGTTGATGTTAAATTGGGGCAAGTAACCTTTGGAGGCGTTCTCAATGGTGTATGCGCTGCTTTTTTCAATTAGTTCGTGCTGCTTCAACAGCGGGTAGTTTTGCCGGGCCAATGCATAGCATGTATCGATGTTGAGCCCGGTAGATTGCCCCTTTGCGCCCAAACTGGCCAAAAGGAATAAAAGCGGGATCATTGATTGTAAGATGTTGTTCATCTGCTTTAATCTTTTGTTTAATAATTGGGCAAATTTTTTTTAATCCACGGCCAACATGGCTCGAACCCAGCTGGGTATCAGTTTTCTGCGCTCTTCCATCATGTTGTCAAAACCAGTTTTTTGAACGGATTCCATTGATCCAAATATCGGTTTGGCAGCAAACGGGAATACTGTCATGCCGAGAATATTCAACATGAAATGAATGGGATTGATATCCGGCTTCCGTTCACGAATTTGAAGGAAAAAGTTCGTTTGCTCCAAAAAGGTGGCAATGGGAATTTTTCTTTGAATTCGGTCGGGATGTTCCCGCAACTCGCTCAGTACAAAAATCGGCAGGTCGGGATGCTCCAGCAACATGTCGATATAATGGCTTACTAATCTATCGATTTTGGTCTCCAGACTGGTGCTTTCATCAATCAAAATCGGAACTAATGTTCCAAATAGCTGCTGAATGCGTTCCAGCATAATTTCTTCAAAAAGCTTCTCTTTGCTGCGGAAGTAGTAGTTCAAGAGGGCCAGGTTGATGCCGGCCTCCTCTGCAATGTCACGAGTGCGCGTAGCGGCATACCCTTTTTGGGTAAACACCTTGCGGGCGGCTTCCTTGATTTTCTGCTCCGTGGAGAGGTCGACTGCTGTATCAGGCTTGATCGCCATTGTTGTTGGTGTATTGAAAATGTGAGGCGAAGGTAATGGAATATTTTTGAACTAAACAAATTTTTTAATCAAATGATTAGTTTTTATGTTTAAATTTTTCCAATTCGCCCAAAAACCAGAAATTTCACCGTTCTACATTCCCCTTCTTGCCAAGCGTCTGCCACCCGCGCCAGAAATGCCTCATCCATCGGCGAGTTGCAGGGCTATTTGCCCGTTGCCGGTGGCGCAATCCCAGGCTTCGTCAAAATGATGACAGTGGTTGAATAGGTAGGTGAATAGGGCGGCGGGGTAGCCTGGGCGGAAGCGTGCGTGTTCGTTGGATTGGGTAGAAAAATTGTCTTTCATCGTGGAGTCAGGCCACTGCTGCTGGGTGTTTTTTCAAAAATGCAAATTGTTCCTCCAATGATGCTTTTGCCTCCAGTTTTTCTTGCTTGTTTCCGGTTGAAAGAATCTGCTCGTAAGCAAGGAATCCCTTGTCAAAGTTATCCAAAATAAATTTTGTCATTTCCTTTGGGCTTAATGCAAAAAGGTAACCTCTTAAAAAGGCTAATCGCTCCTTTTCGTCTTCAATGGCGGCATAGCTTTCGAAGAACAGATCGTGGTTTTTCATAGTAATATGATTTTATGCTTTGAGATTAGGAAATTCTTTGTCAAGTCTCAATTTTTTATCCAAAAGGGCATCTATTAGCCCCTGTAAGGCTACCTTCCCAATACGTTTTTCAAAGTCTTCCCAGTAGAGGCTGATCAGCGTCAATTGATCCTTTACTAGTTTTTTGTGTAAAATTGCTTCGACCTTGGTCATGGAGTTTGATAATTGGGTTTTGGTAGTTCCATACAAATTTAATGGAATAACCTATGTTCCGCAACCCCGCATCCAAAATATTTTTCAGAATATTATTTTCGCACTTCCCCCTCCAATTTTTCCAAATCCCTAACCAACAACCTCGACCGATTAAACGTCAACAATTTCAAATACCGCAGGTCATTCAGTGTGGTCGTCACCGTTTGCCGACTCGTAGCGGTGAGGTTGGCGATTTCCTGGTGGGTGATAAATTGCCGCACCACCCATTCGTAGCCCACGCGCTGGCCTTTGGTTTTGGCCAAATTGACCAAAAATTCCACGATCCGGCTGCGGCTGTCGCGAAAAACCAGCGACTCCAGTCGGCGCTCCATGTCCAATTGCCGGGCACCGAACATTTTCATAAAGAACAAATTGAGTTCAGAGCGATCGCGCATCAGGCCGTTCAATTCCTCCAGGGTCACCACGCAGGTCGTCGTGTTTTCCAAGGCAGTAGCAAAATCGCGACGCTGCGTTTCTCCCAACATAGAAAGCTCGCCAAACACCTCGCCTTTGCCAAGAATTGCCTTGGTAATTTCCTTGCCATCTTCGTTCATCACCGAAATCTTGATACGGCCTTCCTGGATAAAAAATATCCGGTCGCTCAAATCATGGGGCACGTACACCGGCGCGCCTTTTTTGAAGTCAAGGTGCAACTTTTGGACCATCATCTCCTCACTGCCCAACTTGGTTGGACAAAGCAAATGGGTGACGTCGATGTTTTCTAAGTGCCAGAGCATATTTACAAAAAGGTTTCAGGTTTCAAGGTTTCTGGTTTCAGGTTTACACGATGTCTATTGGTAGCTTTAGGAAACTGTTTCAAGGGTAATAAAGCGAAAAATGGTTTTTACTTTCTAGGGTTCTGGGTTGTGCGATCTTTTGTTAATTTTGAAATACTGTTTCAATTTTACGAACGGATCGCATAAACCGGAAACCATAAACCTTGAAACCAGAAACCTATTTTTCAAACCAATCCCTATCAGTTAGGTTGTATATTTCCTGAATTTCTTTCAAAACTTTTTGGAAATCAATTTTAAGGTCGATGAGGTTACCGCTGCGCATATCGAATACCCAGCCATGTACGCTTGGGTAGCCTTCTTTGATAAAACGCTGTTGCACCGCGGCAGTTTTGATAACGTTGACGCATTGCTCCTGCACGTTCAATTCAACGAGGCGGTCGTAGCGTTTTTCTTCATCGGTGATGGCGTTTAGTTCTTTTTTATGAATTCGGTACACGTCGCGGATGTTGCGCAACCAGGGATTCATTAACCCTAAGTCCTTGGGCTGCATGGCTGCTTTTACCCCCCCGCATCCGTAGTGGCCACATACCACAATCCGTTCTACTTTGAGAAAGCGCACCGCATATTCGATTACCGAAATGACATTCAGATCAATGGCATTGACCAGGTTGGCTATGTTGCGGTGGACAAACACTTCACCGGGTTTTGCACCCATCAATTCCTCTGCGGTTACGCGACTATCAGCACAACCGATGTAGAGGTACTCCGGGTTTTGATCTTTTGCCAGGTTGGAAAAAAAATCTTTTTCAGTACGGGTTTTAGCGGCTGCCCACTGTCGGTTGTTTTCAAAAATCTTATCGTATGAATTCACGGGTCATAAAAATTGTAAGGCTTTAATTGCCCCTGACAAGTTTGTTTCAGGCAAAAATACAACCATGATTCTTGATTCCTTCCAAAGAATTGCCAACTTTGCCACTTTAGTATTTCACAATTCTTAACTTATGAAACTTTTAGAAGGAAAAATAGCCCTCATTACTGGCGGCTCTCGCGGTATTGGCGAAGCATTGGTGCGCAAATTCGTTGAACAAGGCGCAAAAGTAGCTTTTACGTACGTTTCCGCTGGTTCTGCGACAAGGGCTGAAGCGCTGGCTTCCGAATTGGGCGAAAACGCCAAAGCCTACCAAAGCGACGCTGGGGACTACAGTCAAGCGGAAGCACTTGTCGCTCAGGTGCTGGCTGATTTTGGCAAATTAGACATTTTGATCAACAATGCTGGCATCACCCGCGACACTTTGCTGCTGCGTATGACAGAACAGCAATGGGACGATGTGATCCAAACCAACCTAAAATCGGTGTTCAACCTCAGCAAGCACGCCCTCAAACCTATGATCCGCACTGGTGGCAGCATGATCAATATGAGTTCCGTGGTGGGTGTTTTCGGACAGCAGGGACAAGCCAATTACGCAGCCTCCAAAGCGGGTGTCATTGGCTTCTCTAAATCAATCGCCAAAGAATACGGCTCTCGCGGCATCCGCTGCAATGCCGTCGCTCCAGGCTTTATCGCTACGGAGATGACCGATGCCCTCGACGAAAAAACAAAAGACGGCTACCTTTCCGCAATCCCCCTCAAACGCCTAGGATCTGGCGACGACGTAGCAAACACCTGTGTTTTCCTGGCCTCCGACATGGGCGCCTATATTACTGGACAGGTGATTTCGGTCTGCGGAGGGTTAAATTGTTGATCGTTGTTCGTTGTTTGTTCACATTCACTCGATGGATGTTTGGGCTAAGGTATTTCAAAACCCTGTTCGAAATTGACTTGAAGGCTCTCTAGTGCCATTTTTTACAAATAATGTATCGTGGGTATTGGTTGATCGAGATATTTCTTGGCCCCTGGGCGAGCTCAAGAGCAACGCGAACGAACAACTATCAACGATCAACTAACAACGAAATACCAAGCGCGAAGCGAACGAACAACTATCAACAAACAACTATCAACGAAACAAAATGCGCATCCTAATGGTCTGCCTCGGCAACATCTGCCGTAGCCCGCTCGCGGAAGGAATTATGCAATGGCAAGCCGATGCAGCTGGCCTGAAATGGCATGTGGATAGTGCCGGTACTGGCGCTTGGCATGCAGGCGAATTGCCAGATCGCAGGTCTATTGCTACTGCCGAAGAGAATGGCATAGACATTGCCAACCAGCGTGCCCGCCAGTTCCGCCAACAAGATTTTGAGCAATTCGATAAAATTTTTGTGATGGATGAAAGCAACCTGCGCGATGTGTTTCGCCTGGCGCGCAACGAAGCAGACCGCGCCAAAGTGGAACTAATGCTCGACCAAACCCACCCCGGCGAACGCCGCTCCGTACCCGACCCCTACTACGATGATGATGGATTTGAAGCAGTATTTCAAATGCTCGACACCGCTTGTGCAGCATTTGTAAAACAACACACCTAAAACCAACTATTGCCCACACTCATCTGTCATCTCTCATCATCACTCATCACTCATCTCTCATCTCTCATCACTCATCTCTCATCACGCATCACTAAATAATGGGGATTTCCACAAAAAAGTCCGTCCCCTCATTCTCCCGCGTTTCAAACCGGATATTCCCGTCGTGCGCTTCAATGATTTTTTTGCAAATAGCGAGTCCTAAGCCGCTGCCGGAAGTTTTGGTGGTGAAATTGGGTTCAAATACCCGCTCCCTGATTTCCTGGGGAATGCCGCCGCCATTGTCACTGATTTTCACAACCGAGAGTTTCCCCTGACGGGTCAATGAGACATTTACAAGGCCTTCTCGATCCGAGGGAACCGACTGAATAGCATTGATGACCAGGTTGTTGAATACCCGGATCAGGTGGTTTTTGTCACCCAGGATGTGGAATTGATCTTTGGGCAATTTGAGTTCCAGTCGCACATTTTTTTGCTCACTGAAAAGATCGTGCACATTTTCCACCACTTCATTGATCACGACATCGCTTTTGTTGCGGATTTCGAGGTTGGCAAACATGGAGAATTCAGAAGCGATCTGTGCCAGGGAATCAATCTGTTCAATAAGGCGCGTGATGGCTTTGCGGAGGTATGCCGCAGCTTGCTCGGGGTTGCTGGATACACGTTCCAGTTGCTGCATTGACAGTTTCATGGTCGTCAGCGGGTTCTTTATGTCATGCGCCACTTGTTTGGCCATTTCCCGCCAGGCACCTTCTCGTTCCAGGCGCACCATTTGAACCTTGGAGTCTTCGAGCTTTTGCACCATGGTATTGTACTGGCCGATCAGCTCGCTGATCTCGTCCTGAGCATCGCCCTCATATTCAAGTGGGGCATTTTTATCCTCCAATTTTAACTCCTGCACCTTTTCTGACAAGAGGCTCAAGGGTTTCACAATGGAGCGGGAAAGGAGGTAGGTGATTACAAAGGCAATGAGCATCAAGGATACGTACAAACTGGCAAGTACCCCGATAAAATCGGAGACGTCAGCACCAATAATCGTTTGGCGGGGCTGGTGCGGTACACCTAGGAAGCCCAGCAGCTCACCGCGCCCAGTGCGGCAAGGCAGGTATTTTGTATAGAATTCATTGCCACCAACTTGTTCCAATGCTTCTACCTCTGGCAGGGTTTTGTTTTTCGTCAACAATTCCTGGGCGGCAACATTCATTTTTGACGGAAGGATGCCGAGGGAAACCAGGTCTTTTTGTGTGCTGAAAACCAGGTCGCCATCCGGGGCGAAAAAGTTGGCATCTACGCTCAGGCTGGTGGTTATTTTTTGCAGGGAAGCTGCCAGGTTCGCTTTGTCTTTTGCGGCATTGCTGTCTACTTTTGCCAGGAAAGGTGCTTCCAGGTTGTTTTGCAACACATCAGCACGGTAGCTGAAAGCGGCTTCATCGGTCTCTGTTGCTGTTTTGGTGAAATGCCGGTAGGTGAGCACACCCACTACCAGAAAAGAAACGGCCAAAAGAGATACGTTCCACAGGTGAATGCGCTTGGCGAGCGAGCCTTTTGCCGTGAGCCTGAAGTCATATTCCTCCGGCAAAAAACGCAGCCAGGAATTGGCAAATGCCAGCACAAGCAATAGCATGGAGGCCAGCGTGAACAGAATGGAGAACAAGTACAGCCGTTTCAACCAACCGCCTACGGAATGACCTACCGAGGCAATGGTTTGGCCGTCGGTGCTTTTTGATACGGCATCAACACGTTGTGGCTCCTTGGTTAGGAGTTCAATTGTTTCGCCTTTGCCAACATTTGCCGAGAGTGCAGCAAGACTGCCACGGCCAAGTTCTACGATTATCCTGCCATCTTTTTGCACGGCAAAATTGTAGCGGGACAGGTTATCCAGGTTTTTATACGGGCTGCTGTAGAAAATTTGGGTGTAAGCCAGTGCTGGGGCAGGATGCTCATGATCTAGGAAAACAAACACCTGTGCATGTTGGGTAACATCCACTGCCCGGGTTGCTGTAAAGCGGAGAATATAGCGGAATTTACCATCATTGCCCGTATGAAAGCGAATGTTGTTGCTGCTGTTCAATGCGACGGCCTTATCCCAGTTGTCAAGGGCAACTTCCTGATAGCCAAGTGTCTGACCAATCAGAATCGGCTGATTTTCGTTGTCAAAGGCTGCGACGTTCAAGCGGTAATGTTGAAAAAGATAAGGCTCTTGTAGTGCGATATCGTTCAACTGTGTCTGTACCTCCTCAATATTCGCTTTAAATGGCCAGGGCTTCAGCGTCTGGCTGATTTTGGCAGAATCCTGCAAAATGGCGGCCATAAACTTGGGCAGTAAGTGTTCTGCCGATGCTGTATCGCGCTCGCTCACCAGCGCCTGGGCGTAGGCCATACGTTGATTGCGGTCTTGTTCGCCATTGTAGCGGTACAACAAAACGGAGCAGAATACCGAAAATAACAGCAGCCAAACCACCAACCAGCCAAAGCCATTGCCCTCGCGGTGCACCAGCAAATCCATAGCACCTGCGTACAAAAAAGCGAAAATAGCAGCATATAAAGGGTTGACTTCCAGCGATATAGACAAGCCGGCAATAAGTACAACCGCCCCAACAATGATTGCCAAACGCTGCATGTCTGACAATCCCAGGCTGCGCACCGTGAGCATCAGGCGGTGTCCAAACAGGAACAGGCCAACCATCAGCCCGATGAGGCCGCTGAGCGCCAGAAAGCCTGATGCGCCGATTCCCAAAATATTATCGAAGTCGAATCCTGCCTGATTTTTGAAAACCAATTGCCGCACCACCAATACACAGATCGGTATGCTGAGCATCAGCAGGGTATCGCTGAACAAGGCGATGCCCATGCGCAGATTTTGAGGCAAATGCGCCAGGGATTTACCCCGAAAGCTCCGGTGGAAAAACACCATTAAAAACACCACCAGTCCAACATGTATAAGCCAATCGCCTACGGAACGCCCAATCAGGTTGGCGCCTTCAAAGGATTGCTCAAAAAGCGGCAAATTGCCAAATTGTGCTGCAGTCCAACCTGTTTGCAAGTTGTAATACAGCAAAGCGCCCAGTACACTGAGCAGTAACAAAGCACCTGAAAGCACTCCGTAACGGCCATTGAGCCAATTGGCAGCCTTGTTCACCAAGCTGAAAAATAGTAGAAAAAACATGACCCAAGCGCCCAGCTTTACCCAGGAAAGCCAGCCCGATTGAATGGGGCCATTTGCTTGCAGCCAGGCCAGTTCCTGTGTGCCTATTCGAATTGGCCACTCCGTTTTGGTATCTGCAATGCGCAAGTTTTTTGAAATGCTTTCATTTGCGGGAAACGCAATACTGTTTCGAGCATCTTTAAAATCAAGGGTGTAGCGTATGGGTACCAATATGGTGCGGGCACCTTCGGCACTTGGTTCAACGTTGGCTAAAAACCAACCCAGGGGTATTTTTACCAGGTTTCGGCCTGTTTTGGTGGCCAATTGTTTCAAATCATGCGGGGAGGGAATCGCCTTGGTATTTGACCAGCTGCGCAGTGTATCGCCGCGGTGTGTCAAAATGGTGTAAGGTTTGTCGTTCTGATCGGAGCGGTCGACATTTTGGCCGCTGTTGTTTTTTGCCCAGGCAACAGCCTCATTTTCTGCCGAACTGACCCAGGCAGAAATTTCTTCAGAATGTTGCTGAAGTAATGCGTCGTTTTTATCTTGTTGGCCGGCTGAAATAGCGGTGGCCAACAAGATAAACATTACGAGCACATATAGGAGCAAACGCTTAATCATATTGGGAGATGCGCGGTTTTTGAGGCATATTGGGTAATTATGAAAGAAACTAGCCGCAATACGCGGGCAAATGTATCTATAGTTAATGAGGAAGGGCAGCCTTATTTTCAGAAATCGATATAACCCGAACTTCTTGTACCTCCCTAAACAAAGTTTGAGCCAATACGTGCAGCAACGCAAAATGAATGTGAATACGGCAAGAAAAAGTGAAGAATCCGGGTAAAGCTCGTTCCTTTGCAGGGTTAAAATGAAATTGCCACAGACCGCTTTGTCGCCTTTAGGGGAGGAAAGTCCGGACAACATAGAGCGCCGTACCGTCTAACTGGCGGAGTTCCCGAAGCAATTCGGGGGCATAGAAAGTGTCGCAGAAAATTACTTCCCGTCGGGGTTGAGGTTAGTGGGCTACCCGCCTACGCCAAGGCTACGGCGGGTAAAGGTGAAAACGTGCGGTAAGAGCGCACGACCAGGGCAGGTAACTGTCGTGGGGGATAAACCTTGCGGGTTGAAATGCCATGTACACTTTGTTTACTTGTCGC
>JBBRWA010000124.1:0-15613 GCA_038246345.1 Chitinophagales bacterium
ATTCCGCAATCCGCATTCCAAATTCCACAATAGTCAGGGTGTTGTTGCCGCAACAGGCAATATCTTTCCATTAAAATAAGGGCGTTGATTTAGGCTGAAATCAGCAATAAAAGCAGCCATTTCGGTGCTTTTCATGTCGGCGTTGTAGTCGGGGAATGCGGTGCGGAGCATCTCGGTATCGACAGCGCCGAGTGCCAGGCAATTGACGTGGATGCCGTCTGCTTTCAATTCTTCGGCCATACACTCCGTCAAATTGGCCAAGGCAGCTTTGCTGGCGCTGTAGGCCGAAAGTCCTGGAAATTTCGAAGAACCTTGTACGCCGCCCATGCTGCCAATGTTTACGATATGTGCCGCCGTGCTTTTTTTTAAAAGGGGCAGCAATGCCTGGTTGATTTTTACAACTGAAAACAAGTTTACTTCAAAAATACGATGCCAGTCGTCCAATGAAGTCGTTTCAAAAGGATGGTTGATGAGTACGCCGGCATTGTGGATGAGTATATCTACAGTTGGAAAGTGCCGGGATACGCGTTGGGAGATCTCCGTAGCAGTTGCGGTTGTAATATCGAGTTGTTCTGCGATAAGTTGTGGAGATGCCATTGCTTGCAAGGCAGCAATGTCCCGCGAGCAAGTCCACACACGATGTTCCGGCGCTCGTAAAAATTGGCGAACCAGCGCCATGCCGATGCCCTTTCCAGCACCTGTGACAACAATATTCATGGTTGATGATTTTCTTGCTGCAAACGTAGGGTATTATTCTGCGTTGAAACCCTTTTCGTCTGTGTTCGAAAGCAAAATCATTCAATCTACCGCCGTGCAACCATTGGTTTTCAGTAGGTTTGCCCCCTCAATTGTTCAACAATGTACGCATTTGAAACGCAAATTCGCGTCCGATATGGCGAAACCGACCAAATGGGCTACCTCTATTACGGCAACTACGCCCAGTATTATGAGGTAGGCCGGGTGGAAACAATTCGATCCCTTGGACTTACCTACAAAGAATTAGAGGATGTACACGGCACCTGGCTGCCCGTGGTCAGCCTTGAAATGCGCTTTGTGCGCCCAGCCTACTACGACGACTTGCTGACGGTGCGTACAGCTATACGAGAGATGCCCGACACGCATATTACTTTTCATGTCGAGTTGTTTAACGAACAAAAAAAACTCGTCAATGCAGGCCGCGTTAGGCTTTGTTTTTTTGATGCCCAAACAAAAAAAGTGGTAATGGCGCCCGAACATCTTTTGGCAAAATTGAAACCACACTTTTGAATGCGGATTTTGGAGTGCGGATTTTGGAGTGCGGATTTTGGAGTGCGGATTTTGGAGTGCGGATTTCGGAGTGCGGATTTTGGAGTGCGGAATGCGGAATATACCGCCACTCGATTGCCTTTAGCCCACTCAATTGCCAAAGCCCTCTCATCACTCATCACTCATCACTCATCACTCATAACTCATCACTCATCACTTTCCTTTGAAACCTCAGTTTTACATAAAAAAGATAGTCGTTTGGGTGCTCCGCCACCCGGTATTGGAGCGTTTGGAGCAATGGGCGAAGACGCATTCATTTCCAGGATTGCAACGCATACCGTTGTATAACTTATTGGTCTTTATCAAAAAAGAATTGCAGGAAGACACCATTGTCACCCGTGCCAATTCGATGGCGTTTAGTTTTTTTATGGCTATTTTTCCAGCGATTATCGCGCTTTTCACCCTACTGCCCTACACGCCTTTGTATAAAATGAAGGTCAACCTGAATGGCCAACCAGCACAGTTTCAAGATTTGTTGCGGGCCAATATTACGGAGGTGATGCCTGGTTCAGCAGGTGATATGTTGTTCCGCACCATTGATGAAATTGCCACCAAACCCCGCAGCGGGCTTTTGTCATTTGGTTTTATCCTGGCCTTATGGTTTTCTTCAAATGGCATGATTTCCATGATGCGGGGTATGGAGAAAAATTATAAAAGTTTCAAAAAGCGCAGTGCCTTTCAAAAAAGACTGATGGCCATTCAGCTCACTTTTTTGATTGGTATGGTATTGATTGGATCGGTCGTTTTTGTCATCTTGGGCAATACCATTTTTGGATTTGTGTTCAAATACATTTCCGTGGATGCCCTGGATCGGGCGATGTTGTTTTCATTCCGATGGGCAGTAGTGCTGGCGCTTTTTTACACCATGTTTTCCACTATTTACCGCTTTGGTTCTTCTGTCAGAAAACCGGTACCCTTTTTCAACCCAGGGGCAATGCTGGGAACAATACTTTCCATCATGATTTCCTGGGGGTTCTCTTTTTACGTCGATAATTTTGGCAACTACAACGCGTTGTACGGCTCCATCGGCACCCTGATCGTTTTGATGATCTGGATCCAAATGAACTGTATGATCCTGCTGATCGGATTTGAGCTCAATGCTGGTATCATCGTGTTGCGGGATCAGCGGTTTGAGCGGGAAAAGAATTTGTTATTATAAGGTGCGCTTCGTCTGACGAATAGCTTAATATAAATGCAGCCTTTATTCGCACCCCTCTTCTTCTAATTGCTTCTCCCAAAGCAGAAGAGCCATCCCGAAAATGTTCGGGATGGCTCTTCTTTATTTTATGAACTGCGTCTATTACTTGACAATCATTTCAAATTCAACGCGGCGGTTTTGGGTACGACCAGCAGCGGAGGTGTTGTCCGCTACAGGCTTGGTTTCACCGTAACCAACAGCGTTTACGCGGCCAGCGGCAACACCTTTACCAATAAGGTAGTCGTAGCAACGCTTAGCGCGGCGTTCTGACAAGTCCTGGTTCATTTTATCATCACCTGAAGCGTCTGTATGACCTGCAATGTTGAGGCTATATTCCTTGTATTGATTCATCACCGATGCAACATCATCCAGAACAGGCAATGAACTAGCCAACAACACGTCTTTTTCAATTTCAAACTGTACCTGCTTAATGGCGCGCTCCAGCTTAGCCTTATCTTCTTTCTTAATTTCAGGACAGCCTTTCAACGCAACAGTACCCGGTACTTCTGGGCAGCGGTCGTCATTGTCGTATACACCATCGCCATCCGTATCTGGGCAGCCTTTGTGGGCAGAACTACCTGGCTTGTCTGGGCAAGCGTCGTCTTTGTCCGCAACACCATCGCCGTCGCGATCAGGGCAGCCACCTGTGGCAACTGGGCCTTTCTCGTTCGGACACTCGTCTTCGCTGTCAACAATGCCATCGCCGTCTTTATCTGGGCAGCCGCCTGTAGAAGCAGGGCCAGCTTGGCGAGGGCATTTATCTTCAGCATCCGTAATGCCATCACCGTCCGTATCTGGGCAACCTTTTAAGGCAGCCAGACCTTTAACGTCTGGGCAATCGTCTTCGTTGTCGGCTATGCCGTCTCCATCGCGGTCAGGACAGCCCATAAGGGCAAGCACTCCTGGCTCGTCAGGGCATTTGTCTTCGGCATCCCCGATACCATCGCCGTCGCGGTCAGGGCAACCCATGAGTGCCGCAACGCCTGGCACATCCGGGCATTTGTCGTCTTTGTCTTTGATGCCGTCTTTGTCGCGGTCGGGGTTGGACTCGCCGAAATACACAACCAGTCCGAGGCCATGTTGCCAGCCTGGCTGGTTTTCAATAGAGAAACGGTACTGCGATTGAGCATTGAGGTACAGGTTTGGCAGCAGCCGCACATTCACCCCAAGTGCCGCTGGAATATTGAAATCAAATTTTTCTGCATCAAAATTGTAGGTGCTGCCCAAGCCAAGCGAAAGGGTTGGATTGATCAGTGCACCGTATTTGAAAAGATTATTTTGGAACAACAGGTCAAGGTTCCCATTCAATTCACTTCTGCGGTTTGCCGTGAGCGGTGCCACCCCCATTTTTACCGGGATCACCAGCCAAGTATGCTTGGAGAGATTCCTGTTGTAAGCAATTTCAAAGCCACGGCCTTGTACGTTGTTGTAAATGTCGCCCAGGTTGCCCCATTCTGGATTTGGTGTTACGTAGTTGTACCAATTCTGGCGAAAAGTTAGTCCGTCGGTCGGCTGTGCATAGGTTGCTTCTTGGAGAAAAAGCAATGCAAAGGCAAGACAGAAAATTGTAAATAGTTGCTTCATACAAAGTTAGTTTGATTCGTGAACAGGATTTGGTTTGCCTCAAAAGTACGAACAGACGTTAAAAAAGTAACATACTGGCAAAAAAATCTCTATTCCAAAACTGGTTCCAACCCCTGGTTCGTCAGATAAGTGCATTTATACCAAAAAACAGTACCAAATATATCCAAAGCAGGTCGAGGAAATGCCAATAAATGCTCAGTAGCCTTAGTTTGAGTCGTTTTTCAGGGTCTGAAAAGTACACCAACACTGTAACGGGGTCGACCATGCGCTTCTTGGCCGTGCGGTAAAACAAATACAAAAACGGCAATCCCGCCACCACGTGTGCCAAATGCACAAATGAAATGACATACAAAAACGCCGTGGTCGTAGAGGATTGCAGGAGAACATTACTGCGTAAAAGCAGCGTCCAAGCGACGATTTGCAACAACATAAATAAACCAGAGAGCTGCATGGTGCGCAATAAACACTGCTGGTAGATTTCCGTGGCATCATTCAAATACGCTTTTTTCGCCTTTACCATCGTCCAACTGCTTGCCAGCAAAATGAGCGTGTTGAAGAGAAACAACAAGGGAACTTGAACGGGAGGTACGTCATTCACCACCCGGATATACACGTAGGAAACTGTCAGGGCCAAAAACAAAAAAGTCAGGCCAAAGAGCAGCAGGAACAGCATGACATTCTTGGGGTGGAAGAGGAATTCGTTCTTTTGATCCATGGGTGATTGATGGTGGACGGTGGACGGTAGACGGTGGACGGTGTGGACGGTAAACGGTGGACGGTAAACGGTGGACGGTGGAAATTGTTTGGCAGACTTGCTGTTGGAGCAGCCTGGTGCAGTACGATTTTGACGGGAAGGTCTGTTAAACTGCGTTTTCGCATTGCAGTGTTCATTGAGTTTGAACCACTGTTTTCAGCCGTAAAAAATTGAGCGACGAATTTCAAAAATCGCAGAACAGACGATTCTGGCAATTAATTTGCGGTAGAATCAAGGGTGTGTTGGACAAAAAACCGCACCTTTACGCTGGATTCCACCGATTATTATGCGACATATTCGACTTCTTCCGTTTTTCTTTCTGGCAATTTCATTCTTGTTTTCTTGCAGTAACAAAATAAATCCGCTCGAAAACGAACCCGCTGACAAGTTTGAGCCATACGACCAGTTTGCTTTTCAGCGCTCTTTTCCCGACCGGGATTTTGACTGGAAAGGCTGGAAAAATGCTATGGTCGACATCAGGGCAGAAGTATCTGCTCAGGCAAAAGGTTCTGACTGTGATGGGAACGCCAGCAATTGGACCATCCAAGGCCCTGCAAACGTGGCTGGCCGCTGCAATACCCTGGCCGTAAAGCCTAACGACGAAAATACAGTGCTGGCGGGTTTCGCGGGGGGCGGCATTTTTAAAACTACCGATGGCGGCATCAATTGGTATCCTGTTTTTGACGATCACTTGGAATTAGCCATTGGCGTGATCGTATTTGACCCCAGCAACCCAAATATAGCCTACTGCGGCACTGGCGACCCTAATATTCCTTCCATTGTTTTTAATGGCGACGGCGTGTACAAAAGTGTGGATGCGGGTGAAACATGGACATACCTTGGACTTTCCGAAGTAGGCATTATTTCAAAAATCGCTGTACATCCCAACAACCCCAACACGCTTGTCGTCGCTTCTATGGGCAATCCATTTGTCCGCGACGAAATGCGGGGCATTTATAAAAGCACCAACGGTGGCCAAACCTGGCAACAAGTCCTGTTCATCAGCAAACAAGCTGGTGCCAGCGATCTGGTACAATCGCCTACCAACCCTAATATTCTGTATGCTTCTTTTTGGGACCGCATCCGCAATAATACCGAGTCCATCTTGTACGGCGAAAATGCCAAAGTGTACAAATCCACCGACGGGGGCGATACCTGGGCGCTCAGCCACAACGGCTTGCCAACAAGCGTCAATGGACGCACTGGCTTGGCCATTTCACAGCAAAACCCTGATAAAGTATATATTGTCTACATTGACTCGCTTTCTACCACGGGCGGTTTGTACAAAACCATCGATGGGGGCGACAATTGGACGGCGATGAATGTCGGCGCGCTGGAAGATGCTTGCTCCAATTTTGGCTGGTTTTTTGCAAAAATTCGCATCAACCCCAAAAACGATGAAGAACTGTACTTCCTCGCCATACTGCTGTACCGAAAACTTGCTGGCAGCAGCAGCTGGATTGTCGCTGGCGGTGGACATGCCGATTGCCACGACCTGGTTTTCACGCCTTCTGGCCGCCGGTATTGGGCCAATGATGGCGGCGTATACCGCAATAATATGGGCCAATCAGTCTGGACAAAATGCAAGAACCTTCCCACAACACAATTCTACAGAACAACTTTCAACCCGCATGAACCCAATTTGTATTGGGGCGGCGCGCAAGACAACGGCATCCAAAAAGGTGTTGGTGGTGCCAATATCAACAATTGGACGGCTGTATTTTCTGCCGATGGCTTCAAATGCGCCTTCGACCCGAACGACCCACAGACATTCTGGGTAGAAATTCAAAACGGCACCATACACAAAACGACGGATGGGGGCAGCAGCTGGCAATTCGGCAGCGCAAATCTCGGCTCTACTGACCGTTGCAGCTGGGATGCGCCGTTTTTTATGAGCCAATACGGGCCTGTTAAACTATTCTCCGCCACGTATCGGGTGTATGTATCCAGCGGCAGCGGCTGGGCACCCATTTCCCAAGACCTCACGGATGGCATAATTTATGGCCCGCGCTTCCACACGGTTTCTGCTTTGGCGGAATCGCCCAAACTTGCCGAGAAAATGATGGCCGGCACGACCGATGGCAATGTTTGGAAGCGCGAACCAACGAGCAACTGGGTAAACATAACAGGGTCGCTTCCAGACCGATATGTCACTTGTGTCCAGCTCTCCCCTACCCAGTCGCAGCGCTTGTACGTGACCCATTCCGGTTTCCGCAACGATGAATATATTCCGCACGTGCACCGCTCCGATGATAACGGCGCGACCTGGGTCGACATTTCCAGCGACCTGCCGCAGATGCCCGTAAACGATATTTACATCCTGCCCGGCCATGCAGATTCCTTATTGTTTGTCGCCACAGATGCCGGCGTTTATTTCACAAAAAACAGTGGCCTAACTTGGTCTCGACTCGGCGGAAACATGCCCGTCATACCGGTATTTGACTTGGAGAGCAACCCTGTGCGCAATGAACTGGTTGCTGCAACCTTCGCCCGTGGCATCTGGACATTCTCTTTTGATTCAGTTTTTGTGCAGCAGCCAACGGTATCCGTACAAATTTCTGGCAGCATCACCACGGAACTTGGTGAACCCGTCAGTAATGTACAATTGGGCAATGTAAAAAGCCAATCTGATGGCATGTTTCAGGCAAACATCCCTGGTTGTGCGCCACTTTCACTGGCACCCTACCGCAATGACAACCCTTTAAACGGCATAACTACCTTCGACTTGGTACTGATCAGCAAGCATATTTTGGGCATTGAGCCTTTGGGCTCGCCATACAAAATGCTCGCCGCCGATGCCAACCGTTCCAACAGTATCACCACCTTCGACATCGTGGCGTTGCGCAAGCTCATTTTGGGCATCGACGACACCATAGCCGGAAATACCTCTTGGCGCTTTGTCAAAAAAGATTTTGTTTTCCCCAACCCAAGCAATCCGTTTTTGGGATCAATACCACAGGTGATAGAAAGCCAATTGCAAACAGCTGCGCTTTCTGGCCTTAATTTCACGGCCATCAAAGTGGGCGATGTGAACAATACCGCCGTTCCAAATGCCATTGGCCCCAACGTAGAAAGAACATTGGGAACCTGGCCGCTTGCAGCACAGGATCGTGCTTTTCAGGAAAACGAAAAGGTTGAAATTGTTTTTCAGGGAACTATGCTTGACATAGCGGCATTACAATTTTCCCTCAACTTTGATGTGGAGGCTTTGGCGTTTGAAAGCATTATCCCTTTAGTGGGGGATATTTCGATTGACAATTTCGGAACAAATCGAACTAAAAATGGGCTTATATCGGTCGCCATTTCAGCAAATCAGGGTGAAACCATCGGCAAAACGGAGCTTTTCAAAGTAGTTTTCAAGGCAAAAAAAACAGGAAAACTGAGCCAATGTCTACATTTGGGCAACTGGCCCACGTCGGCACTTGCATTTCGTGAAAATGGAACAGCGCTGTTGCCCACGCTTTGGGAAGATGCACCGCCTCAAACCCTGTCATTTGCACCCAATCCATTTGGAACAGCTGGTACCTGGTTCGAATCCCCCATCACTGATGCCACCCTGGAAATATTTGATATTCAGGGGAAAATGGTATTTTCAAAATCGGTGTCGAGTACATCTCGGGTGCATCTCGCGCAAGAAGTATTCCCGCATCCAGGCGTTTATTATTGGCGATTAAACAATGGTGAACAAACGGGCCGCTTGGTGTATGCACCTTGATTTTCAGCGGGTTCAAAATGTTTTGTACGAAAAAAGTCGTTCATTCGTTCTACATTTGGCACAATAAACCGAAACCTTTCATCAACTAAAAAATCTAAACGATGCGACAAACCTTATTTGCTCTTCTATTGCTCGCCACTGCTACCGTATTGAGCTCCTTCGCAGTAAGTGTTGGTACTGAATATGGAAAAGCTGGCTATTATGCAGATTCACTGCATGGCCGCAAAACTGCAAGCGGGGAACCTTACAACAAAAACGACCTTACTTGTGCCCATAAAAGCTTGCCTTTCGGCACCAAAGTGCGGATCACCCGCATTGACAATAAAAAAACCGTTGTGGTGCGCGTCAATGACCGTGGCCCCTTCGTCGAAGGTTATGTAACGGACATTTCCCGGCAGGCAGCTGAAGAAATCGGCCTCATCAAGGATGGCGTCACCAGGGTACAATTAGAAGTAGTGGAAGCCGCTCCTTCTGCCAGGGTAGGCGCTGCTGTAGACGGTAACACAAGTTTGATTGCCAATAAAGAAGCCTCCACAGCCTCCTCAAAGGCGCTGAAAGGAGGCAAACCTGTTGCTTACAATGCCGACCCCGTGCCAGCTAAAGTTGCAGGTACAGCGGTGAACAACGGCACAGAGTTGTTTAAAGTTGACATCAAATCTACGTTGAAAACTGGCTATGGCGTTCAAGTAAGCACCTTGTACAATGCCGACAATGTTCTGCCGACATTAAACCAAATTCAAACGCTGTGGCCAGACAAAGCAATGGTGCTGGTGCAGGATACAGGCAAAGACCATTCTTCCATTTACAAAGTAATTATTGGGCCATACCCGGATAAAAAGTCGGCAGATGTACAACAGAAACTGGCTGTAAAAAAGAAATTCAAAGGTAGCTTTGTTGTGTACCTGGGCGACATGTAGCGTGTGTTTATGCATAAAAAATGGGGCATCTCAAACATTGAGATGCCCCATTTTTTATGCGAACAATCAAAATTTATGCAGAAAAAGAAGTGCCGCAGCCGCAGGTGCTGGTAGCATTGGGATTTTCGAAAGTGAAACCACGGTTATCGAGTCCCGAGATAAAATCGACCTGCATACCTAACAGGTATATGGCATGGGCCTTGTTCAATACGACATTCAGGCCGCTGATTTCAAAATGATCGTCTGTGTCCTGCGCCTCGTCAAAGCCAAGCACGTAGGTGAAGCCGGAGCAACCGCCCCCTTTTACTCCAACACGTAGATGATAGTCCTCCGGGACATTTTCCTGCTTGCGGATAAGGTTCAGTTGGTCGATTGCGCCATTTGTGATGGTGATGGGCGCTGTCGTGGTGATTGGGTTATCGAGCAAAGTCTCCATTAAAAGTTGCTTTTAATTTGTCGTGCAAAAGTATGATGATTAAACGGTAAATGCAGCAGATTTGTTCAATACTGATTTAACATGGTTACCTTTGCCGCCCATTTTAAGCACTGAGCTTATACAAGCTTTTATCAAAATGTTGATAATTATCAAATTATCAAATTACCTAATTATCACATTAACTCAAATATGGAGCTGTTTTTTGAAGTCCTTAAATATACCATCCCGGCACTTGTTGTATTTGCCACCGCCTATTACCTACTCAAAATACTGTTGGATGAGCGGCAACGGATCGACCGGGCCATACTCCGCAATGATGCTCAAAAGATCACCCTGCCCTTGCGCTTGCAAGCGTATGAGCGCCTTACCCTGCTTTGCGACCGGGCTGGAGTAATCAACACCATGTTCCGTGTACGTGCCCCCGGCATGAAAGTGCGCGACCTCAGGGCAACGCTGATGCTGGCCATCAGCCAGGAGTTCGACCACAATACCTCGCAGCAGCTGTATGTGTCGGATACCTTGTGGCGCATCATCCAATTTGCCAAAAACGATACCCTCATGTTGGTCACCACCGCAGGCAGCGACCTTGATCCCAACGGCGATGCAGAACTGTTGTTCAACAACTTAGTTGAGGAGCTTGAACAACAAGATCCACCGACACTTCAAAAGGCACTCCTCGCCATCCGGACAGAAGCCGGACAATTGTTCTAAGTGCTTTTGACCTAAGCCGTTGAGAACGTTTGGGTTATTACTTTCCATTGTAAATAACATTGTAATTACGTTTTGTTTTTTCTAGCTGAATTTCAGTTATATAAAAATGATGGCTGCCCGGAAAATGGCGTTGCGGATCTTAGCCCAAAATTGGTTTTCGATTCATAGCAAATTCGTTACTGCCTGAATATCAGGGTACTTACGTTTGTTGAGGTGTTTTTCAATCAATTGCCCCTTCAAAAGAACGCGTATATATAATATGAATATTTTCAAAAAAACTCTTTTTTGTTCTAAAAAGCGCCCTTTTACCATTTTTTATTTTAAAAAAGATGCTTTTTAAGAAACTCTTCAGTGTCCCAAAAAAAAGATTTTTTTCGTTTTTTTTAAAAGCGCCTGATAACCAGCCTGTTCTAAATTTCCGAAAAAAAATTGTCTGGAAAATTAGAATTCCCCTTCGAAAAGTCAAAATGATTTGCCACCTTTGTCGCCCTGCTCGACTGAACAGCTTCATCAAGACTACACGGTATTGGTTTTTCCCAACATCCAAATGCACCCATCAGGTATGACTAAAGACAGCCAGATGGTATGGGACGATTGTCTCCGTATCATCAAAAAAAATGTGAGCCCACAGAGTTTCAAAACGTGGTTTGAACCGATCAAAGCAGTTCAGCTTGACAACGAGGTTTTGACAATTCAGGTACCCAACAAGTTCTTTTTCGAGTGGATCGAAGAGCACTACGTACAGCTATTGAAAAAGAGCATTCGCCAGGAATTGGGCGAACGCGCACGTTTGGTGTACCATATACCGGAGAACGGTGGGCAGGAAAATTCCAGGACCGCTCCAGGCAGGGCCAACTACAAACCTTCCGCCGAAAAAGACAGCGAGCCAGTACCGGGCGCCTTTGACGCAGGCATGATAAAGAACCCCTTTATCATTCCAGGTATCAAGCGTATCAAAGTAGACCCACAGCTCAATACCAACTATACTTTCGACAATTTTATTGAAGGCGATTGTAACAAGCTCGCCCGCAATGCAGGGCTTGCCATTGCCAAACGCCCAGGTGGCACTGCGTTTAACCCACTGGTGATTTTTGGTGACGTTGGCTTGGGAAAAACACACCTGGCACAGGCCATCGGCAATGATATTGTGGAGCGCATGCAGGATAAAGCTGTGTTGTACGTTTCCGCAGAGAAATTTACCAACCAGATCATCCAAGCCATCAAGAACAACTCCGTCAACGATTTCGTCAATTTCTATCAGATGATTGACGTGCTGATTATTGACGATATTCAATTTCTTTCCGGCAAACAAAAAACGCAGGAAATCTTCTTCCATATTTTCAACCAGTTGCACCAAAATGGCAAGCAGATCATATTGACTTCTGACCGGCCGCCGAAAGACCTGGAAGGCATGGAAGACCGCCTGATCTCCCGTTTCAAATGGGGGCTCACCGCTGACCTGCAATCGCCTGACCTCGAAACGCGTATGGCAATTCTGGGGTCCAAGATGGAAGACGAAGGCGTGGACATCCCAAACAACGTGCTGGAGTTCATCTGCTACAACATCAAGAACAACATCCGCGAACTGGAAGGCGTGATGGTGTCATTGTTGGCCCAAAGCACGCTGATCCAACGCGATGTGGATATGGAATTGGCCAAGGAGGTTATCCGTAACTTTGTGACTACCATCAACAAAGAGATTACCGTGGAGTTTATCCAGTTGCTTGTCGCCGACCACTTCAACGTACCCGTGGAGAAGCTGCACCACGAAACCCGCAAGCGCAACATCGTGATTGCCCGACAACTGTCGATGTTCCTGGCGAAAAAGCTCACCAACAAATCGCTTAAATCCATCGGCGAGCAATTCGGCGGCCGCGACCACAGCACCGTTATCTATTCCTGTAAAGCCGTGCAGGACATGATGGACACTGACCTGATTTTTAAGGATACGGTGGAGGAAGTGGAGAAGAAGTTGAAGATGAGTTTGAATAATTGAATTGGCTAAAGGATAAATGCAAGAGCCCTCTCGAATACTCGGGAGGGCTCTTGTTTTTTAAGGAATATTGGTGTTGCCAATTTTATGGGAGCAATACCTGGTCAATTACGTGAATGGTGCCATTACGCGCCAACAAGTCTGTTAAAACGATATTAGAACCCGCGCTGTTGCCAGAACCTTTAACCTTTGCACCACCCAGGAGCGAAATGGTGGTATTGCCACCTGCCAGCATTGGAACTGAAATGCCCTCACGCAGGTCTGCGGAGAATACCCGACCACCGATAACATGGTATAATAGTACGGTACGCAAAGTATTGATGGTACCGGCATCGGTAATAGCACCAATGTTCGCTGCATTATTCAGCGGTGCAGGCAATTGTGCAAAAGCTGCATCTGTAGGGGCAAACACCGTAACATTCGTGTTGGTAGAAGTCAAGGTGTTAACCAATCCAGTCTTTTTCAAGGCTGCCACCAATGCTGTAAAGGAGCCATTGGAAATCGCGATTTGTGCAACGTCTTTCGTCGGTGGAAACAATACATTTCCAATTACGTGAATCACGCCATTATCAGCTTGAATGTCTGCTGCTATCACTTTGATTTTACCATTGATAATCACATCATTGGCAATACTTCTGCTAACAAAAAGCTGGTTGTCGTTCGGTGTAGTGGCTGTCTTGTACGTGTTGTAGCCTCCATTGGGCAGCTGAGCGGCATTTTTACGGCCAATTACCACGTGATAGCGCAGCACCTGCTGCAGAAATTTGATATCCGAAGGATTGGTGATGCTGTTGATGCCTTGGGCGCTGTTGAACGGCGCTGGAAGTTGGGCAAAAGCAGCATTGTTTGGGGCGAATACGGTGCCATTCAGGGTTGATTTGCTGAAGAATGCTACGGAGTTGGTTTTTACCACCGCAGCTACCAGGGTACTGAAGTCTGGGTTAGCAATGGCAATGTCAACAATGGTGTTGCTGTTGCGGTCAGTTGCCAAACCAGCAGATTCAAGCGCCTGCTGTGTGGCGAGTTCGTCCTTCTGGCAAGCAGTGACGCTAAAAAAGATGGCCAATAATACAACGGAGAATTTTGAAAAACGGATCATGTTGAAATAGTGATTTTGGTGAAATTGTAGTGAAATTCTGTTTATACTTTGCAAAGCTTAAGTTAAACAGAATGACCACATTTCGGTTTTGGGAATAATCAAAAAATGTCGGATTCTGGCATTTTTCAAAACAAACACTCCACCCCAGCAACAAACATCCTAGGCACCCCAACCCTAATCCCCTGTGGCCGGCGAGACGCGATGTACCGCGCATCTGCCAGGTTTTTGGCCGTACAGAAAAACGTCGATTTCCATTTTGGAACGCCCAAACGCAGGGCAGCATCCGCCACAACATAGGCGGGGATTTGACCAGTGCGGCCATCAGCGCTGGCTTCCAGCGTATTCATTGCATTGGTAAATTGCTTAGAGACATAGCTACCACTGAATTGTATGTCCAAATGCCAGGGCGTAACAAAGCCTATGGTTTGGGAGCTCAGCCATGTCGGCGCGTAGGGCAAAACATTGCCGCGCACATTCTTTTTGTCAGCACCAACGAAGCGGTCAGCGGTGTAGGTGGCTTTTGAATAGGTGCCGCTTCCCTGATAATAGAACTGGTATTTCATGTGGAGCAGCTTGCCAAAATCAATTTTCAGGCTCGCTTCTGCGCCTTGGTGCAGGGTTTTTCCAGCATTGGCAAAACCGCTGCCGCTGCCGCCAGCCGATTCAGACACCGGAATTACTTGCTTGTCAAAATCGAGCATAAACAAAGCGGCTTCTCCTTCAATGCCATTGGTTAAGGTGATTCTAGTCCCCAATTCGTAGTTCCAACTTGCCTGCGCGTCCAGGGGAAACACTTCGCCTGCTGTGGACACCGAGTTTTTGATGGTTGGAGGCGCGAAACCCTTGTGCACGCCAGCAAACAGGGCAACATTTTCACCAAGGGTATAATTCGCGCCAAGCCCTGGAATCAGCGCAGACACTTCCGTGGCAGCCACAATGGCGGTATCGCGGTAGCTAGATGCCGATGATTTGTACAGGTACACCCCGCGCTCGAAGTGGTAATATTCCATGCGCAAGCCTGCCGTTACGGACAATCGCTGGCTCAACACAAACTTGTTTTGAACAAAACCACTTATGGCGTATCCGGGGCGCTTTTCTGTTTTTGCCAAGGTGCCGGATCGTGCTTCAGGGCTGGAGCCCAGTATTTCCTGTTCCGCAGCGGTTTCGCGGAGTACGCGTGCGCCCGCATCCAGTTGGCTTTTGAATTTACCCAGGTGATACGACCATACCAGGTGCGTTTCGGCACCGCCCACACTGAAAGAGCGGTTGCGGCTCAGGGATTCATTTTGCATGAAAATCGCGCCTTTGTCGATGGATGGATCGCCCCAAACCACGCCCGTTTGGTTGCTGGCCAATGGATTGCTGGTAAATGCCTGGCGCCGCCAATTTCTATCCGTGGAATACAGGTAGGCCGTTGTTATTAATTTTAAATTGCTTGATATCAAATACTTGTGCGTAGCGCCTAAGGCATAGCGCCGCACCCGAAGCTGATCGTCTGGTGCCATGACGGGATAATACTCCTCGCTGTCGAACATAGGTTGTGTCAAACCAATATAGGTTGAATTGGACAGCTCATCATACACCTGGAGCTTAATGCCGAGGCTTGACTTTTCGCTGAGCATCAGCTTAAATTTGGCGTTCAGGTCGTGAATCTCAAATCCGGTTACCCCAATTTTATCAGCCCGTTTGTGCAGGTAGTGCACCCGCATCCCGGCGTTCCCAAAGCTGGTGCCGTAACCCAGTTGAAGGCCAAGGAATCCCCCCTGCCCCCCCCGGAGTGTCACCGAAGTCTCCGGCGTTGCTGGCGGATCGGCCGTTATGTAGTTGATAACACCCCCAATCGTCCGCGGGCCAAACATTATCTGACCGCTGCCTTTGAGCAGTTCAATGCCCGACATCCG
>JBBRWA010000125.1:0-15563 GCA_038246345.1 Chitinophagales bacterium
GCGCCGCCAATCGCAACAACTACCCGCCGGACTACCGGCTCAACGACCTCGGTTTCCGCCTCGTTTTGTCCCTGCAGTGAGGTGGTTTGCCCATCCCGGCCTTTCCTGTGAGCAATGGGTCTTTTTACAGCGGCGACCAAGCGAGGCGACCGAGGGACGAGGTTGCCCGCGCAGGGAGTGGCTGTAAAAAGCGGAGGAAATTGGGGCGCAGCCCCCAAAAATTTTTATTTTTGGGCATTGAAAAGGTCAAGTGCCATAAGGTCGGAACCTCGTGTTCCGCGGCGGCGGCTGGCACAACAATGCTTCGAACTGCCGTGCCGCTAACCGCTACTACGACGGGCCTGGGTATCGCGACTTCGATCTCGGCTTTCGCCTCGTCTCCGTTTCCTTGCAGTGAGGTGGCTATAACGTAAATTTTGGATAATCTTAGCGTTATACAAGCCGCGTGGCGGCGACATTTTAGTAGCGCAATGGTTGGTGGGCATGGCAAGAACCGCGTAGCGGTGGCATTGTAGCATTTCGTCGGTATTTATTGATCCGTAGCCGAGCGCGACAACGTATCTAAAATGTCACCGCTACGCGGTTTTAACCATCAAATATGGCATCTGATCCTACTAGAATGTCACCGCTACGCGGTTCTGACTATTCCCAGAAACCATTGCTTTACTTTATTTTCCTTTAAATTTGCATAAAAACTTGGGACCAGGGCGAGCTTTGACAACTTCTGAAAAAAAAGTTGTCAAAGCTGTTCGTTGGTTTGGCCTGGCGGCGGAGTGAGACATGAGTCATCCCTTGTTTTCATTGTTACCCAAGTTGTCTTGGTCGTTCCCTTAAATCTGCCATCTTTGTATGTCTGATACTTAAACCCAATAAAAATGAAACACAAACTAGTACTACTGTTTCCCTTTTTCCTCGTATGCGCTTCCCTTTCTGCCCAGTTCAACTGGCAGCACACCAATGGCCCCGAAGGCGGCCTGGCATCAGGTTTATTCAACAGTGATTCTTTTTTGTTTTTTAACGATAACTACCACCTGTACCGCAGCAATGATGGCGCAACCTGGGAAAAACTGCCTCATCCCGATGTATGGCCAATAGCCTCATTCGGTAACATCTTGGCGGCACAACAGGGCTTCAACTTAGGCTACCCCCTAAATCTAACACCGCGTTTCATCATAAGTCATGACAATGGCAGTACTTGGTTGGAAGGAACGATGCCTCCAGGAGTGCAGTCTTTCCGGAGCCTGGTATTTTGCAGCCACGGTATATATGTTGCAGACGGGTCGCATAAAATTGTTTTTAGGTCGCAAGATGAGGGACTGACCTGGGACAGCCTTGTTGCGCCCATCCAGTACGCGGATGATATTTATGAATTTGAAGACAGGGTTTATCTTTCTACCCCATTTCAGGCATTTCGGACAGACATAAATGGAGAGAACTGGACCCAATGTTCGCCCCAATATGCGCCCGAAGAATATGGGCGCAGGGCGCTAGCTATCGGGCAGAACCTGATCGTTTCCACAAAAACAAAGCTTTGGTACTCGAATGATGACGGTCAAACCTGGGCATCGCACAGCAGCCCCTATCCAAATGATTTCAGATCGTTAGAAAGTGTTGGCAACGTAGTTTACGCCCGTCGCGGATTAGCAGACATATATAAATCGGTAGATTTTGGTCAAACCTGGGTCGGATTGCCGCCTGGGCCACCATATCCGGGCTTCAGGCTACTCAGTTCCCTCAACAACCAGCTATTCGTGGCTACTTTTGACCGGGGTGTTTATCGGTGGGATGAGCCGACCCAACAGTTTTTTCAAGCCAATTCAGGCTTGCAATCTGCGCGGGTCAACCAGTTGGCCGCTGCGGGGAACAATTTGTGGGCAAATACGGGAAACGGGCTGTTTCAATTTAATAGGCTCCAAGAAACCTGGAGTACAAATCCTTCTTTGCCACCATCATCTGATTATTTCAGTTTTCTTTCTGCCAATGAAACAGGGTTGGTAGTAAGGGGTGAATTGCAGACCCAAACATTCAGCCTATCAAAAAATGGAGGACAAACCTGGAATGAAATTTCTTGGCCATTTAATTCTTGGTCAAGCTCAACCATTGACCTAAAAGTACTGGACAATAATGTGTTTACAGGGTGGCAGGGGGCTATGTTCCGTTCAGGGAATGCTGGTGTTACCTGGACTCAAATGCCGGGCCAAATAAACAGTATTGTAAAGTTCAAAAACCTGTATATGAGCTATAACCTGGATAAATTTTGGGCATCCAGCGACCAAGGGCTTACCTGGGTCTTGCATTCTAGTATTCCCGCAACAAGTATTTGGGGCATTTATTCGACAGATGATCTTTTGTTTGCTTTTATGGCAACGCCCCAAACCAAGAACCGGGGTCGCATTCATGTGTCGACTGATGGTATTACTTGGAAATATGCCCATGATGGATTGCCTAGTTTGGATTTCAGCAATTTTACAGATTTCTATAAGCCAGCCTCCTATTTCGGTGTTGATGGCAAATATTTCATTTATCATCCCAGTGCGGGCTTTATTGCCTCAAAAGACACTTGTAAAACATGGGTTCTTTTGGAAAAGCGTCCTGATAATTGGGTGGCATTGTCCGACAGTGTTTTTTATACGGGTGCTGTCAGCGCTGGAGTTTTTAGCTCGGGAGTCCCGAATATCTACGATTCTATGGAGAGTGGATTGCTGTACTCCGATGATAACAATAACGGGATGCCAGATGCTGGAGAATCACCATTGCCGGACATCGCAATAGGCCTTCAAGCGCCCCGTTTTGGATCTCCTTTTCATTTGGCAAATACCAATGCGAATGGGTTGTACACTTTGGCTGTCATACCAGCCATCAGCGACACCATTCGGCCCTTGATTCAGTCAAATTATGTTGAAAGCATTAATCCACCTTATTATTTGGTAGGGAATGGCGGTACCAACCTTGACTTTGGGGTGAAATTAACCCCAAACGTACACGACTTGTCCATTACTGGTGTTTACCTGGGCCGTCCAAGACCTGGATTCCAAATGCCCATATCCATCCGTTACAAAAATGCGGGCTCCGTCGATCAGGATGCCGTGGTTTCAATAAAACTTGACCCGAATTTGGCATTTGTGGATGCCACACCTCCACCGACGGCTGTATTTGGCGACAGCCTGGCATGGTCAATTTCAGCACTGAAAACTTTTTACAGTGATAATATTTTGTTGAATACCAAGGTATTGCCCAGTACACAGCTGGGGACAATAATCGCCAGCAATTGCCGCATCAGTTCTTTGGCAACGGACTTTACCCCCGCCGATAATTTGCGCATACTTTCCGATACCGCTGTCGGAGTCTATGCTCCTAATGCAAAACGGGTGGAACCTGCCGATGGCCTGACGGCTGCTGAAATTGCCGCAGGCGTGCCTTTGTACTACACCATTCAATTTCAAAATACGGGCACTGCGGAAGTTAATCGGGTACGCATCACAGATATGCTAGACATTCTGCTTGACTTGCCTTCCTTGCGTTTTGAATCGGCCAGCCATCCGGTGCATACTTTCCGTCTGTTGCCAAGCGGGTTGCTGGAAATTATTTTTGAAAATATCATGCTGCCCGACAGCAATACTAACGAAGCGGAGAGCCACGGTTATGTAACTTTTTCCATACTGCGCAAGAAAGGCTACCCACCCAGCTATTTTGTGCGCAATGAGGCCCTCATTTATTTCGATTTTAACGAACCGATTTTTACAAACATAGTAAAAACACTGTTGAAGTCAAGCCCTGTTTCCGTCCAAACCCCTATGGAAAAGGAATCGCCTGCTTTGGTTATTTACCCAAACCCAGCACAGGATGCGTTCAGCTTTTCTGCTGAAAAATGGCTGTCGGGGTCAGGGCAGCTGAGTATTGTGAGCACAGCGGGCCAATTGTGTCAGCAGCGCCCCATAGCTGATTTGAGCCAAACGATTTTGGTGCAGACGGCAGGTTTGCCAGACGGCGTTTATTTTATCAGGCTTTCTGGGAAGGATAAGTCTATTGTAGGGAAGGTAGTGGTCAGGCATTGAGATTGATGACAACTCAGGGTAAGGGGTAACGGCACCATCATCACCCTTGTACCGTTCCCCTGGAACGGAAAAAACAAAACCCACCCCACGTGCTACAAAGGTGAAGCCCCGCTGGGGCTTTTACCAGTTCTTGGGGTTATCTCCTGCCTTGTTTTTCTGTTGTTTGGTCTGATTCTGGGGAGCTGCTGAAATTTTAAAACCCCCAAGGAATAAAATTTCCCAATCCTCGCGCTTTTGTCCCCGCACCGTCTACCTTTGCATCCCGTAACAACAGCAACAAACTATGACGAAATATATCTTTGTTACGGGTGGCGTGACTTCCTCACTCGGTAAAGGCATTTTATGTGCATCCCTCGCCAAACTGCTCCAGGCACGCGGCTTTTCTGTTACCATTCAAAAGTTTGATCCATACCTGAATGTTGATCCCGGCACACTCAATCCGTATGAACACGGGGAGTGCTACGTGACCGACGATGGCGCGGAAACAGACCTTGACCTGGGACACTACGAGCGATTTCTCAACACCCCAACATCCCAGGCTAACAACGTGACCACCGGCCGCATCTACCAAACGGTGATCAACCAGGAGCGGGAAGGCACCTATCTTGGGAAAACTGTACAGATTATCCCGCACATAACCGACGAAATCAAACGCCGGATGCTGCTGCTCGGCCAGTCCGACAAGTACGACATCGTGCTGACAGAACTTGGTGGTACGGTCGGCGATATAGAATCACTGCCTTATGTGGAATCGGTGCGCCAACTGCGCTGGGAACTGGGCCGGGAGCATTCTCTGGTAATCCACCTGACGCTGGTGCCGTACCTGAATGCAGCCAAGGAACTTAAGACCAAGCCCACCCAACACTCCGTAAAAGAACTGCTGAGCCTTGGTATTCAACCCGATATTTTGGCTTGCCGCACCGAACATCCGCTCAACATCGACATCCGCCGCAAATTGGCGCAGTTCTGTAATGTAGACACCAGTTCTATCATCGAAATGATAGACGCTGAAACCATCTACGACGTGCCGCTTCTGTTGTTGAAAGAACGGCTCGATACGGTGGTCATTTCAAAATTACACCTGAAAGATACCAAAGAGCCAAACCTAACTTCCTGGAAAAATTTCCTGGGAAAGCTCAAAAACCCGCTTCATGAGGTCAATATTGGCCTGATTGGTAAATACAACGAGCTGCCGGATGCCTATAAATCCATTTACGAATCCTTTATCCACGCTGGCGCGGTGAATGAGTGCAAAGTGCGCGTACATCCCGTACATGCTGAGGATCTTGAAGGTAGCTACAAGGACGTGAGCAAAAAACTGGCAAATCTAAACGGCATCCTTGTCGCACCCGGTTTTGGGGAGCGCGGTATTGAAGGGAAATTGACCGCCATCCGTTATGCCCGAGAAAACAACGTGCCGTTTTTTGGCATCTGCCTGGGCATGCAAACCGCTTGTGTGGAATTCGCCCGCAACGTGTTGCACCTGAATGGTGCCGCCAGCACAGAAGTTGACCCAAATACCGCACACCCGGTTATCGACATGATGGAAGGACAAAAAGGCGTGACTCAAAAAGGCGGCACCATGCGCCTGGGTTCTTATCCTTGTGAAGTCAAGAAGAAAACGCACGCATTCGATGCCTATCGAACTACGCAAATCAATGAACGCCACCGCCACCGCTGGGAATTCAACAATGCCTACTTAGAGCAATTTGAAAAAGCTGGAATGAGTCCTTCCGGCATAAACCCGGAATCTAACCTGGTGGAAATCATGGAGCTGAAAAAGCACAAATGGTTTGTCGGCGTACAATTTCACCCGGAATTAAAAAGTACGGTGGAGAATCCGCACCCGTTGTTCGCGGCGTTTGTAAAGGCATGCATTTCTTAAAAGGGGTTTCAGGTTTCAGGTTTCAGGTTTACGCGATCAGCTCGCAATTTTGGAATTCGAATTTCAATTGTAACAGGATATCCTTGTTAATTTTGAAACTACGTGTCAAAGTTCAAACAGATCGCGTGAACCTGAAACCTGAAACCTTGAAACCTGAAACCCCTTTTTTAAAGTACATTTCTCGCGAACAGGATTTTTGGCTCCCAGTAAGTTGATTTATTGACGTTTTCCACCATAACGCCGCGGCTGGTGGTGCTGTGGACACAGGTGATGCCATTTTTATCGTTTTTCACGATCAGGGCCACGTGCTGGATTTTATTTTCGCTGTCGCCAAAAAACAGCAGGTCGCCGGGCTGGGCTTTATCCAGTGCTACCCGTTTTCCGGTAGTGGCTTGGGCGGCGGAGGCGGGCGAAAGGGTGACGCCAAATCCTTTCAATACATAAGAAGTGAATCCGGAGCAGTCGAAACCCGTGGAGGGGCTTTGGCCGGCATATTTGTAGTTAACGCCGACGAATTTTTTTCCGAAATCTGCTATTTCAAGCCGCATTTTCATGCTGCTGCTCGCAGTGTTATTCGTGTTTGGGCTTTTACTGGTGCTTGTGCCAGTGTTCGAATTGGAGCTTTTACTGGTGCCTGGGTTGCGGCCTGCATTTGTGGTCGTTTTAAAGGCGGAACAAGCGCTCAGTGATGCGATGAAGGTGATGGCGAAAAGGAGGCGTAGGTGCGCTGTCATTGTGCATTAAGTTTAGTTCACAGGTATAAACCCCACAAGGTTCAGCATTAATACCGAAAATTGAGGGTTTTTGATTTGTTTAACCTGTGCATTAATGCTTATAAACCCATTGCTTCCATGAATTGGGCGTTGTCTGGCTTCACATTGGATGCAAAAAAGTGCGTAAGCTTGCCATTTTCATCAACAATGTATTTGCAGAAGTTCCAGCTGGGTGCCTGGCTGTTCCAGCCATTCTGGGCAGGATCCGTGAGCCATTTGTACAAAGGTGCCTGAGATTCGCCTTTAACGGATACCTTTTCGAACATTGGAAAGGTTACGCCGTAGTTTTTCTGGCAAAAACTACCAATTTCAGCAGCGGAGCCGGGCTCTTGTGCGCCAAAATCATTCGCGGGGAATCCTAATACCACGACGGACTCTTTGTTGGCATCATAAAACTTTTGCCAATCTGCGTATTGCGGCGTAAAGCCACATTCCGACGCTACATTGAGCAGGATGATCTTTTTGCCTTTGAATTGCTCCAAGGAAACAGGCTTGCCGTCCAGAGAATTTACGGTAAATTGAAATATTGAAGAGGCTGTGGAGTCTAATGTAGTATTTTCCATAGGGCGTACGATTACTTTGTTTGTTTGCGTGGAATACATGGAATAAAGGGCAATTGCTCCAAGGAACAATGTCGCGAAGGTGGTAATCACGTACTTTCTTTTCATGCGCAAATAAACAGGTGCCTCCCTAAAAGGTTCAAGAAAAGTTCGGTTCACTCTCGTCTCAGTGCTTCTACCGGATCAAGTTTGGCTGCTTTTATGGCTGGAAAAGTGCCAAAAATCATCCCGATTAATATGGCGACGGTGCAAATGATAAAAAAGGTGTTCCAGGTAAGCACGGCTGTGAAAGGAACATCGGCGAAATATCGGATGATGGGAATGGCGGCCATGGCAAAAGCGGCGCCTAAAGCCAAACCAATCAAGCTGCCAAAAGCGGAAACGGTGATGGATTCAGCGAGGAACAAGCGGCGGATGTCGCCTTTTTTGGCACCCACTGCCTTGCGCAAACCGATTTCGGCCGTGCGCTCTGTGACGGAAATCAGCAGCACGTTCATCACACCCACCCCGCCTACAACAACGGACAAACCAATGATCATACCCATGATGACACGAAAAATGGTGAAACCCATGGCTGCTTTTTCAATCCAAAAATCCTGGCTTTGCACCTGAAAATCATCGTTTTCTGCGCCAAATTCGGTTTTTATCCAGGCTTCTACCTGGGTTTTTACCACGGGCACATCTTCCGTTTTGGCCATTTCTAAGATCATTCTTGGCGGCGAGCGCTGAAGGTCATTGATGCTGAGCAAGGAAACCGGGATACAAGCAATAGGCGGAGTTTCTTCTTTTTTAGATTTGACGACACCGATGATGCGCAGTTCATTGCCGAATGCTGTAAACGTGCGCCCAATGGCCTGATCCAGATCATCGGATCCTGCTATGAGTTTCGCCAGTTGGGTATTAATCACCGTAACTTTTTCCCGCCCACTAAATGCCGTCGCGGAGAAATTTTGTCCATGCGTGATGGAAGTGTCACCCCAGGGCGCTTCGGCGGCACAACGGAGCATGGCCCCAATGGTACTGTCTTTGCCCGAAACACTTATTTCACGGTTGTAGCTGTTGTCGAGGTTGGCATTTTTTACCAATGGCGCATTGGCACGGAATCGTACATAACGGTCGTAATCAATGACCTGGAAGGTGTCTTTTCGAACGGACAGGTGGTTGATGGTCTTTTCCGTTTCAGTTGATACTGCTACGGCGTTCACGCTGGTATTTGCGGCAATTTGGTCGCGGGCGAATTTTTCCAGGCCGTCAATCAGGGAGAAAGTGGCTACCAGAGCCGCTACGCCAATGACGATGCCAAGCACCGACAGGAAGGTGTGAAATAGGTTGGAGCGGATGTTTTGGATGGCGAGGCCGAAGGACTGTAGTGTGTTGCGCAGCATAGCTTATGTTGTTTTTGCTGTGCTAAGAAAGTTTAATACTTGTTTGAAACGAGCTGGTTTTAGATGAAATGGGCGTATGCGCTGATGTAAAGTGCTTAATTCCCGATGCTCAAATTTGTTCTGATTCCCAAAACGCTATGATTCCGCCGCTTAAATTATAGAGGTTTGTTAAGTTGAATTGCTGCTCTAAGTCCCGTATTGCCTTTGCACTGCGGGCACCTGATTGGCAGTGGATAACCACCTTGCCGTCTTTTGACAAATGATGTGCATTTTCAGCGACAGTGGCCAGCGGGATCAATTCCCCTTTAATATTTCCGGCCTGGTATTCTGCTGGTTCGCGCACATCTATCAACTGTATTTTTTCGCCGGAGGACTGCCAAATCCTAAGCTCTGCTGCGGTGATTTCTTTGATTGCTGTCAATGAATGTATTCCACAAAAATCTTCGTAATCAATAAGCTGTGTGATGCTTGGCAGTGCGCCAGTCAAAGGATTGTCGTCGCGGGATTTTATTTTGAAGATACGAGACTCAAAATCCAAGGTGTCGAAATGGAACAGGCGTCCACTCAATGGTTCGCCTATTCCCGTGATGACCTTGATGACTTCGCTCGCTTGCATACTACCGATAATGCCTGGCAGCACGCCCAAAACACCACCTTCTGCACAACTCGGCACGGTTCCTGGCGGCGGTGGAGTAGGGTGGAGGTCTCGGTAGTTGGGGCCCATTTTCCCGTTTTTGTCGATGAAATTAAAAACAGAGACTTGCCCTTCAAATTGAAAAATAGCGCCGAAAACGTTGGGTTTGTTTAGCAGTACACAAGCATCGTTCACCAGGTATCGCGTTGGGAAATTATCGCTGCCATCGGCTACAACATCATACTCACGAATTACTTCAATGGCATTCGCTGAACTGAGTTGAGTATTGTGCAGTTGAATGTGGATAAAGGGGTTGAGGGATATCAATCGTTTTTTTGCGGCCTCTGTTTTGAGAAGTCCAAGGTCACCTTTGCCAAACAGCACCTGGCGCTGCAAATTGCTCTCGTCCACAACGTCAAAATCGACGATGCCAATGGTGCCTACACCTACTGCTGCCAGGTACAGCAACAGAGGACTCCCGAGCCCGCCCGCACCCACGACGAGTACTTTGGCCGCTTTCAGTTTTTGCTGGGCTTCTAAACCAAACTCGGGCAGGGCCAGATGCCGGGCATATCGAGCCAGTTCCGCCTTTGATAAATTTGTGTCTTGCGTGGGCATGTAGTTAGGGTCGCTAGTTTTTTATTTGGCTGATAATGGTCGTGTCTGTTATGGTGTCATCATCGGCCAATAAAAAAGCTTTACTCAAAATCAAAGACAAACCTGTGTCACCTTCAAAGGGCAGAAACAGGTTGCCCGAACCTTTTGTGGTATCGGCCTTTCGATCCGGGACAATACACAAGTACTGATCGTTGGGTTCCATTAAAATATTGCCGCTGCCGAGGTGTATTTTGTAGGTGCGCAGTTTCCCGCGCACGACCAAAAAACGATCCTTCATTTCGGAGACAGCGGCTATTTTGAGCCTTGGCAACAGCCGAGTGAGTATGTCGCGCCTTGATTTTGCCATTTCAGAAAGGTCACCAAAAGAGTATGTTTGCCAATAATCGCGGAAGCCAGGCAGTCCGCCGGAGTCGCTCCAGCCTGGGTCGTTGCCAACGCTGGCCACCCCGACAAAAAGATCGGCATCACGCAGCACTTCAGACAGCACGATGGGCGGCACGTCTACCAAGGTTATGGGTTCTGGATTGCTGTGCTGGTAAAATCTGACCTGATCTGTGGCAATATAGTGCCAGATTCCAGAGTCGTTCATGGCATCATCGGCATTTACTTCACTGACCCAGTATTCTGCGCGCAGTGATTTTTCAGGCAAATCCAATACGGCAAGGCTGCTGCTGCGCCCATCGTCATAAGCACCGAGCAGGGCGTAACGCCAGCCGCGCATTCGGGCCAGCATGGCAAATTGGGACTGTTTCAGCAGGTGGGCTGCAAAACGGTTGCTGTAGGTACGGGTGCGTAGTTCGGCATCTGTAAGCAGGTATATTTCGCGGAAGGCTTGTTTCATAGGTTGTACCAGCTGGATGTCTTCCAAAAACGCTCGCCAGCGCAGGGTTTCATCGGTTGGGCTTCCAGCAGGGTGCCAAAGTTGTAGGGTGCAATTTCCCCCGATCCAATCAACTTTTTGGCCATGGCTGTCACGCCAGCTTTCACCGGTAAAAAAGGCGTTGACGGTCGTTTGGCCAGGGCAGGAAATCGTCCAAATCAACCGTTTGCTGAGCCAGCCCATCAGGCCATGTTGAAGCATCGTTTTTTCGAAATGTTCAAACGGGAACTTGCGCTCGATCCGCAGCATGCGGTCCAACCTGTCGCGCTGCGCGGTGCTGCTGGTAGCCAATTCCTTGGCATCAGCCACAAGTTTTTTGGCTGCTTCCGGGGACCCATCTTTAATAGCAGCGGGCATGGATTTTTGTGGCTTTCCATCAGGTTTGTACCATTCAATGGAGGTTTTTCCAATACTTAGAAGTTGGACTTCTGCCCTGTAATCATCAAAATATTGAATGTACTTACCTGATTTATCTAAGCCAAAATCTGGAATGTGCATTTCCTCCAACTCAAGGAGTGATAGACCTATTTTTTGAGAAATTGACTGCAAGTAGCTATCAATCAGGGACTTAGTGTTGGCTTGTATGTTTTTAAGTTTTAGCTTCGACAGAAATGCGATGGCTTCGGGGCGGGCACAATCAGCCAATACCCATAGCACAGCGTTGCCGAGGCCGCCAGCGGTGTATCCTTTTCCAGGTATTTTTTTGAAACAGCGATCAGCCAGCTTGACCAATGCCTGCATCAGGTTGTCATTCAAATGTAGTGGGGCTGCCCATACCAAGCCGCGCAGGGTGTTGATGTTAAATTCTGATATAAAATGGAAGGATGAAAATCGGTATTCATGTTGGGTTCCTTGGTAATATATGGTCTCCTGAGCACTTGGTTTTTGGGCTGCCGTATGGGAAAACAGCTGTGCTAATTTTTCGGCGAGCAAACTGCTAGGAAGTACTCCCATTTCAGCTTTGATTTTTTTCAAAAACGTTTTAGTGGGCTTGCCGCCGTTGGCATTGGAGGCAATATGTAGCACCTCAAACCAAACGGCTTTATGCTCGGGCGTCATGCCTGCCGCGAGGTTGTTGGCAAACAAGCCTAGCACATCGTCAGTCGACCAGTGAAAAGAGCGGGCCGTTTGTACTTCCTGGTGGCCGTGATCCTGGAACATAGATTTTAGTTTAGCGACAATTCCCATGGGTTTGTTTTTTTTGGAAAATATGAGGCATTGGTGCCACGTCCACCAGTTTTTATTTGCCACAACACTTATCCCCCAACAAGCGGCACCAATTGCACAAAACTAACCGAGGAATTTGGCCGAATATGTATTTCCTGCGACAAGGATTCTACTTGATGATCATCGACCAAAACAAAATAGCTGTTTTTTTGAAAGGCATCCAGTGCGACATACACTTGTTTTTCGGGATCGACAAAACGGCGGTCGCGCATACGGAATCCGTTCAAGGTACGCTCTGCATCACTGGGTTGCACCAGACCGTTGAAGTATTCGGTAGCCTGAGAATTGTATTTTTCTACCTCGGCAATGACCCGCGCTTCAATGACTTCCCGAACCGAAACCCGGTCGGATTGCAGCTCAAGGGTGGTTTCTGTAATGATTTTGCCGGTTGCGGTTTCGTCTTTGACAAGCAGTGTAGTGACCATGATGAAAGTTGTTTGCTGAAATTTTATGGACAAAAATAAACAACTTGTTCTGAATAAAAAATTTTTTGTTTTTAAATGTTGAAGAAATATTCAGAATTGGAATGCGTGGAAATTGTTACGTTTGCTCCATCATGGAAAAAAAACAAGGTCAACTGCTTCGCACGATTACATTAAGTGGTGCTACCATTCTCGTCATCAGCTCGGTCATTGGCTCGGGTGTGTATAAAAAAGTGGCGCCCATGTCGGCAGAGCTTTTGTCGCCTGATTTGGTGCTTTGGGCCTGGGTGTTGGCGGGCGTCATCAGTCTTTGTGGTGCTTTGAGCAATGCAGAGATTGCGGGCATGATGGCTGGTTCCGGGGGCGAATTTTTGTATTTTCGCCGCATTTATGGGCGGTTTACGGCGTTTATGTGGGGTTGGAGCACCTTTGCGGTAATTAAGACGGCTTCTGTAGCGGGCATTGCGTATGTGTTTGCACAGTCGTTTAATTCCATGATTCCTTTGCCGCATTTACCTGAAGGTATTGAGAATATCGAGATTGGGGTGTTCAAGCCCTTCGATAATTTCGGGGTAAAAGGGCTTTGCATTGTACTTATACTGGGTTTAACTTTCCTTAATACCCGTGGGGTTAAAGGCGCTGCTGGCTTGAGTACCTGGATCACCCGTCTTGTAATTGTTGGTTTGGCGGTGATTGTTATCTCAGGCTTGTTTTTCGGCGGTGGCAGTTTTGCCAATTTCCAAACTCCTTCTATTAATTATACCGTTCATTCCTGGACGGATTTCACTTTCATAAAAGCCATGTTTGCTGCTTTGCTGGCGGCTTTTTGGGCCTATGAGGGTTGGAACACCGTGGGTTTTATCGGCGGTGAAATCAAAAATCCAAACAGGAACTTACCACTGGCCTTATTTTTTGGCATGTTGGTCATTATGGGTACTTATGCGCTGGTGAATTTCACCTATTTGTATGTGCTGCCGATTGACCAATTGGTGGATGTACATGTTGCGAAGAACGACATTGCGGCGGTAGCGGTGGTTCGGCATTTCGCCGGGGGATTGGGCGCTACCTTAATTTCCATTATCATTCTCATCACCACGTTGGGCTGCACCAACAGCACCATCCTCATGCCGCCGCGCGTATATCAGGCGATGGCGCAGGACGGCTTGTTTTTTAAGCGTGCAGCGGATATTCATCCTGTGTACAATACGCCGAATCCTGCGCTTTGGATGCAGGGACTTTGGGCTTGCTTGCTGGTATTGTCTGGCAGTTTCGATCAGCTGACCGACATGCTGATATTCGCAGCCTTCTTCTTTTATGGCGCTACGGCATTTGGTGTATTTGTGATGCGCCGCCGGGAACCAGATGCGGAACGCCCCTACAAGGTTTGGGGCTATCCAATTGTTCCGGCCTTGTTCGTGCTGTTCTGCGTGGCCTTGATCATTATTACGTGCATCAATCATCCCCGTGAGGCGGGTCTGGGTATTGTGCTGATGCTGACGGGTGTGCCGATGTATTGGTGGTGGAATCGGGGTAAGTAATGGAATGAAAGCATGATGGGGATTTTCTTCTGACGGCAAAATCCCCATCATGCTTTTATCCTTTTTCCAATTCGTGGCGTAATTTGTTTACATACTCTATGGGGACTTCTACAAAAGAGGCGACCTCTTCAGTACTCCATTGAGGAAACTTTTGAAGGGTTTTAAGGATAAGGATTCGGGTTGTTTCTTCTCGTCCCTCTTCTCGTCCCTCTTCTCGTCCCTCTTCTCGTCCCTCTTCTCGTCCAATTTCACGACCTTCTTTCCGACCTTCTTTCAGGCCTTCCCGCTTGTAGGCTTTTTTCCATTTTTCAACAAAGATTTCAGGAATAGCATCTACCCAGCTATATTCTGTATCGGGCAAGTCTTTGCTTAGGCTCTTGACTTCTGACTGTGGCATGTGGTATAGTTTTACGAAATAAAGTGTTAGCGCTTGAAAAAGGATTTTTACGCGGTCATCTGGAGAAATCCGCACCCCAAAAGTAAAGATTTTATTCCAGTTTTCTCGAATCAATGCTTCATTTCTGGACAGCTTTAAGGCTAAAAATAAATTGCGCAGAAATTCGCTTTCATGCTTTTGCAAGATCAATTGTTGCGAGGTCTGGCTAAGATCGGTCAATAGGTAATGGAAGTTTGGAATAAAGACCTGCCATTCATCCGGTATTCCTGGAAAATACGCATTCAGTGGCTTCTGCTCCCAGCCTTGCTCGCCGTGGTACACGATGACGGGAATAACAAACGATAGCGGGCGCTTATTTTTAAGGTCGTCCTCCCAAATTTGCAATAGGTAATCGAGCAATTGCAAATGTATCGGGAATGAAGGGATGTAACTTTTGTGTTCAAAAAGGAACAAAAGCCGCGCAGGTAGCCCATTGTTCAACTTGGTCTCGTATACAATATCGCAAAACGAAGCTCCAAATCGCCCATTGACAAATGCCGTATCACTTTTGCGGAAAACTGAAAAATCAATTTGTTCGTGAATGCTTTCGGGCGTGTAATGAAGCAGGTAGTTTCGAGCAATAATGGCATCGCTAAAAAAGATTTTGAAAATAGCATCGTGGGATTGATCCTTTTTGCGGGTGCGTGGGCGTTTTCTACTTGGCATGGGTTGCGGTTTTGACAAGCGAAGATACAAAACGTTTTAATTAAAAAACAAAATGTTTTAAATTTGATTCGTTTCTTTACTGCTCACATTTCAACACACTATGCGCACATCGTTTTTTCTGCTATTATTTATGGCAGCCTGTTCCCCCAAAACAAAACCAATTGGCATTCCGAGTACGGCAGCTTCAATGCCCGAATCCATTGAAAAACTGATCAAAAATGCCGCAGCCTACCCCGGCTACTTCCCCTTCTGGTGGAATGACAAATCCGGCAAAATATGGCTTGAAATCACCCGCTTCGACACGGAGTTTTTATACGTCAATTCCCTGCCAGCGGGCCTTGGCTCCAACGACATCGGCCTCGATCGCGGACAAATTGGCGCTTCCCGGGTAGTGAAGTTTACCCGCAGCGGAAACAAAATCTTGCTCGTGCAGCCCAACCTTGCCTATCGCGCCAGCACCGATAATGCCCAGGAACGCCAGTCC
>JBBRWA010000126.1:0-15541 GCA_038246345.1 Chitinophagales bacterium
GCAAAGTTGGAGCAAAAGATGTTTCCTGCTGCCGCAGCTATTTTGCAATCATTCCCTCAAAATACAATAGACGATCAATATTTTGTACAAGTGCAAAGTATAAATGCCGCTCGACTGAGCAATCCACAATTTACTTTGAGCAATGCACAAGAAATGACGCTTCTGAATGTTGCCGATGCAGCAAGTCAGGAAGCTGGTTATGCCCAAAGCCTTTTGAATATTCTCACGGGAAGGGTGTTCATGCCCAAAGTGCCCAACTTGGGTGAAGAGCGGAGCAACCAAGCTCCACGCGATCTATTACCAGAGGGGACTTTACAAGTGTCTCCCAATCCGGTCAGCGACGTGTTACAAGTACAATTTCCATCGCATAAAATCGAACAAGGTGTACAAACGCTCGAATTGCGCAGCATAACATCGGGTGAATTGGTACGAAAAATCATTGTTCCAGATGGAAACACGCTATCAATTTCTGTACATAGCCTTCCTGCGGGCATGTATTTGCTAACACTACAACATCAAGGCGTTGTCCAATCGCGGCAGAAAATTGCCATTCAACATTAAATTCTAATGAGTGAGGGGCAGTGCAGTTGTATTTGTACTGCCCCTCCATCCAAAATGCAATATCATGGTAACAAGAAATTTTCCCATCATATTTGGGTTGCTTTGTGTCAACATAGGGAACGCCCAAACAGATGACACATTTATAAAATCATTCGATCCAAATCCTCAAAACATGTTTATTGCTGACAAAGCAACGAATGTTTGGAGTATTGATAACTACCTCTTTGTCACGAATTTGTATCGAAACCAACAGGATAGACGTAGTCAACAAATAATAAAAATTAATGCAGACACCCGCGAAATTGAAAAAATAATATCAATGGAAGAACCACAAGGTGATGTTGCTATTTCAGGGCCAGGAGGATATTGTCTCACTTCAGACAAGCATATACTGCTAACTGGTGAGTGGCGTGACTATAACAATACCCGAATGCGCACATTTATCGCCAAATTGGATAAAGACCTGGAGGTGGTTTGGATCAATTATTATCCAGACCTTTTTGAATACCACGTGTATGGAGAGGCAATAGCAGAAACACCATCGGGTAATATTATGCTTTACTTAACAGAAGGCAAAGCCTTACCAATGGGTAATCCTTGGCAAACGGCAGAGAGCTGGATACGCATGGTGAAAACGGATGCGCTTGGGAACCCAATATACAGCAAGATCGTACCAGACACCTTTTCTCAGACAATAGGCTACGGGCATCTTTCACGCACTGAAGATGGTAATTACCTGGTTTCTTCAGGCGTAATCGGGTATTATTATCACCCGATATATGGCACGTATCGAAACAACGCGATCCTGCACAAGTTGGACGAAAATGCCGACCCGATATGGAGCAGGATGATCAATTATTGCAAATATGCGCGCCAGGAGTCGACGGCGACTGCATTGCCCGGCAGCGGCGGGGCGGTGATGTGGAGCCGGGATACCTTCACAACAGACCCAAACATCGCTTTTGAATTTAATGAGCTGCACCGGTTCGACAGCGATGGTAACACCTTGTGGACCCACGAATGGAATGATGTATCGGTGCGATACGTTTACCGCATCATTACTGCTGCCAATGGCGACATTCTTGGCTGTGGTGTTTTTCAGCAAAATGGAAATAAAGGCAAAACCTGGCTTTTCAGGATGAGCTCCGACGGCGACCTGCTATGGGAACGACACTATTCAGATTCGATACAGCGCCCTTGGTCGCCACAATTGGAAATGCTCGATCTTTGTGAAATGGCCGATGGGCGGATTGCCGCCACGGGTCTCGTTTTCGACACCACTGCCATTGGTACGTTCAATATCAATATTGGGCTCTTGGTGCTTGGCGCTGATGGCTGTTTAGAACCCAACTGTAGCGGGCTTAACCAATATATTACAGGCGCATTTCAACCGATTACTAAGAATGCTCCTTTGCCCCAGATGATTTGCTCGCCAAACCCTGCATCCGCCATCGTGCAGGTTGAACTCCCACAAATAATAGGCTCAACTCAAAATAAACAACTCCTACGCTGTTACGATGCGCAGGGAAAATTAATGGCTCAAATCAACTGGGACAATACCGTTTCGGCACGGCAAATTGACGTAAGCCATTGGCCTCCAGGAACGTATCAGCTTCTTTTTTTTGAAGGGAGCCGCGCCTTGTTCAGCGGCAAATTTATGGTGCAACACTAAACCCTACAAAATGAAACAATACTTGATCCTTTTCACCTTCGCTATCTCCAGCCTCCAAGCTTTCTCCCAAGCAAGCGATTTTGCACCAGTAGGTGCCACTTGGTATTATAGTGAAACATCCACCATCATGCCTTACCCTGAAAAATTCAGGCTGGTGGAAGTCACGGGCGAGGAAGTCTTTCAGGGAAAATTATGCCGAAAAATAGAAGGGCTGACGGGCTGTGGTTTGCCAAATCCCTGTTATGTGTTTACTCAAAACGATTCTGTCTTTTATTGGAGCATCAATACTTCCATGTTTCAATTGCTCTACAACTTTAACGCCATGCCGGGCGATTTTTGGGATATTGACGGACTGTTGCCACCTTTTGGCCCTGTTCGAATAATGATTGACTCTTTGACCAATAGAATTGTAGGGAACGACACATTGAAGCTTTGGCATACCAGCCATACGCCAACTGTATTTGACTGGGGCAATGAAATACTCGAAAAAGTTGGAAACACCTGTTTTATGGGTCCCACCTACGCCTTGTGTGAAAATCAAACCTGCGGCCTCAGGTGTTATGCTGATCCAGAAGTTGATTATCGTTTTGTGCCTTATGCCTGTGATACGACCATTTTTACCTCGAAGACAAAGGATATTGCTGCACTTGAATCAATCAGCATGAACCCCAATCCATTCGATGACAAAATAATCCTGAGCAGCATTTATGCGCTTGAAGGATATAGTTTCTTGCTGTATGACCAGTTGGGGCGGCTGGTGCATAAACAAGTTTTGGGAACAGGAAATGCCACAATAGAAACAAGAGATCTGCCTCCGGGAATTTATTTTGGTGTTGTGGGAGAAGGGGGAAGGATGGAAAAGCTGATAAAAGTGTTTCGGAATTGAAGCATTTGGGGGCTGTGCCGAAACGAGCTACGTTGAAAATGTCGCCAAACTTTATTTTGATTTTCTTGGCCAAGAGGCCGTCTCATAATTCGGGAGTGCGACCTTTAGGTCGCCCGTACAAGGCCATTTATGGCCGTATCTAACCTGAATACGGCCATAAATGGCCTTGTACGGGCGACTTAAAAGTCGCACTCCCCTTCAGCTTTTCTCCTCCCACACCTGCGCCAAATGCACAATCGTCTCCGCTGCCTTGTTCATATCCTGCACCGATACCCATTCCTGTTTGGAGTGGAAAGCGTGCTCGCCAGCAAACAAATTGGGGCATGGCAAACCCATGAACGACAAACGGGAACCATCGGTGCCGCCGCGGATGGAGCTTAATTTGGGTGGGTTAAACCCAGCGCGTTTCAAGGCTTCCAGCGCATGGGCTACTACATGTGGGTATTTTTTGAGCATTTTGCCCATGTTGCGGTATTGCTCCGTGATCTTGACTTCGGCGCTGCTGTTTGGGAATGGTTTCAGCGCTGCGTCTACGATGCGTTGCAGCACCTTTCCATGACGTGTTAGTCCGGCTTCCGTAAAATCGCGCAGGATAAGTTTGATGGTGGCTTTTTCAATGCCGCCTTCAAAATGGACGGGGTGGATAAAGCCTTGTTTGCCTTCTGTGTGCTCGGGGCTCAACTTGTCAGGAAATTTTGCCACGATACGCGCCGCGATTTTCAGGGCGCTTTCCATTTTACCTTTTGCAAAACCCGGGTGCGCAGAAATACCGTTGATGGTAATAACAGCGCCATCTGCGCTAAAAGTTTCATTTTCAATGCTTCCGGCTGTTTCTCCGTCAATGGTGTAGCCAAATTTTGCCCCCAGTTTTTTGATGTCAACTTTGTCGACCCCGCGGCCTATTTCCTCGTCGGGCGTGAACAGGATGCGGATGTCGCCGTGCTTGAGTTTTGGGTTGTTGAGCAGGATTTGAACGGCATCCATAATGGCAGCCAAACCTGCTTTGTTGTCGGCCCCAAGTAGGGTAGTGCCGCTGGCGGTAATGACATCGTTGCCAATTTGATGCTGCAGGTCTTCGTGCTCGCGCATGCGCAGCACCACCGATTTGTCGTCGGGCAGCACCAGGTCTTGACCTTTGTAGTTGCTGTGGACGATTGGCTTTACCCCTTCGCCGGAGCAATCAGGGGAAGTATCGATATGGGAGCAAAAGCAGATGACTGGCACTTTTTTATCGGTATTGCTGGGAAGGGTGGCGTAAACATATCCATGCGCATCGAGGTGGGCATCGCTGATGCCCATGGCGAGGAGTTCCGCTACCAAGACTTTGCCGAGGTTTTTTTGTTTTTCTGTACTGGGGCAGGTTGGGCTATCGGGGTCACTTTGGGTGTCTATGGTGACGTATTGTAGAAAGCGCTCTTTGGTGCCGTGTTGGAATGGAGATTTTGACATGGTGTGTACTATAAATGGTTGTGAAACGCTAAGGTAAGGCCAAGCGGCATGTACCGCCAACTTTCGGTTGGTGAACATCTCTATCAACCATTGGTCGAATGCTGCAACAGCGCACCTTATGTCAAGTTTTCTTAGGTTAGCGGCCCAAGAGTAACCCAGGTGCCCGCTTTTTTCATCTCCCGCTCGCGCGTGGCTATAAAAAAAGAAAACCCCGTTTTTGAGGGAAAAGTCTCAAAAACGGGGTTGAATCAGCGGGAATTTTGTAAGGCTGGTCTAATGTAATATACTATCTAATGTCGAATTTTTTTTCAGGGTGGCACTAGCAAGACAAAAAAATGTGAACACTTTCAAAAGGCTGTTTTATTTTTCAGGATTTTTGATTGCGATTAACTTTCCCCATTTTTCTCCATGTTTGTCAAGGTAACGTTTGGGATCTTTTAAGTTTGTTTTTATGTACTCCATATTTTTATTGTAAATGAATTGAGCCTGCTGATTAATTTCTGCAGTGGTCCAATTCTCTTGGAGTCGTATCATAACCATGGCAACCACCTCTGGTAATGGAAGATCAATTTCCGATAATTCATTTGCGTAATATTCAATAGTTTGTAAATCTCCCTGCTCCAAAAGATTGAATTGTTTAACCATCATCGAAATAGTTGACATCCTTAAGTTGTCAAAATAAGAGTCGTCCCGATTATTGACCAATAATTCATTGCGGTAATACTTGTCAACATCCTTCAATGAATATTTTTCCGGATAGAAAGCATAATCATACATTTTAGCATCCTTGGGGATTGTCCCTGGTTCCAAGCTTGATACGCTAGTTTCAATCAACTTTGCATTAGCCTCCCGAAAATCTGTTTCCTGGCATCCAAAGACTAACAGGGTAAGTAGAGAAAATGGTAAGACAAAATTTTTCATGTTTAGTTTTTTTTAAAGTTCAAAATGAATCATCGCAGCTATATGTTCGAAGATTAAATGTTTAGATATGAAAAAATTTATTTTATTGAGGAGGGCAACATGAACTTTGAGCTGCAGTACCCGTTATTTGTGTTTGGCGAACCAACTTCCAGGCACCTCCCGTTTGTTGTTCGTATTCATTATCAAATGCTACTGCTCCAACGACGCCTCCACAGCAATCCTCGCCAGAAACATTATAGGTGGTAATTCCTGTCGCGTGTTCGCCGCATTCACAATTTGCAGCGGCAAATACCCGAAAGCTAGGTGAAAGAAAAAGAAGCAAAAGAACCGGTACTAATTTTTTGTTTTTCATAATAACATTCTGTTTAGAATGTTGGAGAAAAAAATGAATTTGTCAACAACAGATTTAAAAAAGGTACAAGTTTTTCGAAGGAGAAACCGTGGATAATTCTTTTCGGCTCTGTTGTCATTAATATTGCTAAGATAATTATTTTATTATTTTATTGTTTTATTGTCAACATATCATTAACATATAATTAACATTGATTTGACCCCAGTTGTGGCACTCTATTAAACAGATAAGTAGTTCAAAATCAAAAACCTACAAGCTGTATTTCCTCAGGGCTAACCCCAGTTTTTTATTTTTACCTCAAAACTGGGATTTTTCATTTTTGCATATATCCTGCCAGCCGAGAGAAAAGTGGTAAAATAATTATAGTACTTTGAAAAGCCGACAGCCTTGACGCAAACCAAATTGTCGCTTCCACTCGTTTCGGGTTTGGCAGCACCACAACCACCCGATAGCATTGTACACAGAAAAGGCGGCTATATAGAAGCTTCGATAAGTTTCAATTGCTCCGCTACACCCTCCTTTTCTTCCTGCTCTTCAGCGTTTCAGCCTTCGTGAATCGCTATGACCAATGGTTATCCCTTCCGCCCGTTTCCATTCACCAGTGGCGGCAGGCCGACGGTGAAGCAATGGTGTGGCACTATGCAAAACAGAACGCTTTTGGGCAGCCGGCGGTTTTTAACCTGTTTTATGCAGGTGACAACCACGCTGTCGGGGAGTTGCCGGTCTTGTATTGGATGGCTGGTGTTTGGCAGCGTTATTTGCCCCATCCTGCTTATCCTCTGCGCTGGATCGGACTGTTGCTTATGCTGCTCGGAAGCTGGGCTTTTGGGTGGATGGCGTTGAAAATCAATCGGCATCAGTTATTGGCAGCACTCTGTGGATATCTGCTGGCCAATGCACCGATTCTGGCCTATTACAGTCCGGATTTTTTGCCCGATGCACCGGCCTTTTGGGGCATAATGTTGATGTTAGCCTGTCTTTGGCAGGCCAAACGAAGCCAAAAACCTCGCTGGCTGGTACTTGCTGCGCTGCTAGCTATATTGGCCGTTTCACTCAAACTAAGCCTGGCCATACTGCCTGTAGCCCTTGTTCTTAGCTGGGTGCTCGGTCGTTGGCAACACCGCTGGCCGATCCATTCACTTTGGAACAGCCACTGGCCTCCGCTTATTTTGTCCGGATCGGCCTTGGCGATATGCGGCGTGCCAGGGGTTGGCAATGGTATGCTATTTACTGGTTGCGGCACTACAACCCCGGATAAGCCGTCCCATTTGTATCCCCAATCTTTATCCCCTTGAAATTAGCTCCAGGATAATTTGCCTGTAAGTTATTGATGCTGATGTTATTCGGTGGAAAAACCCCATTAAAAGGGTTGTTAGGGTCAGCAAAGACAACAAACTCCGGGAAAAAGCGCCAGGAAGTATTGTTTGTGAAAGTCGGGTTGATGCCAAGTAATACTTTTCGGGCTTCCACAATATCGCTTGTGGTTACGGAATTGCTTTTGTTCACATCGGCCGCGATCATTTTCCAGGGTGTATTGAGTGATTCAATACCCAGGATATGTTTGGAGATCAGCACCAAGTCGAAGGTGGTCACGCCGTTCAGGTCGTTGGTATCTCTTTCCGGGGTGATGGTATAGTTGTGGCCAGCGGTGGCATTTTGGAAGATGTACTGACCCAATGTGTCTGTCAAAACAATATAAGAGCTGCCACCAACATCGCTCAATCTAACCCTGGTATAAGGCATGGGATCACCCCAGTGCGTCTTTACCGTTCCACTAATATCAAAACCGGCGGGGATGGGACGCTCATATCCGTTTTGGGTGATGACATTGGTGTTGCTTGGGTCGAGCCATTCTTTGAGTCGGGAAGTACTGCTGGTGCCTTGGTCCCATGATTGGTTTAAGCGACCATAATAAACACCTGTCATCACGCATTGGTCGGTTGGGCTCACGCTGCCGCCGTGCAACGACCCGCGGATGCGTTTGTTGGCGTCAAAAAGTGGGGCACCGGAAGAGCCAGGCTGTTGAATCCCAACGTCCGGGATGGTTTTCCAATGGGAGTTGGCAGGGCTAATGCCAAAAATGCCACCCCAGTTAAGGGCAATTGGATGAATTACGGCAGCCTGATTATCTATGGTTATTTTTTTGATGTCGCCGTTAGGATGGTGGATCATGGTAGTATTTGGGGACAGCGTCGTGGTAGTGTTGTCCCGATCCCAGCCATTGAAATATACGTCATAATTGGCCGGTATCGGGCTGATTTTCAACAACATAAAATCCGTTTCAGCGCGGTTTGCAATGCGCTGACTACCCAAAACAGATTTGGGAATGGGTTCTGAAGCCGGGTTGCTACAACCTTGGCCTTCATAATCAAAATCGAAGCGCCAAAGGTCGAACTCGGGGCTGTTGCCAATAAGCTGGCAGTGATGTGCCGTCAGGAAATAAGGCTCATAATTCGCAGTCGTGTTTGCAATCAAAGTTCCGCTGCACCATCCTTCCCCGTTTTGGAATACCATGAGAATCCGGGCGATGCCTTTTTTTTCAGTTTGCCAGTTGTTCCCAGCAGTGCAGTTAATGTTGACGTTGCAAGGCAGTGATTGCCCAAAATCAAATTCTGCACCGTTCATGTTATTTTTGTCAAAAGCAACATCGACGCGGTAGAGATGAACTTTGCTATTGGCTGGTGCGCCAGCCGGCACGAGGCATTCAAGGTGTGCTGTTTCTCCTGGGATAATACCGATCAGAAACTTGCCGGAAGGCAAACAACTTTGAGCCGTATAGGCCCCCAGAACCCGCTGCTGGTCGGCACTGTAGGCAAATATTTTTACACCAGGCGCCAGCACAAATTGATCGAATAGCAGGGTCAATCCCAGGCCGCCAGGTGAGCGTAAAGCACATTGCCACAGCCGGTCGCCATTGGGCAATGTTGTCCAAATACCCGCATTTTCCATCGAAATATCAGCTGTAACAGGTGCTGCAAAGCGGTTTTGCCCAGGAGTTTTGCTGTCTTCAGCCAACAAGGCATTTTTATCCACAGAAGCCACCGCAACAGGTATGACGGTTTTTCCAGCGAGCGCAGGAAGGTTTTCAGGAGAAAAACTTGGGGGCATACCACCCTCGCTGAATTGTGCATGGGCAGAAAAGGCTGCCAAAAAGGCAAGCAGTGTAAGTCGGTTTCGCATAGATAACGGGATAAATCGTTCAAACTATTGGCTCAGGGGTTATTGCCAGGTATGATCCAGCTACAATTCTACGGCGAAAATTGAGCCAAAAATGAAAAACGGATTATGGTGGACGGTAGAGCTGTTTTCCAGGCTGATATTGAATGCTGATTCAAAAAAGAACGTAAACAGCGGCGTTGGGGGAAATTGAAACAATACGCGCGAACTTGAAAAAAAAATCAATGTCTATTATTTTGATAAAATACAATATTTCAATATAAATTTACATTTATTTATTTAAAATAAGATTTTTTATTTTAAAAAAAATATTTTTTTAAAATAAAAATAATATTCAATTGTCTGCTGGTTGATTCACCTTTTTGAAAAACAACAAGCAGTTATCAGGAGTCCACTACTTTTGCTGGCTCAATCAACAATTCCCATGTACAAAGGCAAAGTCAAATTTTTCAACCCTACCAAAGGCTTCGGTTTTATCATTGAAGAGATTTCCGGAAAGGAAGTTTTTGTATTCAAAGCTGACCTACTCGATAAAATCGCAGAAGGAGACGCGGTTGTTTTTGAAACCAAACGCGGCAAAAAAGGCGTAACCGCCACTGCTGTAAAATTGGCCTAACTATAACTACTGCGACTGTAAGCAGCGCCCCCCATTTTCAAATTTCCTCATTATCAAATTATCACATTGAAAAGTATGGATGTCAAAAAAGTAGCCTCCCCCTGTTTTGTATTGGAAGAAACACGGTTGCGACACAATCTGGAAATCATTGCTCGGGTGCAGCGCGAGAGTGGTGCGCAGATAATACTTGCGTTCAAGGGTTTTGCCATGTGGAGTGCTTTTCCGATCGTACGGGAGTATGTCGGCGGTGCCACGGCGTCTTCTCTGCATGAGGTCATGTTGTGTAATGAGGAAATGGGGGTGAAAGCGCATACGTATGGCGTGGCCTACGCGCCGAAAGAATTCACCAAAATTTTGCGCCTTTCCAGTCATGTCACCTTCAATTCGCTGTCACAATGGAAACGATTTGGGAAGAAACTGCTGAACTTTGAAGAAAAAGTAAGCCCAGGAATTCGGGTAAACCCAGGCTGGTCGCCCGTTGGAACGGCACTGTACAACCCTGCGGCACCCGGCTCGCGGCTCGGCGAACCCGTGGAAAATTTCAAAGCGAAATTCCCGGAAGGCATCCAAGGCCTGCATTTTCACACCCTTTGCGAAAGCAGCAGCTTCGACCTGGAGACCACCCTTGTTCACTTTGAACGTCAGTTCGGCGCATTTCTACCCAAACTCAAATGGGTGAATTTCGGTGGCGGTCACCTGATGACCCGTAACGGCTACGATGTCAATCACCTCATCCAGGTACTAAAAGGTTTTAAAGCACGACACCCACATTTGCAGGTAATCCTGGAACCCGGAAGCGCATTTGCCTGGGAAACGGGTGTACTTGTGGCCACCGTGCTTGATATCGTAAAAAACAAAGGAATAAAAACAGCAATTCTTGATGTGTCTTTCACGGCGCACATGCCCGACACACTGGAAATGCCCTATCGGCCTGGCATACGCGGTGCCAATGCAGAAACTGAATCCGGACAGCACTTGTACCGGCTTGGCGGCGTGAGCTGCCTGAGCGGCGATTTCCTAGAAGCATACTCATTTGAGCAGCCCCTGAAAGTAGGGGAGAAGATCATTTTTGAGGATATGATCCATTACACCATGGTAAAAACCAGCACCTTCAACGGCGTCACACACCCCAGCATCGCCATTTTGCGGGCAGATGGAAAATTGGATGTTGTGCGGAAGTTTGGATACAAGGACTATAAGCGCAGGCTTTCGTAAAAGGGTTTCAGGGTTTCATGAACTAGTTTCTTTGTATGCTCGGACACCGGATCTGCCCAAAATAGTAATTGAGTCCAACGCCTAAAAATACATAAACATCGGAGTTTTTTCCATTACCCCGTTGACGGCCTTCGAGGCCTATGGGTGGTTCGCCGGAACGATCAGCAAGCGCGGCTGCGATATCGCCCCGTTGCGCCCGGATGTCGCGGATATCGGCATACTCGCCGTGCACGTCGTCAATGTAGTCGGTAAAAAGTTTGCGGGCACTGAGATGAAAATCGACGCTCCAGCGGTAGCTCAAGTCGGCTTTGAAGCCGATGCCATAAGCGATGGCCCATTGTATGGAGCCATATTCTTCACCCCGGAATTGTCCTTCTGTGCCCATTTCGCGTAAACTGTATGTACTTCCTTCAAACTCCGTTTTGGGATTGAAATAGTACACACTTGGGCCTAGAAACATGTATGGTGTAAAAAAATAGTCCCTTGATCCATGCACATACGGGAGGAAGTTGAATTCAAACTGCGCTGTTCCATCTACAATGATGCTTTTGAAATCCAGGTTTCGGCGTTTTTCAAAGCTGTTGTCGGAGTCCTTGTCCGTGGCGCTAATTTTGCCAACATTGGTTCCAAAACGCATGGCCAGGCGGTCGTTGAAGTTGTAGCGTGCGCCGATGCCACCCGCGAAATGCATGCGATTGAGCCGCAAGTTGGTATTCAAGTCGCCGAAGTAGTTGGTAACACCGCCCCAGCCGCCAACTTCCCAGCCGCGCATTTGGGCAAATGAAACCTGGCATGTCAGAACAAGCCCGAGCAGCAACCCAATAGATTTGATATTTCTCATGTATGTCATTTTTGTGGGACAAAAGTAGGTAGATACTGTAGATTTTTCCCGTTTACCTGCTACTTTGAACCTTTGCACGCCAAAAACGTGCCGAAACGGTATATCGTATAGGCGCAGCAAATTTTAAAGGGGTTGCTTACCTTGAAAGTTCGCGTATAGCAGTTCGAACCACGTCCAGCCTGCTCCAAAGGATAAAATGATCGCCTGTTGCTAGTATTTCTGTTTTAAAATCAGGGCAATTGACCAGCATCCGCCGTGCAAATTCCGCATTGGCAACGGGCACCAATTGGTCATTTACGGCATGGATAATCCGCACAGGGCAAGTTATGCGTTCCCAAAGCGGCAACAGCGCCTGGAGAGCCGTGCACCATGATCACCAGCGGCAAGCTGTCGTTGGTACTGACAGCAACGGCGTGAATGGTTCGATCATAAACAATTGGAATATCAAAGAATTGGGGATGTAGCGTTTGTCCCAAGGATTGCATTTTTGGCTGCCATTCGCTATCCGGTGTGCGCATGGAAAAGCATCCCGATTGAATGGCGATCACCCAAACTAAAATCAGCGCAACCAGTGCGTATAGCATGTTGCGGAAGAGTTTGCGGATAGTAGCTGAAATGTTTTGCATGGTGGTTTGAGATTAGTGATTGGTTGAGTGGTGACTGGTGCTCATTTGTCGTGTTCGAGAAACCTCGTAGGTTTAACCGTTAGCGCCGCACCACCACCCCGTCCTTCATCACAAATACCACTTTCAACATGGCCCGAATATCATTCAAAGGATCTCCGTCCACCGCCACAATATCCGCGAGCTTCCCTACCTCCAACGATCCAATTTTATCATTCAAGCGCAACATCGTCGCCGCATCAATGGTGGCAGCCCGCAGAATATCGGTGTTTTTCATGCCCGCCTCTGCCATGTATAAAAATTCCAGGTTGTTCTTTCCATGGGGAAACACGCCAGCATCCGTACCAAAAACGATTTTCACACCTTTCTTGTACACCCGAGCCGTCGTTGATTGAATTTGTGGGCCAATATCCAGCGCTTTTAGGCGTACCGTTTCCGGGAAAAAACCTTTGGCGAACTGAGCGCTGTCGCTTACGGCATGGCCAGCAGTCAAGGTGGGTACATACCAGGTGCCGTGTTTTATCATTAAATCCATCGTGGCATCACTCAAAAAAGTGCCGTGTTCGATGGTGACGACACCCGCTTCTACTGCCCGGCGTATGCCCTCATCGCCGTGCGCGTGCGCAGCTACGTCTATGCCCAGATCGCGGGCGGTGTTTACGATGGTCACCAGTTCTTCTTCGCTGTAATGTGGTAACCGGCCATCGCGGGCGAGGGAAATCACGCCGCCTGTGGCGCATACTTTGATGCAATCGGCACCGCGTTTGATCTGCGTGCGCACAGCGGCCCGGCACTCGTCGGGGCCATCAGCGATGCCCATTTCAGGGATCGGTGGATCGAACAAATCCCAGCGGCTGCCCGTGGTGGCATCGCCGTGTCCGCCCGTGATGCTGAGAATTCTTCCTGCGGTGAGGATGCGTGGCCCGGGAGTCCAGCCGCTGTTGATGGCGTTGCGCAGGGCGATGTTTACGCCCGTGCCGCCCAGGTCGCGCACGGTGGTGAAGCCCGCTTCGAGGGTGCGTTTGGCATACACCGCCGCCCGAAAAGCAATGTCAGCATCATTGAGTAAGTACTTTTCGGTGTAGGAACTGCGGCTTTGTTCCCATTCGATGTGGACATGGCAGTCGATCAGGCCCGGCAGTACTGATTTGGTTTTGAGGTCAATGAGCTCTGCACCTGGGGGCACGGCAGAAAACCCTCGGTTGATGCGTTGGATTTTATTGCCTTCCAGCACCAGGGTGGCGTTGGTGATGGGCTCGCTGTTGATGGGGATGAGTTTGCCGCAGTGGATGAGGGTGGTTTGGGCGGGGAGTTGGGTGAATATTGATAAAACAAAGGAAAAAATGTAAAGCAGGCGCATCGTTGTTTTTTGGCAAAGTTAGCTTTCTACCATCATTGCACACGGATTTTTGCCGTAAATACCGCCTTTGCGCTTTGAATTTGCAAGAAATACACACCGGGAATTTCAGGCGCAGACACTTCAAATTGTTCTGTCCCAAACTTTTGAAAGTCGCGTTGCTTCAGCAACTGGCCTGACACATTCAACAGTTTCCATGAAATAATTGGCTGCAACCCATCTGGCATTTGCACCGTAAAAGATTGGTCTGCTGCTACTGGGTTTGGAAATATGGATGCGTTAAGGAAATCATTGTTGTTGGTCGTATTGCTGATAAAACACGCCACTTGGGTTTCATAAGCGCCCATATCCACGGTATCCTTAAATATGCGCGGAAGGCCGTCCAAGTCTTGCAGCAGCCCTGCATTTTGCGTGGTTGTATTATCGCCGGAGTTGACGGCTGGGGAGCAGGGTTTTAGGCGGAAATTGCCGTTGGCGGGGTCTTCGAACATGGGGTTGGTTGGATAAAAAATGAGATGCTCGCCATAAGCTTCCATAGCACCTGGCAAAGTATCCGTTTCCATGGTACTCAATAAAGAATAATCTACATGAAAACCGAATTTGGAAAAGTTCGGGCTGTTATTGCTAAATAAGGTTTTTATGGAAGCGCCAGGCTCCCAGAATACACAATTATTGATGTAACAATCGTTACCATATTCAGTAGAACCAGCATAACTAGAATACCAATTATTTGACACAATTTCCGACTCGTTGTTGAAAAAGGTAGCGTTGGTGATTCGTGTAACAGCTTTTGCATTTTCTGCGGCCACCATGGAAATTCCGCCAGTATTATTGGCAAAGAGGCAATTATCAATTTCGCTTTGTGCAAAGAGGACATCCCCAAAAGCCCCAATTGCAATTGAAGGGCCTGTATTATTATCAAGGTCTCTATTATCCAAGACTTGACAGTTTTTAAGCTGAAAAAATAGGCTGTCTGCAAAAGCAAATATAGCGCTATTGCTGACCGCTTTATTTCCTACTATTGTCGAATTGTTTACAACAATCTTAACCTTTTTTCTTTTTCCGCTACAAGAAAAAGCCCCTCCGAATCCATTAGAAGCCTCATTTCCTTCAAAAAGGCAATGATTGATATCCAACTTGAAGAAGTTGGTGCCTAAAGCCCAATCAATAAAGGAAAGCCCTCCACCTTCTAAAGCATGGTTGTTTTTAAAATCGCAAGAATCCAGTATAATATGGAAACTAGAATTCGGATTGACAAAGCCTTTACAGGAGATGCCCCCACCAATTGAGACTGAATCTCGCTCAAAAACACAGCCTTTAATAATGGATAACCCATCCAAGCCTGTTAGGTATATTGCCCCTCCTGCAACTCCTGCAGAATTTTCTGTGAAACTGCAATTTTGCACCATAAATGGCAAACTAGGCAATGAGGGGCCATTTTTATAGATGGCACCCGCAAAACTGAGTGCCCTGTTATTTCGGAACTGACAATTGCGGATGATAGGATTTACAATATAAATATCAGAATTCCAGGCGCAAAAAATAGCAGCACCTTGCCAAGCATAATTCTGAGTAAAGGTGCAGTTTTCAATCAATGGGCACGTATTTAGCATTGCCGTAGAAGGCTCTATATACAATCCCCCGCCCAAGGCATTGGAGTAAGGGTCTGAGCCTCCAACGGCTCCAGCTTTGGTGATGACAAATCCGTCTAACACAGCTGTACTATCAACCCCTGTACAATAAAGTACATGATAGGTATTGTCTGAGCCGTTATTGGGAATGCCAATGTCACCGGAAAGAATTGTTTGGTTTGCTTCCCAATCCCGCTCCTGTTTTGAAACCTCATCACCAGAAAAGCCTCCATACATCCC
>JBBRWA010000127.1:0-15489 GCA_038246345.1 Chitinophagales bacterium
GATGCTGTAAAACTCCTGCTGTCAGCAGACAAAGCGAGTGCATTGGAAGCCGCCAGCCATTTGGTGCGCCGCAATGCCGACCGACGTACGGTGGATTACGCCACGGCGGATGAAGCACGCCTGCAGTTCCGCAATATTCCAGGCTGGGAGCAGAAAAAGAGCATTGTTTTGTTTGATCCAGCCTGGCACAAAGGGGTCATTGGTATCTCCGCTAGCCGTATCGCGGAAGATTTTTACAAACCAACCGTGATTTTGACCGAAAGCAATGGTCGGGCGGTTGGTTCGGCGCGCTCGGTGCGGGGTTTTGACCTCTATGCCGCTTTGCAGCTCTGTGAAGACCTGTTTTTTTCCTACGGAGGTCACGCCTTTGCAGCGGGCATGCAAATGCCAATAGAGAACGTGGCAGCGTTTACAGAAAGGTTTGAAAGCGTAGTCAGCAACAGCATTGTTTTAGAGCAGGAAAGCCCGACCATTGAGATTGCTTCAATAATAAAATTCAGGCAAATTACCGCTACTTTCTGGGCAAAACTGAAGCAGTTTGAACCATTTGGCCCGGCCAACATGAGTCCAATCTTTTGGGCAGAAAATGTAGTGGATACGGGCCATAGTAAGGTATTGGACAACAACCATGTGCGGCTGTCACTGCGTCAGGATGCCGATAAGCCAATCTTCACCGGCATTGGCTTTGGTCTGGGAAAAGCATTTGAACAAGTCAGAAATGGCCCCTTTGATATTGCTTTCAGCCTGAAAGAAGAAACCTGGAAAGGACACCGGAAACTGGCGTTGTATGTGAAGGATATCCGCCGGAAATAATTTGATTGACGAGTGGCGAATACATGACAATTGTTAAAGTTGGCGTTGCGTTAGGTACTGGTGGCGCGAATACCAAGCAACATATAGGTTACTTGGTATTCGCGCCACTAGTGGGCCGTCAAGTCAGTTTCGACGGGTGAATTACCACCTATTTGAGCAAAGGATTTGAACATTCGCCCAAATTTGTCAACATAAAAAAATGTTGACAAATTCTCACTCCGCCGCCAGGCCAAGCCACCGAACAGCCGTCAATCAAAAAAAAGCCCGCGAGATGTTTCAAAAATAACGCTCATCGCGATACTACGTTCATGCGCCTTCCCTAGACAGAACACCCTTCTCCCGCGCCATCCGAAACATCTCCCGCACCGCAGCTTTTCCCTCCACGCCCAAGTCAATCGTGTATTGATTCACATACAAGTCAATATGCGCCCGCATCACAGATTCCTCCATGGCTTGGGCGTGGGCGCGCACGAAGGGCATTACATCATCAGTGTTTGCAAAGGCGTACTCCACACTGCGCCGAAGGGAGCGATTTACTTTATCCTGAATTTCCTGAGGCAAATTTTGCCGCACCACGATCCCGCCAAGTGGAATCGGCAGGCCAGTCGTATTTTCCCAGTATTCGCCCAGATCCATTAATTTAACCAGCCCTTTTTCACCATAAGTGAAGCGGTTTTCGTGAATAATTAGTCCAGCCTGGCAGCGACCGTCGAGCACAGCAGCTTCAATATCCGAAAAAAGTACAGGTGTTTTCTGTTGGGCTTCCGGGTAGGCAAGGCTGAGCAAAAAATTTGCGGTGGTCATTTTGCCAGGGATGGCAATATGTGCGGCGTTAATTTCCGCCCGGTCCATGGCTTTTTTTGCGATCAGCAGCGGTCCGCAGTTTTTGCCCAAAGCACTTCCAGCATCCAGTAGGTTGTAGTGATGGGTCAGGTGTGCAAAAGCGTGATAGCTGAGCTTGGTCACATCAATATTTCCGGCAAAGGCACGTTGGTTGAGTGCTTCCACATCTTCCATAATCACGTCGAATTCAAGTCCTTCAGTGTCTATTTTGCCATGAATCATCGCATCAAAAATGAAAGTGTCATTTGGGCACGGGGAAAATCCGAGGGAGAGGTTTTGCATAATAATGGTGTGCTGCTGCTTTTAATTGGCTCTAACGCTTGGTAGAAAGTGAATGTTCAGGAAAAGTACGGAAAGAAATCGCTATCTTGGATGAAGCAGCAGCTACTTTGAAGCCCGATATTTGCGACTTTTGAGCGAAGCACTTGTCTTTACATCCAATTAGTTAAACCGAAAGAGCAGGATATGCGTGAATTTTTTACATTTATTTGCCTGATAATCATGGCAACCTCAATGCTTATGTCATGCCAAGGGCCGCCCAATTGCCAGGAATTAGCCGGTTCCTGGAGCAACCGCGAGGGATATGGATTGGTATTCAAAAGCAACAACAAAGCCTTGTGGCTCAATAAGTTTGGTCAAATAATGGACACGGTTTCCTGTGTGTTTGTCCTCAATTGCAAGACAAACCCGGCTACACTTGATTTTTCAGATTTTAATGCGGGGCCATTTCAAGGAAAAACCTTGTTCGGTATCATTGAGTGGAGCGCCGATTCGCTTTTCCGTTACTGTTACGAAGCGGGGACACAACCTGATGTCCGCCCCCAATCATTTGATCAGGCGCAAACGATGAAGTTCTTTAGAGCGCAGTAATTGTTAACCCTAACTTTATACACGCTTAACAGCCCTTGGCGCGAGTAGATGTAATTTTGCTGTATAATTAATAAGCATTTGCATGATTTTTCTCCCGCGCCAATTATCTCTCTCCGCCCGTCTGCAACTCGGTCGCACTATTCAAAATCCTGATGCCCTGTCAGGTATTCCTGCAGATGGGGAGCTTTCCATGGCGCGGGCTTTTTGCTATTCCCTTACCCAGCATAAGCCCATTGTACATGAAACGTAAAATCGACATCGTTGTCCTTTCCGACATTCATCTGGGCACCTACGGTTGCCACGCCAAAGAATTGCACCATTACCTCAAAAGCATAGAACCAAAGACTCTGGTGCTGAATGGTGACATTTTTGATATGTGGAATTTCAGAAAAAGTTATTTTCCCAAAGAGCACATGGAGGTTGTGCGGCGCTTGCTGAAAATGGCTGTTAATGGCACCAAGGTTTATTATTTAACCGGCAATCATGACGATGTTTTGCGAAAATTTGGCGAGCTGTCGCTTGGGCTTATTCACCTGCGCAATAAGTTGGTGTTCCAGGTGGATGGCCGCACGCATTGGGTTTTTCATGGCGACGTGTTCGACATCAGCATCCAACGGGCGCGTTGGCTTGCCAAGCTCGGCGCGGAGGGATATGACCTGCTGATAAGAATCAACAGGGCCATCAATGCAACACGCAAGTTCTTTGGACTTTCCCCGGTTTCTTTTGCCGGAATGGTAAAAAAAGGCGTGAAAGGCGCGGTTAAATTCATAGCCGATTTTGAAAAAACTGCGATAGATATAGCTGCGGATAAAGGGTACGATTGTGTTATCTGCGGCCATATTCACCAACCGCAAATGCGCGAAGTGGCGTTGCCCAATGGTAAATCAATTACTTATATGAATAGTGGCGATTGGGTGGAACACCTAAGTGCATTGGAATACAACAATGGTGCCTGGGGCTTATATAAGTACGATAGACTTGAATTTGAGGTCACAAACCCCAGGTTACAAGTGAAGGAAACTGAGCCAAATTGGTTTTCACAGAGTCGGGAGGAACTTGTGACAGAACTAAACGGAATAGCCGCTTTCGAGGCGTTTTAAAAAGCATCATACCCAAAGCCGGGGAGGACAGGTTTTATTTTGCGCCCCGGCTCTTTTTGACTTCATACACTACAGTTATAAATTTCCAGTTCGACCGGATGGCCACCAACCATCCGGTTTTTTTTTGGGTAGCAACGCGTACTTTTGCGGCATGGCAAAACAAAAATTCTACGTCGTTTGGGAAGGGCATAAGCCCGGCGTGTACAAAACCTGGGACGAGTGTAAAAAGCAAGTGGATGGCTTTGCACAGGCCAAGTACAAAAGTTTTGGCTCCGTGGCGGAGGCAGAAATGGCCTTCAAAAGCAATTATTGGAAATTTGTCAATAAAGGCGACACCAGTGCCAAGCCAGCGGGCAAAGTTCCGCGCTCCGCCATCGTGCGCGAAAGCGTTGCGGTAGATGCTGCCTGTAGCGGCAATCCCGGCGACATGGAATACCGCGGCGTTTGGATGCCCGATAGCCGCGAACTGTTTCACGTAGGTCCATTGAAAGACGGCACCAACAACATCGGAGAGTTTCTGGCCATTGTGCACGCGCTCGCCATGCTGAAGACCCAGGGGAAAACCAACCTGATCATTTACTCCGATTCAAAAACGGCCCAAGGCTGGGTAAAAAAGGGCAAATGCAACACCAAGCTTGAAGCCACGGGCCACAACGCCGAGATATTCAACCTCATCGAACGCGCCGAAAAATGGCTGGCAGTTAACAAGATAAACAACCCAATTTTGAAATGGGAAACGGAAAGTTGGGGGGAAATACCGGCGGATTTTGGGCGAAAATAATATTCATGTAGGTGAATTGTATAATTTGAGCCATTCGACATAATTTTTGGAAATTAAAATTTGATTAAAGTCAAAGCAACTATCCAGCCGCCGCCACCATCGCCCGCTTCGCTTACCCTGAGTTGTCGCGCTGTCAGCATCCGTCCACGTTTAAAGGGGAAAAGTAAAACAGGATGTTGCTGTATTGGTACGTTCAGCGCACTTTACGTGGACAGATGCTTACGGCAGGACAACTCAGGGTAAGGGAAGCAATTGGCGGGAGGGCAGCTGGATAGTTACACGAAGTTTTACCCGGTGATAACAGCGGGCTAAAACTCAACGACCCAACCATCCTGCAAGGCACTTCCGGCAATGGAGGCGCACCGGTAATGATGCAATTGGGTGACTGTGTATTGCGCACATACCGCATGGCAATACCGGCTACGGGCTAATACACAGCCTTTCACGGTGGAACGGTATCGCTCCCATAAGTTGGCGATTCATACCTCCTGTGCACATTTGAGTGCTTTAGTACTCAAAAGCACAGGAGGTTTTTTTTGTCCAAAATATACTGGTGTAATACCAATTTCAAAACCATGTTTGATTTTAACCATAATAAAATTAAATAATTTTAATATGGACAAATATTGAGGCCAAAGGCTTGGTTCCTCCTTTAAAATTTAAATATTTGCAGCGGCAATAAAACAATTGATAAAACACCAATAATGGAAGAAGCAGAACTGTCAGTCCCCCCAACCGCAGCAGAGAACCAACAAAATCACGCCTGGTGGAACAGCCTGACGGATCCGTGGAAACAGGCTTTTAATGAGGTCACGCTTCGCCGTTCTTCTACGGAGATGCTGGACGATCAGACGTTGCACAATGTGTACCGGACAAGTGTGGTGCGGTTTGCCGGTCCCACGGCTTCCTATCCGAACATGTCGATTGAACTGGAAGATTTTTCTGGGATCACCGACCTTAAAAACCTGAAGATTTTGGTGGTTACCCACCATAACATTACGAGCCTGAAGGAAATCAGCCACATGGATTATTTGACGTCGCTTTTTGTCTTCAACAACAAAATTGAGTCATTAGAAGGTATTGAAGGGTTGAAAAACCTCACCGAGTTGTATGTCCAAGGCAATCAGATCAGCTCTTTAATGCCGTTGGAGCACGTGAGCCAATTGATTAACATTTGTTGCAACTACAACAAGATCAGCTCTTTGGAAGGAATTACGGTGCAACACCGCCCTAATTTGAAAATGTTTGCCTGCATCCCTAATGATGACCTCTGGGATTCAGAGATCATTCGTATGGAACGGGAAATTGGCATTCGTTGTGTAAAAGGATAAAAAATGACACAGCAAAATACTTACCTGGTGGTGCCTGGCCTGTTGATGTTGGGCGAGATAGAAGCCATAGAAAGGCTGCTTCAAGCGGCGCATTTTGAGGACGGTGCAGCAACGGCTACGGACGCTGCCAAGTCCGTCAAGAAAAACCTTCAGCTACCCAAAGCCGGCTCGCCCGCGAAGCAACAAATAGATTCGATTATCATGCAGGCGCTTGCCCAAAGCCCTTTGATTCAGGCCGCGCTGACACCAACCCGCATTTTACCGCCCATTATCAGCAAGTATGAGCCGGGCATGCATTACGGCAACCATGTCGATAGCCCGCTTATGGCCGACCCACACATGGGTGCCATCCGGGTAGATATGGCCATGACGCTCTTTTTAGCAGAACCAGAAAGTTATGAAGGCGGTGAATTGTCGCTGTTTACACAAACAGGAGAAGTAAAGTACAAACTGCCCAAAGGTGATGCCATTCTTTACCCCGCCACACAAATTCATAGTGTATTGCCCGTTACCAAAGGCGTGCGCCTGGCAGCCGTCACCTGGCTACAGTGCGCTGTTCGGGATACACAACAACGCGAAATATTGTTTCAATTAAAAAGTGCCCAGTCGATGATTGAAAAGAAAGGCGGTCATCCGGACGAGAACCTGGTGCTTTTGCAGGTTTACAGCAACTTGGTGCGGATGTGGGCGGAGATATGAGTGATGAGTGATGAGTTATGAGTTATGAGTGATGAGTTAGCACGGCGCTTTTACTTTTGTTTGGCTTGAGTATTTCAGCACCTTAACGATTTCCCGATTTAGGTGCTGAAAAACAATTTCGGGGCAAAACACAAACGCTGTGCAAACTCATCACTCATCACTCATAACTCATAACTCATAACTTATCACTCATAACTCATCACTCATAACTCATCACTCATCACTCATAACTCATCACTCATCGCTCATCGCTCATTATGGAAGAGATAGACCTGGTTCTTGATTTTTTGAAAAAAATTGGGATCGACTCTGAGCGCAGGGCGATTACGGAAACGACCTTTTTGCCTGGTATCAAAATAGAAGCGGGCAGGCTGGTTGTTGACGTGGAGAAATTGGCCTACCCCGGCGATTTGTTGCACGAGGCGGGCCACATTGCCGTCACACCTGGTGAGGGCCGCTTGCACATGTTCGATGACGTAAAAAACGATTCGCTGGCCACATCGCTGGAAATCGTGGCCATCCTCTGGTCGTTCGCTGCGCTTCGATACCTGAACTTGCCGACCGCGTTTGTATTTCATGAAGGCGGGTACAAGGGTCAGTCGCAATGGTTTATAGAGCACTTTGAATCAGGTAGTTACATAGGATTGCCCCTTCTGCAGTGGATGGGAATGACATTTGATGAAAAAAAAGCGGCGGAACAAAATGTCCCGCCGTTCCCTGTTATGTTGAAATGGCTGCGTGATTAGCGCAACTATTTTTTAGTTACGGGCAGGAAAAACCCCTTGCATACAAATCACAAAATTCATACAAAGCCCCGGTTGAACCAAACTGAATGGCGCAGCCGATCCTGTTGCCTGGGTCGTGATTGTGCCCGCAGCGAGCGCGCCATTGCCGGGAGGAGCAGCGTACAAATCCGGACCAACATTGCTGGGAACATTACCTACCGCCTGTTCAGAAGACGCACTGCTTGTACTTGCGCCGACAGTCGCGGCAACCGCGTGTGTGTGCGATGGCATGGTTGACATTGTCATCGTGGTATTTTCTGTTCCGAATACCGCTCCAAGCACGATTGAGGGCAACCCCGGCCCCTGACCCGTGCCGACAGCTACCCTTCCGCGCAAATCGGGGAGGGCAAAAGTTTGTGTGCCGTTACCGCCGTAGGTCGTGCCAATGAGGGAAAAAAGTGCCGTATTTTGGGCAATGGGTATTATTTGTCCTGCGCAAAAATTCCAAGATTTTGGCGCGAAATTGCCGGCAAACATCGTAATAGTAGCTATTGTACCTTCCATAGTAAAAAAGATTTTTTTGAAAAAAATGGGTTAATTTCTGCTTGGAAAAATACCATACTGACAAATGATGATATTTAAGGCAAGATAAGGCTGTTGGATATTTACCGGCTGTGAAGCTCCCGCAGGGGCTATCGTTGCAGTAACCCCGCCGAGGGAACCCTGAGCCTGTGCACCAGCTGCGAAATGGTTTGTGCCGCCAGCGCCGTAAATCATTGTCGGTGGCTCATCTGTGTTCCCAGGGCTGGATGTGCTGGCTGCCGTAATTGTACCCGTATGCGTATGTGGTGGCAGGTTGTTACATGTCAGTGTGACTGTTTCACTACCTGTTACCGCACCGAGTGCTCGGTTTGTCAAGCCATTTCCTTGTCCTGTGCCTACTGCCGAGCGCCCCCTAAAATCCGGTAGCGCAAAGGTGGTTCTCCCATCGCCCCCGAAAGTAGTGCCAAGGAGCGAAAAAAGTGCCTGGTTTTGATTGATACCAACGAGTTGACCCATGCATAACGCCCAGTTTTTTGGCGCGAAATCACCGGCAAACATCGTAATTGTGGCCATTGTACCTTCCATAATGATAAAATTTTTTCGTCAAAGAGGTGAAGAAAGAGTGGGTTGAATCCTTAGTTGCGCGATGGAAAAATGCCGAAAAGGCAGATGACATAATTCAAACCCAACGACGGCATTCCCAGGTTAGTAGGTGCTGATCCTCCTGCTGGCTGAAGAGAAGCAGTTACCCCTCCCAAATGCTCATTGTTGTTGACCGGCGCATAAAAATTGGTGGCCGTGGTTGCTGGAGCGTTGCCATTGGGGGAGTTGGTTGTGGCACTTGCCGAACTGGCAGGAACAGTCGCCGAGGCGCCATGGGTATGCGAAGCCAACTGATTTGAATTTAAGGTAACCGAATAAGAGCCACCTTGCTGGCCTAAAACATAGTTGGATCCGCCCGGAGCTTGTCCAGTACCGATGGGGATGCGCCCCCTCAAATCAGGCAGGCCAAACGTTTGTTGGCCGTCACCCCCGTACGTGGTTCCAAGCAACGCGTAAAGTGCTGAGTTTTCATCGATCGATTGTAATTGACCCTGGCAAAAGGCCCAGTTCTGAGGCGCAAAAGTGCCTGCGAAAATAGTAATTACCGCCATTGTTCCTTCCATAATTGTTTCATTTTAAGTTTAAAAATTTATGGTTTTACTTATTGGCTGCAATTATAATGCGTTTTTTTTAATATACCGCAAAAAAGTAATTTTTTTATGGCTACAATAACCTGTTATTGATAGGTACATCAGGACGCTCTTTTGCTGAGCGTCACGCACAGAGGCCGTCTCATAAGCCAGAAAAGCGATGGATGACAAGTAATCAATCCGGGCGAAATCTTGAGCAAAACACAAAGTTGACAACTTTGCGACCTGCCCAAGCCAACGAATATTCGGCACGAATAAATCGATTTTTTGCCAAGCGTACTTATGAGACAGCCTCTCCCCATGCCCGGAGGCGAAATGGCCTTAGCCGATCGTAATGGTGAACGGTCACCTAGAATTTTGTGCTTCCGTTCGCATGGCCTCCAACACCGCGTACCACCTCAGGGCAGGCTCCAAAGAAACCGGCGGGTGCGGTGCATCCTCCTCCGGCGTGAAGTGCTCGCTTGGCCTTTTGGCACTGAACAAGCTGCGCTTTTCCATAGCGCGGTGTTCTTCTTCCGAAAAACGAATGCCCGTTGCCTGCTCCAGTTTTTGCAACATACCCATCGGCCCTTCGGCATAGTTCAGCAAAACGGTATTCGTATCCGTGCGGGCAATATCCGCAAAACTGCCTAAGATCAACTCCAGCAGTTTTGAAAAATAACCGTCCATATCATAAGCCTCAAAGGCTTCCATCGGAATTCCGGTTACAGCGGGTTCCAGGGTATCGCGCAGGGATTGAATACCCCGAATTTTCTGCTGGGAGCGCAGTACTTCGCTGGGATTTCGATACAGCAATAGAATAGGGGTAGTCGGGAATAATCGCCGGATGGCCGCATAAAAAAATACATGCCAGCAGTCTGTTTTGACGAATAAATGCTGTTCCCTACCTGTTCTTTTTCGCCCCATAAAGCGTAGCGCAGCAGCAAAGGCACCTGCTGCAAAATCCTCCCCAACGGTAGCCTCCCGATACGGCAGGCGCAGCAACTCATCAAAAAGCGGTACTTCCGACAATACGATGTTGTGCGGGTCAATACTGAGTATTTGCGACAGCAGGGTGGAGCCGCAGCGTGAAACATGAAAGATAAAGGCATCGGGCGGCACACAATCGACCTTTAAGGCTTCGGAAACTAGGAATTCTACGTCGCTGCAAGCAGCGATTGGATGTTTATTCGCCGGTAATTTTTTTATTTGCCCAAGCGTTTCATGAAAAAATGGCGCGGTAAAGGAAATGCCGCCCAGATGTTGCCACTGACAACGCCATTCATTTTCTATTTCAATCAATCCGGTCGGCACCCAATCACAGGAATCCGGTTGTGGGGTATTGCCGGAAGGTGCCTTGCGCACGTTGGATAAGGAGGCTTCCAGTTGGGCAATAAGGGAACGCGCGGCATCGCTGTCTATGAGCTTCAGGTGTTCGATCATGGCGGCTTTGGTGGCCGGATCGTGCTCCTTTTGTTTTTTTTCCAGTTCAAAATCGTAACCTGCCGACCCAAACAAAGCATCGGATGCTTCATTCCGAAGGCCATCAATCACTAAATGGATTCGCCGCACCGAGCCTTCGTGCCTGACGCTGTGCGGCAAATCGAAATTCGCATACCAGCACTGTCCGGCTCCCATATTCAGGTTGCAGCCGTCTACTGTAAATTGAACTTTTTCATCGGTCGTGATGGGGATGTGCAGGCGGAAACAGCCGTGTGGGTAACCCAAACCGGCATCGCGGTGCGCGCGAATAACACTCCCGGGCGCGAGTGCAAGTAATCGGACGGTTTCTTTTTCAAAAGGGAAGGAAGCGAGTATTTCCCGAAAATAGGGGCAATCGCCCAGCAGGGAGGTGTCCTCAAATGCATGGCTGACGCTCGCCTTGATATCCTGGGCTTCGCCGCTGGCCGAGCGCAGCGATATGCCCGTCCAGTTTCCGTCGTAATCGTTTTTATTGAAATGATCAACCCATTGCCGGGCTTCGCAGGCGGCCAGATCGGCGCTCAGCAGTGCAAGATCAAATTGAAGCGGGAGTTTGAAAAAACGGTTGTCCATGGTATTGATTTGCCTGAAGCAGCGCGTTTTATGCCAAAAGCGTGTATTCAAATCCGGGATTGGCTCCTAAACGGTACTGAAACCGTACCTGATGATCCTGCAGGTTTTCAACGTCAAATTTATCGATTTTTTTACTCAGTGTCAGTCCACTTTCCCGATACCGGATGATTTCCTGATCGAATACCTGAATCTCGGTGTACAGGTTTAATTGCGGAAAATCCTTTAATTGCGCAGCAGAGAGTTCAACATCGATCGGCGGATACCCGGATGGGCCCGGCGAGACAGCATGCTGATCCAGTTCCAGCAGCATTTTTAAAGGTTGCTTATAGCATTGAGGTGGGATTGGCTCCCCAAGGATTGTAGACATTTCTTTCCCCGGATTGGACAGGCCCGCCCACACCGAAATCTTTTGGGGAATTAGATGGCCACCCGGTGCGATAAAACGCGACAAATGGTGTGTAATGGCCACTTGTGGCTCTTTATCCAGCGCTGCCTGCATGGTTTCAGACAATACAATATTAATAGGTTGTATAGCATCCGGTTGGTAAGAGCAGGCATCCACCAGATGAATGGCGCGGATATAGGGGTTCAGCCCAAAAGCGTCTATGGTTTTTTGCACCATTTGGTACGACTCGGGCTGAATTTCCAGAAAAGTAAATTGAATTGCTTCCGGGCCGAAAACGCTTGTCAGTGGAAGTGCGAGGGTGGCGAAGGGCCCTGTTCCGGCATATAAAAGATGGACGGGCTGCTGCGGCTGTTCTTTTTTTATGGCGCATACGGCACCATACAGCCCCCTGATGAACCGGTAGGTCCGCATGTAATCTTTGATACATTCGGCGGCTACAATCGGGCCGATTGCCTTCCCGCTTGGCAGCATGATGGCATCGTTCTCCCGAATTTCCGGCATTTCCAAACGGGTAATTTGGCACAGCAGATCATAATATTCGCGGGAGGCGCGGAAGAGTTCGCCGTTCCCGGCGTTTTCTTTCAGGAATATACTGGAGCAGCGATCCAGGGTTTGTTTGAAGGACGGTACAATTTCATCGGTCATTCCTGCTTAGGCGATTTCGGCTTCAACACACTTGCAACGGTGTTCCATAAAACACAGTTGCTCGGGAAACCCGTACACTTGCAGGAGTTGCCGACCTTGTTTGCGGGCCAGTGCATTTAAGGCATCCACCTTGGCCGATATCATCGACGCCGGATGATCCACCCAAACGTCATAACCGGCGCGAAGTGCCGCGCTGCAAATGTCCGTTACGTCACCGCCGAGGGTAACCATAACCACATCCGCAAATTTTGGATGTCCGAGTACTGTTTCCCAGTGCTTAAAGCGGTGGGTATTGGAGAGCTGCAGCTTGGCAGCAAGGTCTGCATTGTTTTTTGCGTCGGCATCGGCCAGGGCAATGATGCTGAAATCTTCTGGATGGCGCAAAGCGTATTTGCCGTAGCACCTCCCCCTAAACCCGGCACCGACCAGGATGGCCTGGGTGCGGCCTTTTTTGCCGAGTATTTTTGATTTTTCAAACGCCGTGGCAGCTGAACGGCCACTCATGGTAGCGGGCAAAGCACCGGCTATGGAAACACCGGCCAACAAGCCTAATGCTTTAATTACTTTTCGTCGAGCGATGTGCATGGTAGAAATTGGATCGTACAGGAAACGAATGGATCGGGATTAAAACAGGCATTTAGTTCCGCGCCGGGTAAACGCCCTGCATACAAAAAATAAAATTTATGCCCAATGCTGGTTGCATGATGCTAAGCGGCTGCCCGTTGCCTTGAGATGAAGTTGTCAGGGAAGTACCGGACAGGGCGCTATTCACGGCAGCGGGTGCAGCGAACAGGTCGGAGCCCTCGGTTGCGAACACGTTGCCGTTTGGGGTGTCGCTGCTGGCATTTAAAGTGGAAATAGCCACTGCTGGTGTTGCGGTGTGGGTGTGCGACGGCATTTGGTTCAGTAAGAGTGTCACGGCTTCAGCGCCGCTTTGCTCGCCAATGCTCACATCAGGCAGGCCGGGGCCTTGCCCCATACCCACTGGTACCCGACTACGAAAATCTGGTAGCCCGAAAGTGGTTTGTCCGTTTCCGCCGTAGGTAGTGCCTACCAAGGAAAAAACCGCTGTGTTTTGGGCGATGGCTAGTATCTGCCCTTGGCAAAAGGCCCAACCATTGGGTGCGAAATTGCCAGCAAAGAGGAATATTTGAGAAAGGGTGCCTTCCATAATGTTATTTGCTTTAAGGTTGAAAGGTTTTAGTTGCGGCTTGGGAAAATTCCGGACAGGCAAATGATAAAATTGATGCCAAGATAGGGTTGCCGAAGGTTAAAGGCTTGAGAACTGCCTGTGTTTGCCAGCGTAGCCGTTGTGCCAGCCATGGCGCCATTCAAGGCTGCGCCTGTTTTAAAGGATTGAATGCTTCCCTGGGCTAACACATTCGTATCGGCTTCATCAGAGTTGGCGGGGTTGGAAGAAACGCCGACCGTGAGCGTGCCCGTGTGGCTGTGTGCCGGCATTTGGTTGACCGTGAGTGTGGCGTTTTCAGTGCCAGACACTTGACCGAGGTTAATGTTTGACAACCCGGGGCCCTGGCCCGTACCGAGGGGCGTTCTGCCCCGGAGATCGGGCAGCGCGAAATTTGTGGCGCCATTACCGCCAAAGGTGGTGCCCAACAATGAGAAGAGGGCCTGATTCTGGCTGATTTGGAGTAGCTGTCCGCTGCAAAAGGCCCAGCCTTGCGGCGCGAAATCTGCGGCAAACATGGTGATGGTAGCGAGTGCAGGATCCATATCTTAAGTGCTTTTTTTTAATAACAATACAACCCGTACTTTTGTCCAGGTCGATGAAAAATTAGTTGCGGCTGGGGAAAATGCCGAAAAGACAAATAACGAAGTTGATCCCTAGATAAGGCATCTTTTTGTCAAATGGTTGCGATCCGCCAGCAGCAGCCACCGTTGCGCTGACACCGCCAAATTTACCATTGGCGGCGGCTGGTGCCCCGTAAAGATTGCCGGGCGCAGCCGTAACTACTTTTGCCGCAGGGTTGTTGGAATTGCCAGAGCCGGAGTTGGTACCAACCGTTGCCGTGGCAGTGTGGGTATGTGCAGGTAAGTTGTTGGATGTCAGGGTAATCTCGTTGGTGCCGCCGGATTGAGCCAAAACAATATTGCTCAATCCAGGTCCGCTCCCGGCGCCCACCGGAATCCTTCCCCGGAAATCGGGCAGGCCGAAAGTTGTTTGGCCATCACCGCCGTAGGTAGTGCCGATTAACGCAAAAAGCGCATCATATTCGGCAATGGCAAGCAATTGCCCATGGCAAAAAGCCCAATTGACCGGGGCGAAAGTGCAACCCATCATGCAAACCTGAGCCATAAAAAAACCTTCCATAAGCGTACAAATTTAATTTTAATACAATAATAGTATTGAGAAACGGAAATTTTCTCACAAAAACCTCGCAATTGTACGGAACTTTTTAATATTAATGTGTGGAATTTTTTTTTTGAAAAATTTGGAACCATCTTTGCACTGTTTTTGTGTTTAAAGTTGTTTAATCCCTTCTCATGAAAAGATGGCCTGCCATTTGGCGCTTTCAGCGCTGCTTCTGATTCCATTTTTTCTACAGTTTTGAGTGATTTGCTGCAAAGCAATTGACTCTTGTTTTTATTTTAACATCAATGGAATTCAAATGATCAAAAATCTACTGCTCGCCGTATTTTCTTTTTTGGCGATTACTGCCAATGCCCAGTATTCGGAAACGTTTTCCACGCCTACCAAAGGGTACCAGATTAATTTTATAGACGACTTCACCGGTGTAAACTGGACGCTGGGCCCTTGGCTCACGGGAGGCGGTGAACGTGATGCTGCGGATTATTTCAACACCACTGCTGGCGGTGTACTTGAATCAATCGACCTTGACCAAGAGGTATGCTGGGAAAGCCCTTTGATGAATATCAGTGCAGCGGGCGTGGTCACGCTTTCGGTTGACTTAACCTGGGCGGGTTTTGATACCGATATTGCCGCGAATAACTGCTCAGGCGACTACATAAGAGTCCTGTACAGCATCAATGGTGGCGCGTACACGATGATCCCTAACCAATTTGGTGGCAATGCCTGTGCAACCGTGGCTTACCCTTTTGGAGCGGCCGGCGCGCCATTCACCAGTGGCGGCATGGTAACCCAGGGTGGGATTTCAGGAACCAACCTCAGAATAAGGGTTTGTGTGTTCACCAACGCCAACGCAGAGGTTGTGACCATTGACAACGTTTCAGTTCCGCAAGCTGGGGTTACACTTAACTGCAACCAGCCTGTGCTGACAAAAACGCAAAAGAACATCGTGTGCAACGGTGCCAATTCTGGTTCCATTGACCTGAGTGTCAGCGGCGGATCTGGCGGCGGCTACACCTATATATGGACGACTGGTGCCACAACCCAGGACATCGCTGGTCTGGCTGTTGGTACCTATACGGTGACCGTAACGGATGGTGCCTCCTGCACGCAATCTACCACGGCTACCATTATTAGTTCCCCTATTGTCCAAAGCGGGGTCACTTTTCCGGCCTCC
>JBBRWA010000128.1:0-15393 GCA_038246345.1 Chitinophagales bacterium
TAAACATTCAACCAGTACACCACCTTCAGCACAATCGCCTTGTTTTTAGGGGATAAAAACTTGACCCGCGAATTCGGAATGGCTTCGGCAAATGAATTGTCGGTGTACACCAGGAAAACGTCAGAAACAGGTGCAAAACGCCACTGAACACGCGCATTGACGTTGAAATTGTTGGCCTGCGTGTTGTACTGAAAAAATGCGCTGGCGAATAAATCTTTGCGGAACGACAGCTCCGCCCTTGGCCCGATCAGCCAAATATTGGCCGATGAAAATGGCTCGGGTTGTTGGATGCTGTTGTAGCTGAACAACACGGAAAATATGCCAACAGGCTGGAGCCGATAGGCCAAACGTCCTTCTATCCGGGTAATATTGCCTTTGTAAAAACTACCCGCACGGGCGCTTATTTCTCCCTGCCAATTGTTGGTGGTGCCAGTGTTGTACTCCCCTCGAACACCCCAGTTGGTGTAGCCGCCGATCGGAAGCGGCTCTGTCCCCGCTTTGTAGAGGTTGGTTGGGTCGAATGCCTCAAAAAGGTACACATACTCGTTGTAGCCTGATACACCGACATACGACATGTCTTTGAAGCCCATCCCCGTTTCCAGCGAGATTTCCCGATCCGTTTCCTGACCGTTGAGGCCATAGGTGAGGTCGCCATTCAGGTTTACATTGTACTGGGTAACATGTTTGGCTGCCCATCCTTTTTTCGGGTAAAAATTGAAGCCAATGCCGGGGAACATACTTTGCACGCCAGGGCGCGGGACAAAACCCGCTTCTGCCGTGTAGGTGGAATCAATGCGGTTATAGCCCATGCGGGCGTTAAAATGCCGATCCTGATAGCCCAGGAACCCCGCTAGGGTAGAACCCCGCTTTTCTGCATCGGGCGACAAAGATCGATGGTAATACCATTCGCCCTCCCAACGGTTGTCTTGGGAATAAAGGTTGTATTCCAGCCCGACAACGCGGTTCCAGGGCTGCCAACCTTCCCGCTGCTGCTCGTTCAGCTTTTCCAGCAGGTTTTGTTTGTTGACAAATACAGCGCCGATGGTGCTGCGGCTGAACAGTTTCTGTTGCACCGTGGCGACGGTGAAATTGGCCGAGGGCAGGGCGGAATTGTCGTCCCATTCTCGTTGCCGGGTCTGCATGTTCATCAAGCCAATACGCAGGTTGTCAGTGACTTTTCCGCTCAGGCGCGCACCGGCGAGGATGGGTACTTTTTCGAGCTGCCCTTTCACGGGATTGAAGGCCAAGCCAATGCGGCGGGAGAAAAACGGCCTAGTGTTTGGGAAGCCAAATGTGGCGAACAAATCGCGGTTTTCCAGAAAAAACTGCCTTGTTTCAGGGAAAAACAGTTCAAAACGACTCAAATTGGCCACCTGCCTGTCTACCTCTACCTGGCTGAAATCAGGGTTTAGTGTAAGGTCGAGGTTCAGGCCTGAGGTAATGGCAATTTTGGCATCGCCGCCCACACTGCCCGTCCAGTCGCGGTTTTTATTGGTCACGTCCAGCGTGTTAGCATTGCGCACATAATCGAGCGAATGGCCGGTAATGGCGTAGGGAATGAGGCTGATGTTCGAACCGGGCTTGGGTGGGGGAGTGTCCCAAATAAGCCTTCCGGCAAAAGCCAGGCTGGTGGAGCTGTATTGGAACGGAACCGGGCCCCAACTGCTCACTTCAAAGTCCTTTACTTGGGTTCGGATGAATTGCAGCTCCCAGGCATTTTGTCCGGGCGAGACGGTGTAGCGCAGGGTTTTAAACGGAATGGCCATTTCCACGACCCAACGGTCGTCATAAGTCTGCACGGCAGAAGCCCATTTGTTGTCCCATACCAGCGACATGTTTTCACCATTGTCGATCAGGCCTTCGCGCTGCACATTCAGGGGGCTGACGCTGAAAATAAAGCCATTGAGACCATCCTGTGCCGGGCCGAGCATGATGTTGAGCACATCGGTGGTGCCGCCGCCAAAATCGCGGCGCAGGCTTTGTACGGTATAGTCGGCGCGTTTTTGCCAGCAGATGCCGCCGACGTAGAGATTTTTGTCGTCGAAGGTGATGTGTACCTCCGTGGCCAATTTGCTATAAGCTGTATCGTTTGGGAAAAGCAGCTTGAAATGGTCGGCGGCTTGCTCGTTTTTCCAATCGGCCTCATCCAGCACACCATCAATTTTTATGGATTCTACGGCCTTTTGGGTGTGGAGTTGATAGGTTTTGGCATTGTTGTTCTGCGCGGAGAGGGAGCAGCCGAAAACTAATAATAGAGCGATTAAGCAGCAGGTGTTGTTCATAGCGAGGCCCGGATCGGGCGGGTTTTGTTCGGGGCAAAAGTAGAAAGGGAAGGGCTTAGGGGGGTAGGCGTTGGGGGAGATAAAGGGGGCGTTGGTCGGTTTAGTGGAATTCAAGCCGAAAAGTGTTATAAATTTTCAAAGTAGCATTCCTGCACATTTGCAGGACACTTTTATTCACAAATGGCGGATGTCCTTTTTGTCGGCGCGCGCGATAATTGGACACAATGGGTTGTTGACAGGGCTGGTTTAATCCCCTTAATGAGTGGTCTCCTTAGCCAACACAATAATGCCCCAGCTCGGATAGATGCGCTGAAAGATGTGATTGATGCCAGAATTGGTGGCACGAATCTATTTTCCTGGCTAAATATGGCGAAACTGATTGAAATGCAAGTGGCATTGAATTTGACAGAGGGTCAGTTGCGGTGGGTGATTGAGAATTCGAAGACGAATATGTCACATAAGGTGATTGATCAGATTTTTCCGTTTTTTCTTTTGCATCGAAACGAACCACCTTTTTTGGATGCGGTTTCACTGCACATTGATCTGATGATGATCTCCAATAATGAGTATTTTATCGCCAATCAACAAGCTGGATTCCCTGAATTTGGAACCGAGGCCTGGGCAGGAACGATTAATTTCAGTGTAGAAGAGATACCCAAAACCACGGTTGCGGAAAAAGCGCTTGCAATAGTATTTCCTGTACCCGCATTAGCTATTTATCGAAACAGAACCATCGCTCGTGATAAGCAACATGCTTTTTGGGGAACTGATCCTAATATTATCTGGCTAGGAAAAGGAGATGCATTTCTTCACACATACTACCAAGCGATTAACACACAAGATGTTGGCGCTTATATTACCAAACTGTTTTCGGATGCTCATGAAACGGAGCACCCTCCTGTTTTACACCTTGAAACCGAAATGGACCTTTTCAACAACGCAATAGGCATCCAACTTGGAAGTGCGAATTCTTCAGCTGATATCCACGAAATGGCAGATATTGTGCAAGATAATATACTGAGTGGGGCATGTCGGTATCTGGATCCGGTGGACCATGATTTGTCTCCTCCATACGTTTCTGATTGTAGCACCTGTTTAAATGGTATCCTGCCAATGACAGTTATTAAAAGAACAGATCAATGAGAAAACTTTTTGTACTAATAATGTCAGTCTGTTTTTTGATTCAGTGTTTTACATTAAATAAAAAAACAGGCAATGTTTTTCTTACGACAATCGAAAATCCTGATAAGAAAAAGAATATAAGCATACCTATTATATGTGAGGGGTGGTGTATTCGACGTGGAAAAGTCATTGAAAACACAACAAATGACACCATAAAAATTTGGGATAAATTCTTTGCCCCTGGAAAGACTGGCACTTTTCTATCTATGGAGTGTTATGATTGCTATAAAAAAACTCCTTGGACCACTACCTATGTTCCCTATAAAGCCACAAAGGGGAAAATAGTTATTGAGTGGTCCCTGAAACCAGATTAGTTCAGCATTTAATGTTGCTTTATACTGCCAATCGGGAATATGACTCCGATTGGCAGTTTTGCGCCGCTGGTCAAAAGACACCGCTGCGGCGCTTTGGTGCTCTTGGAAAATGAGCGAAGTAGACCAGGCAAGGCAACAACCAGTACAAAGATGCAATGGTGAAGGCTAACAATGTTTTCATGTCAGGCTTTTCATGTTTGGGGATCGGAAACCTACCGCCCTACAACGCAAACAAAACCAATGCCCCGATAAAAAAGATGAAATACGGCGTAATCGCTCCCGCGCCACCATAATCCTTCGCCAGGCGCTGGCCAAAAAACAGCGACAAAATGGAAATGGCACCCAGCAACAACCCGATAATCGCGATTTGTTCCTGCCCGCTTAGGAGCATGGCACCCGCGCCCGCGAGGGAAAACAAACCCGCGGCAACCTCCAGCACCGTAATCGAGGGCATCAACATGGGGACAAGAGGCTTCAAAATCGTTTTTTGAAACATGCCATTTATAAAAGCCCGATTACCCGAATAGTCGAATACCTTGTCGATACCAGATTGCAGGAAAAGGGCGGCGGAATAAAGGGTGACCAGTAGTTTTAGGATGAAGAGGAGCTCAAATCCGAGTATGGTAGGGTTGGAAAATGCGAGGAGCTGGGTCATAATGACATTTGTTGAAATGTTAGAAAGGCAAACATAAGGTATTGAATCAAATACCCCGTAAATCAAAACCAAAACCCTTCGTATCTTCGCACCCAGCATACTCATCACTCATCACTCATCTCTCATCTCTCATCACTCAAAAGATATGTCTCGTTTTCGCCCAGGAGTCCTGCACGGACAAGAAGTCACTGACTTATTCAATTACGCCAACGAACACAACTTCGCTTTGCCCGCAGTCAACGTGATCGGCACCAACTCCGTGAATGCGGTGCTGGAAACCGCCGCGGCGGTCAACAGCCCGGTTATCATTCAGTATTCGCATGGTGGCGCGGCATTTTTTGCGGGCAAAGCCATCGGCGGCGACGCGAACCGCGGTGCCATCCTCGGCGGCATCTCCGGCGCGCAACACGTGCATGCCATGGCTGAAGCTTACGGCGTTCCGGTTATTTTGCACACCGACCACTGCGCCCTTAAGATTATTCCATGGATCGATGGACTGCTGGATGCCGGCGAAAAGTTTTTTGAGAAAAATGGCAGCCCCCTCTACTCCAGTCACATGCTCGATCTCTCGGAAGAGCCGCTACACGAAAACATCGAAATTTGCTCAAAGTATTTCAAACGCATGAACGCCATGGGCATGACCCTCGAAATTGAACTCGGCGTGACGGGTGGCGAAGAAGACGGCGTAGACAACACGGATGTGGATTCATCCCGCCTCTACACCCAGCCCGACGAAGTAGCGTACTCGTACGAGGAACTGAAAAAGATCAGCCCCAATTTCACCATCGCCGCCGCTTTTGGCAACGTACACGGCGTGTACAAGCCCGGCAACGTGAAGCTGCAACCCGTAATTTTGAAAAACTCCCAGGAGTTCATCCGCCAGAAATACGGCATCGAGGGCAAAACACCCGTCAACTTCGTATTCCACGGAGGTTCTGGCTCCAGCCGCGAAGAAATTCGCGAAGCCATCGAATACGGTGCCGTGAAAATGAACATCGATACCGACATGCAATGGGCTTTCTGGGATGGTATTCGCGCCTACCATGATGCCAAACGCGGCTATCTCCAGCACCAGATCGGCAACCCGGATGGCGACGACAAACCCAATAAGAAGTACTACGACCCACGGGTATGGCTGCGCGAAGGCGAAAAAGCGTTTGTAACGCGCTTGCGTTTGGCGTTTGAGGATTTGAACTGTATCGGGAAAAACGCATAGGTTGTGGTTGCTATGTAGTTATTTAACACATTTTTTAGCACAGACACACAGGGACATAGAAAACATAGTACGACATACACGTACACGACTTGAAAAACATCTCGCACAACGCCACAGCGACCACAACGAAAAAGGCTTCAATTTCGGCGCTCTCAACGGTTTCTGACCAATATCAACTCGACTTTGTGTCGTTGTGTCGTGGTGCGAGAAAATTTATGTCCTGTATGTCGTGCTATGTTTTCTATGTCCCTATGTGTTAAAAAATATCTTTTGTGTTAATTGGCAACGCAATTTGTTTTAAATTTGTCGCCTAAATCAGCTCGATTGTGGCAACAGAAAAACGAATGCTCAAAGGCCGCGGTGCCCAAATCAACCCGGCCTCTCCTTACGATAAGTTGTTGCGCGACCAGGAACCCATAGATTGGGCCCTCGTTTCCGATGAATGGGAAGCCGACGAGCTGCGCACCGAGTACCTCGAAACCCATCCCAAAACAATTCTCAACAAAGTTATCAGCGAGGATATTCCCATTCCCTGGAGCCTCAACCCTTACCAGGGCTGCGAACATGGATGCATTTATTGTTATGCCCGCAACACGCACCCGTACTGGGGCTACAGCGCGGGCCTCGATTTTGAGCGAAAAATTCTCGTGAAACGCAATGCGGCCGTGCTGCTGGAAGCCGAACTCAAAAAGAAAAGCTGGAAATCAGCCCCCGTCATGTTTGCCGGCAACACCGATGTGTACCAACCTGCGGAACGCAAATTCGGCATCACCCGCGAATGCCTGGAGGTGTTCTGGAAATACCGCAACCCCGTGAGCATCATCACCAAAAACAGCATGGTGCTGCGCGACATGGATTTGCTGGAAAAACTGGCGGCTGAAAATCTAGTACACGTCGCCATCAGCATTACCACCCTCGACGAAGATTTGCGTCAATGCCTAGAACCCAGGACGGCTTCTGTCGCCCAACGCTTGCGCACGGTGGAAACCCTTTCCAAAGCAGGTATCCCCGTTTTTGTGATGATGGCACCCGTTATCGCCGGACTAAACGACCATGAAATACTCCCACTCATAAAAGCCGTGGCAGAACGCGGCGCGTTGGGTATTGGCCACACCATGGTACGCCTCAATGGAGATGTGGCCATTATTTTTGAGGACTGGATACGCAAAACCATGCCCGACCGCGCGGATCGCGTACTCAACCGCATTCGCGACACGCACGGCGGATCACTGGAAGAAAAACGTTTTGGGAAAAGGATGCGGGGAGAAGGCAATATTGCGGAAATCATTCACCAGCAATTCCGATTGGGTAAGGAGAAGTACTTGAAAGACCGGAAAATGCCGGAGTACAATCTGGATTTACATGAACATTTTAAGTCGCCGCAGTTGCGGTTGTTTTAGTGTAAAATCACAAGTTCTCCGTTTTAAAATAAACATCTCGCATCGAAATCGTACACCCAATCGACTTCAATTCGATCTGCCCCTCAATGCCTTCCACCGAGCTCAAATGCCAGTCGTCTTCACCCACGCGGTTGGAAAGATGCACCAACTCAATATCCTGACTCACAATCATATATTCTTTAAAAGAAGCCAGGGTGGCATAGTTGAAAAACTTGAAGCCAAGATCATTTTCCATCGTACTGGGGGATGCCACTTCAACGATCAGCAAAGGATTGAGCAGCACATCTTTGCGGCCTTCGTAGAATTCCGGCACTTCACAAATGACCACCGCATCCGGGTAATAAAAGGATTCTAATTTTGGAATCCAGATTTTGGTGTCGCTGTTGTTGACAATAAAAGGGAGCAATTGCTTGCGAATGGCAATATTCAATGCAGTGATAATATTGCTGCTGATTGCGTTGTGTTTAAAGGTTCCTCCGGGCATGGGAGTTATTTGGCCTTTGACGTAATGGTGCTTGACAGGAGAATTTTCTTCCATTTCAAGGAACTCCTTGACGGACATATATTGTTGTTTCTGGGCGACTATGCTTGTCATACTCCTTAATTTTTCACAAAAATAATGGTTTTAATCCAACAATGCAAGGCCTTCATTCAGCGCATTCCGTTACCTTTGCGCACCTTTTTTATACAAAATTACCATTATCCACCCCGTCCACCGTCAACTGTAACAAATGTACCGTACCCATACCTGCGGCGAGCTCCGCACCAGCGATATCAACAAAGAAGTAACCCTCAGCGGCTGGGCAGCCATCGTGCGCGACAAAGGCGGCCTGCTTTGGATCGACTTGCGCGACCGCTATGGCATCACGCAGCTGTTGATGGATGAGAATTACACGTCGAAAGAACTGTTTGAAACAGCCCGTTCGGTGGGCCGCGAGTTTGTGTTACAAGCCACCGGCACCGTGATAGAACGCGCTTCCAAGACCACCAAGATACCAACGGGAGAAATTGAAATCAAGGTGACGGCGCTCAAAATCCTGAACGCCTCCAAGACGCCCCCCTTTACCATCCAAGACGATACTGATGGCGGCGACGATCTCCGCATGAAATACCGCTACCTCGACCTGCGCCGCAATGCCGTGCAGAAAAACCTGATCTTCCGCTCCAACCTGGCCGTGGAAACCCGGAAATACCTCGCCGGTCAGGGCTTTATTGAAGTAGAAACGCCCAACCTGATCAAGAGCACGCCCGAGGGTGCGCGTGACTTCGTCGTGCCAAGCCGCATGAACAAAGGCCAGTTCTACGCCCTGCCGCAATCGCCGCAAACTTTCAAGCAAATATTGATGGTGGCGGGTTTCGACAAGTATTTCCAGATCGTGAAATGTTTCCGCGATGAGGACTTGCGTGCCGACCGGCAGCCGGAATTCACACAAATCGACTGTGAAATGTCGTTCGTGCACCAGGAAGACATCCTCAATACTTTTGAAGGACTGACCAAATACCTGTTCCAGCAGGCGCTGGGCATCACGCTCGGTGATTTCCCGCGTATGACCTACGATGATGCCATGCGCCGCTTCGGCAGTGACAAGCCCGATCTGCGTTTCGGCATGGAATTCTGCGACCTCAGCGATGTTGCCAAAGGCAGAGGCTTCCAGGTGTTTGATGGTGCGGAATCGGTGGTGGCGATATGTGCCCCCGGTTGTGCGGAGTATTCGCGTAAGCAAATTGACGAACTGACGGAGTGGGTACGCCGCCCGCAAATTGGCGCAAAAGGCATCGTTTATTGCCGGATAGAAGCCGATGGCACGCCAAAATCGAGCGTGGATAAATTTTATAGTCCGGAAGACTTGAAGGTATGGGTAGAAAAGTGTGGTGCCAAACCCGGTGACATGTTGTTCCTACTATGCGGCGAGGACGAAAAGACCCGCAAGCAACTGAGCGAACTACGCTTGGAAATGGGCAACCGCCTCGGCCTGCGCAGCGGAACCGATTTCAAGCCGCTTTGGGTGGTCGATTTCCCGCTGCTTGAATGGGATGAGGACGAGAATCGCTTTTTTGCCATGCACCACCCCTTCACTTCGCCCAAGCCCGGCGACATCGTCAAAATGGAAAGCAACGACCAGAACGTGCTCAAATCCATGCGTGCCGATGCGTACGACTTGGTGTTGAATGGCGTTGAAATCGGTGGCGGCTCCATCCGCATACACGATCGCGACTTGCAGGCCCGCAATTTCAAATTGTTGGGCTTTACAAAAGAAGAAGCAGAAGCACAATTCGGATTCCTGCTTGGCGCATTCGAGTACGGCGCACCGCCCCACGGCGGCATCGCTTTCGGTTTCGACCGGCTCAGTGCTGTGATGAATGGTGTCAACTCCATCCGCGACTTTATCGCGTTCCCGAAAAACAACCAGGGCCGCGACATGATGATCGATGCGCCAGATGGGATAAAGTTGAAGCAGTTGGAGGAACTCGGAATAAGTTTAAAATCAACCTAAAAAATGCCTTTTAAATAGCATCCTCTCCTTATAAGATATATCTTCTAGCCCACTTTGTTTTATGCCGAAACCTGAAATAGTAGTAAATTGCAGTCAATTACGTAATGCCTTTAAGGCCCATAGGAAAATTTATCGAAACCAACAAGATAATCCTTCTTGTCAGCTATTGCTGTTTTATGCTGTTGAAGCGGGCCTAAAGTCTAAGTTTTTGCAAGAAAGAGGGTACAAGTCAACTCAGGATTTCAAAAAAACATTTGGCGAAAATAAAAAACATGGGCATGGGCACAAAATCTCCGAATGGGTTGCAGAGTTGAAGATTGCCGCGCATGTTGCTGCATATTCAGACGATCAAAATGATCCCATTGAAAATGCACACGAAAAACTTAGATATGGCTCAATATTGTCTGGTAATAATGGTAAAGCTCAAATTTCCTACCTGAGATCGATTGAAACATATTTATCAAAAAACATTTAACATGAGCGACAAACTGTATACTTGGATCGATGTCCAAAATCGGCTTAGAGAATTTCAAGAGGCCCCGAGTGGGAAAGGTCGCGATTGGTTTAAGGGAAAAGCAGCACGGGCCTATTGGGATGGCTTGCACATTTCAGTTCTTATAGGCCAAGCAGGAAATGATATTAATGCAGTTCAAACGCAGTTGGAAGAAATTTTTCTTGCACGATATATTCGAGAAAAGAATATTATTACCCTTGGAGAAGCACCTAATACTATAGATTTCCCTGTCTTATTTGAAGAAGAGGAAGATGAAACCGACTTACTCAAAGAATATTTTAGAGCAGGCTTCAATCCCCTTTCATTTGTTGCAGATACAGCTTCTTTTCAAGAAGATAGAACCAGAAATAATAATGAGCCTGTTGTTTTAGCTTTTCATTCATTTAAGGGCGGGGTTGGGAGAACACTTCATGCTTTAACATTAGCGCTTAGCCTTAGCCAAAAAGGTCAAAAAGTTTTATTGATTGATGCAGACTTTGAGGCTCCAGGGATTAGTTGGTATTTTTCAAACCCTGCAATTTCTTTTGCCGATTTTATTGCTATGGCACATGGAGACACTAGTGCAGATTTTGAATATACTATGAAAAATTCTGTAGCTCAAATTCCGTTGAATGGTACTTTAGAAAATGTTCACATTTTACCTGCATTTCGAAATGAAAGCCAATTTGGCGCACCTTTAATCAAACCAGAAAACCTAAATTCTGTTGATACGCCCTTCCAACTTCAGGATTTAGTAATTGAACTCGGAGAAAGGTTGTTAGTGGACTATGTTATCATTGATCTACGAGCAGGAGTTTCCGAATTATCATCTGGATGGCTACTTGACCCCAAGATTTACAAGGCTGTTGTTACCACATTGTCTGGACAATCTTTGCGTGGATGCCAAAATTTATTAGAGCAAACTAGTGCTAAATATGATAAATTTGAATTCAGAAACAAGGAGAACATGCTACCCTTTATTGCTTTTTCTCAAATCCCTGATGAATTTGAAGACGGTGTTCGTACTGCATGGGAAGGGACTGATGAAACGTTACTAAATGAGGACTTTATAAATTTAAAAAAGTATTATATATCAAAACTAGCTCCTCCAAAAGAAAACAGTCCTTTTGCAGAATGGAAGGAAGTCGCATGTTTTTCAGTTGAGCATACTTCATTAAAAAACCTCCCACATAGTTGGACAGAAGTGGCTGAAAGAATACATCAATCAAGCATTATTAAGGGAATTGAACCACTAGAAAAATGGCTGCCATTACCTAAAAAGGCTCTACCCCCATTCAATGCAAACACCGCAGGTAGAGTTGCAGAATTTGAAAGGCTACAATCAGAAAGAAGGAAAGTTTTATCCGAAACGGCTCTTGGGCTTATTACTGCGGATGCGGCGGCAGTTGAAGATTTTTTAGTAACTCAGCCCATCGAACAATTAGCGATTCGTCATACTTCAATTCTGCCAATAGCAGTTGTTGTGGGAGCAAAGGGCTCAGGTAAAACTTACTTATTCAAGTCATTGGGTCGATTCGATGATTGGAGTGAATTCGTAATGAAAGTGCGCCCAAGCATAAAAAATGAGATAATACATGCTAAGTTCTGTAAAGTAACAATACCAATAACTCAAGACGAAACAGAAAAAATTGGACCATATTGGCCAATTATCAAAGAATATGTCGAACAAGAGTTGCAAAAGCCCTTAAATACAATCTCTCAATGGAGAAAAAAATGGTTGGATATAATTGCTTGGGCGAATGGTATATTAGTTGGGCAAGAAGGTGCTTGGGGTCAATTTGAAGCACAAAATACGGAGAATATAATTTGCTTGTTTGATGGCCTTGAAGAGCTTTTTTCGGAGTATTTTAACAAAAAAACTCATCAAGATGCTTTGAAAGCTTTACTACAGGACGTTCCTAGCTGGCTCGAGAGTCGTCCCCAAAAGAATATCGGACTCGTAATATTTATTAGGCAGGACATTGTTAGTTATGCTATTCAACAAAATGCAGCGCAGTTTCTATCTAAATATCGTGATTTCCAATTAAAATGGAATGAGGAAGAGGCTCTTAGGTTGGTTTATTGGGTTGCAGCAATTAAAGCAAAAATAATTACTGAGGAATTTGAGGCACCGTCGATAAAAAATTTGGGAAGGTCTGAGTTAGAGGGAATGCTTTACCAAGTTTGGGGTCAAAAAATGGGAGGCAATAACTCAAGAGAAGCAAGAACTGCTGATTGGGTACTTGATGCATTATCCAACTTTCAAGATGAAGTGCAATCACGTGATATTGTAAGGTTTCTTCATGTGGCCTCTGATATTTCAAAAGGACATAGCTACGAAGATAGACTATTAACCCCAACAGGGATTAGGGATGCAATTGCAAAAGTAGGTTCCGAAAAATTAAATGAAGTTAAAGATGAAAACAAGCCTCTTTATGAAATACTTCAAAAAATTCAAGATAATAAGCCCCCTCTTAGCTTCCCATGCCCAAAACAAAGCCTTGACTTTTTAGCCGCGAACGAACAAGATATGCTTGAAAAAAATGGGATATTAAGGGCCTATAACAATGAATATTATCTTGCAGAAATATATCGTCGTGGACTTGGGATAACTTACTCTAAAAGGGGGAAGCCGAGACTATTGTAAAGATGCATTCGCCATTTTTTTCGAAAACAGGCAAAAAATTTAGACAATTGAAGTAGAAAATGTACGAATGGATTTTTTGAAATATCATCCTTAAAAAAATGAAACACCTACCCAACGCGCTCACCCTCTCCAATCTGTTCTGCGGATGCTGCGCTTTGTTGTTCACCTTCTACTGGAAGCCGGAAGTGGCGGCGCTGTTCACAGCAGCCTCGTTTGTTTTTGACTACCTGGATGGGATGGCAGCAAGGGTCTTGAAGGTGAGTTCGCCTTTGGGAAAGGAGTTGGATTCGCTGGCAGATGTGGTGAGCTTTGGGGTAGTTCCGGGTGCGATGTTGTTTCAGTTATTGAGTGGAGAGCCTTCTGCTATTCCCGGCCTTCTGCAATCTCTTGTGCCCATTGCTGCATTCCCTGCATTTATCCTTTCCGCATTCTCTGGACTTCGATTGGCAAAATTCAACCTCGATACCCGCCAAACGAGTTATTTCATCGGTTTAAGCACACCAGCTTGTACCGTTTTTGTGTTGGGATTGACCTTGACTGCCCACCACAACCTTTTTGGTTTGGCGGAGTTTATCAGCAACCAGTGGTTTTTATACGGCTTGATCGGGCTGCTTTCCTGGCTTTTGGTGAGTGAAATACCGATGTTTGGCATGAAAGTCAAACGTTTTGATTTGTCCAGCAACGCCTTTAACCTGTCCTTTTTGGCTTTGTTTGCCGTGCTGGTATTTTTCCTGAAAGAATTGGCCTTGTCGGCCATCATTGTTTGTTACATTGCATTGTCCATCGTTTTGAAAAATAAAATTATTCACGAATGACCTTTATCGCAGAAATTGACATCATGCCACACAAGGAACTCCTGGACCCCCAGGGCAAAGCTGTGGTGAACAATATGAAACACCTCGACCTTGCGGGCATCCATGATGTCCGCATTGGTCGCCACGTAACCATGAGCTTGGAAGCCACCGACGAGGCAGAGGCCCACCAAAAAGTGGAAACCGCCTGCCAAAAATTGCTGGCCAATATAATCATGGAAACCTACCATTTCGAGCTAAAAGAAGCTTAGTGGTGCATCAAATGGGGCAGCATTGAAAATGTCGCCTAACTTTAGTTCATTTTTCCTGGCCAAAACCTCGTAGGTTTGAAAAAACCTACGAGGTTTAACGCTCGGACAAAATGATAATTTGTTCGTTTTTTGAAGCCAAGCCCTTTAACACAACAGCCAAGCGCTGGCATTCCGCACTCCGCACTCCGCACTCCGCATTCCAAAATCCGCATTCCAAAATCCGCATTCCAAAATGTTATACATCGTTCCTACGCCCGTCGGCAACCTAGAAGATATGACGTTGCGTGCCATACGCATCCTGAAAGAGGTGTCGTTTGTGCTGGCGGAGGACACCCGCACGAGCAAGCGTTTGCTCGATCATTACGAGATCAAAACGCCGTTGCGGGCATTTCATGCGCACAACGAGCACGCGGTCGTAGAACGGATTGTAGATGAATTGTCATCGGGCGCTACCCTGGCGCTTATTTCCGATGCGGGCACCCCTGGCATCAGCGATCCCGGTTTTTTGCTGGCGCGCGCCTGCCATCGCCGAGGCGTTCGCGTGGAATGCTTGCCTGGTGCAACGGCTTTTGTGCCCGCGCTGGTGGCCAGTGGCTTGCCCTGCGACACTTTTCATTTTGAAGGTTTTTTACCCCATAAAAAAGGCCGTCAGACCCGCCTGAAATACCTGGCGGCGTTGCCACATACTTTCGTGCTGTACGAATCACCTTACCGCTTGGTAAAATGTTTGGGCGAACTCATTGCCCATTGCGGGCCGGAGCGCCAAGGCTGTGTTGCCCGGGAATTGAGCAAGCTCTACGAAGAGGTAAAAACCGCAACCTTGGCTGAATTGCTGGAGCATTTCACGAAAAAGGATGTAAAGGGGGAGATTGTAGTTGTGATAGAGGGGTTTCAGGTTTCAAGGTTTCAGGTTTCCGGTTAAGGGTTCATTGGCTTGGTTTTATTTAATAAGCAAAGCCAATGAACCCTTAACCGGAAACCTTGAAACCTTAAACCTTAAAGAATTAGCACCAACCAATAAAATGGAATGGCCAACAAAAACGCATCGAACCTGTCGAGCAAGCCGCCGTGGCCGGGCAAAAGTTTGCCAGAGTCTTTGATGTCGAGGCTGCGCTTGAGCATGCTTTCCACTAAGTCGCCAAGGGTGCCGAATACGGCAGCTACGACGGCGAGCATTATCCATTGCATTTGCGTGAATTCGGGAACATAGTGGGAGACACCCCATGCCACCAATACGGTGCATAAGCCGCCACCGATAAACCCTTCCCAAGTCTTTTTTGGTGAAATACGCTCGAATAGTTTGCGCTTTCCCAATTGAGAACCCACGAAATAAGCCATTGTATCATTGGTCCACACAAGGCCCAGCAGGCCAAAAACCCGCCAGGGGGAATACGTTTCACCGCTAAAAAACTGCCCCATCGGCATGGATAAATACGCCAGCAAGCAAAATGGGATGCCAATGTAAAACATGCCCAACAAGTATCTGCCCACATGGTCGAAAGGCCGTTCCGGGTTCAGAAACAACTCCAGGATGAAAAAGGGGGCAGCGGCAAAAATGATCACCGCAATACCAGCAAACGCATATCCGCCACCCAGAAAGCCCAGTGCACTACCGCCAAGCAAGAGATAGGGTGCTAGCGCCCAAA
>JBBRWA010000129.1:0-15384 GCA_038246345.1 Chitinophagales bacterium
ATTGCTTCAAACGGGCCGGTAGCGGGCAGTTTTATGCCCAAGCCCGTGATTTTTCCGTTTTCCAGCGGGGTAAATGCGAAGCCGTACGCCCAGGTATCTGCGGCCAGTTCAATGGTATCAATATTGATGCCTGCTTCGTTGAAAAATTCGTAGAAAGGGCTTTCTTCATTCGGTGCGTTGTCTTTTGTACAGCAAAAAAACAGCGCGGAAAAGCACAGGAGAGCAGTTAGGGTAAGGATGCTGGATTTCATGACATTGGGTTTTAGCGTACAGAAGTAGGCCACAAACTTAGTCAATATTCATGGATTTAGCGCATCATCATCCGGTGTTTTTAGCCGTTTTTGTTGTTTAGCTGCGGCTATTTGTTGTTTGAAGTTCTCTCCTGTGGCGACTTTTTTGCCTGTTTCTGCTTCGAAGGCATTTAGTGCTTTACCCGCAGCGCGGCCTCCTTTAACGGCAGCTGTTTTGTTTTCCGGGAATCCCTGTGCATCGCTGCCAACAGCTTCTTGCTTGGTTTGTTCCTCTCCGAGCATGGTGAAAATCAGTTCCAGGTTGGTCATGTGGTCGCGTAAATTCTCGCGCTTCAGGTCTTTTAAATTCTTATGTTCCGCAGGATTGAGGCCAAAAGTTGCTTTGCTTATTTCGGCAGTGAGGATGGAGTATTCCTTGCCTTCCTGGACGCCTCGTGTTTTCCATTCGTCGGTCAGTTGCCCACGCACCGCGATGCTTTGTAAGCGGGTTTCTATCCATTGTTCGTTGTAGCCCAGGTCACGGTAATATTTCCGGGCGCGTTCCGCAGCCAGTTCTGGGTTTTCGATTTCCTGGACGCGCTCGTAACCGACTTGTGCGAGCCATCGTTTGAACGGTTCCGCTTGGGGAGAAGGAATGGATTGGATGATGCGAAACAATGTTTCGGTATTGGCTGCATCGGTGTGCCGCATCTTTCCATCTGGAGCCTCCATTTTCAACTGTCCGATTTTTTCGGACACTTCAAAGTAGCCCTCTCTTATTAGCTTGGTTTTCAGGTCGTTCCAGTATTTCCGCGGGCGTTCATTTCCCGTCAACACCTCAATAACATCAATGACTGAAAACCACCATTCCTCCTGGTGCCACAGCCTTCTGATTTGCTTTTCTTGAAAAACGACGATTTTGTTTTTAGCTTCGTTCATGGTTCCAATCGCTTTTGGGTTAAAAACGATGCAAGATAAAACAAAATAAATTATTGTTACAAACAAAGTTAAAACAAATTATTTTATTGCCCCCAATCATTCTGCGCCCTACCGCTCAGCCGCCTTCCCCTTCGCCAACCAATCATTCATCCCGCCCGAATACGCGTACACTTGTTTAAAACCCATTTGCTGCAACTGCGGCAACGCCCTGCCGCTGCGCCCGCCCGATGCGCAATAAATGATCAGCGGTTTATCCTTGTCCAATTGCGCTATTTGACTTTTAAAATCAGGGCTGTTGTAATTAATAGCCTTTGCCCCGGCTATTTTTCCGGTCTCTTGCAGTTCTGCTGGCGTGCGCAGGTCCACCAATTGGATGCTAGTATCTGCTTTCAACATTTGTTCGGTTTGCGTGGCATCAATATGGTTTTGTACTTTCGTGTTTTGAGTACAAGAAACCAGGGGAATTAAAGGGGCAAGAAACAGCAGATATTTCATGGTGACAGTTTGTTTAGAAATGGAATGCCACAAAGTTTGCTAAAGTTTATCAAACGGCGCTGAAATACCCTGGTTTCATGCCGCACAACACTTTTTTTTGTGACTTCATCCCAATTGCACGTTTTATTTTGCAGATATTTTTAAACAAAAAGAGCGCACACCTAAAATCTATCTATTCATGCAATTGATTCGTACACTGCTTGTTTTTACACTTTTTATCCCAGTTTTTTCGGCCCAGGGCCAAGGCTACAACCTCATTCCCAACCCGGAATTTGTCGAAGCACAACAGGGCATATTCACCCTTGATAAACTCCAAATCAAAGGTCAGCGCGACTTCTCTCCGTTCCAAGAATGGCTCAAAAGCAGCAAAACCGTACAAATTCATGCGGGTAAATCCCCGGCAGGCACAGATTTTAAGGAAATACGCTACACCCTGGATGCCAGCAAAACCACAGAAGGCTATGAATTGCGCATTTCCCCACAGGTATTGGAAATCGTAGCTGCTACTGATGCCGGCTTTTTGTACGCCGAACAAACCCTCATCCAACTAGCCGAACAAAACGCCAACCGTTTTTTGCCCTGCATGCTCGTGCGCGACCAGCCCCGCTTTGCCTGGCGCGGCATGCACCTCGATGAGAGCCGCCATTTCATGGGAAAAGCCTTTGTCAAAAAGTATATCGACTGGCTTTTTACGCTGAAAATGAACGTGTTCCACTGGCACCTCACCGACGCGCAGGGCTGGCGTATTGAAATTAAAAAATACCCCAAACTGACATCCATCGCTGCCTGGCGTCCCGAGCGCCCGGGCATACTCAACAGCGACGCAGATACCGCGCGCGTGGGCGAACCCATGACCTACGGCGGTTTTTATACCCAGGCTGATGTTCGCGAAATCGTGCAATACGCCGCCAAGCGCAATGTCACAATCATCCCTGAAATCGAAATGCCCGGCCATACCACCGCGGCGCTGGTAGCCTATCCGGAGTTTTCCTGCACGGGGGGCCCTTTCCCCATGCCGGGTGGCGCGAAAAACTGCCCTTACCCCAATTTTTGCGTGGGCAATGAAAATACTTATAAGTTTTTGGAGGATGTATTAACGGAAGTAATGGCACTTTTCCCCTCGACCTACATCCACATCGGCGGCGACGAAGTGGAGCGGAACCAATGGGCAAGTTGCGACAAATGCCAGGCGCGCAAAACGACGTTAGGCCTTGAAAATGAAGCACAATTACAAGTGTATTTCACCAAACGCATTGAAACCTTCCTGATAAAAAAAGGCCGCCGCCTCATGGGCTGGGATGAAATCATGGAAGGTGGCGATTTGACACCCTCTGCTGGCGTGATGGTCTGGCGCGGCGAAGGTTTGGCAAATGAAGCGACCACCGCAGGCCATGAAGTGGTCATTGCGCACAATTATTATTTCGACCTGTACCAGGGAAATCCTGAATTTGAACCCGTAACGTATGGCTATTTGCCCCTGGAGCAAGTGTATACCTATGAGCCAGTTCCAGCGAGCTTTTCGCCCGAGCAACAACAAAAAATACTCGGCGTAGAAGGCTGCCTCTGGACAGAAAACGTGTACGACACGGATAAAGCGGAATACATGCTATTCCCACGCCTGTTCGCCCTGGCGGAGGTAGCCTGGACAAGCCCCGCCCAGCGCAATTGGTCGCAATTCCAGCGCCGCATCCCGGCCATGCTCGAATGGCTCGACAAACACGACACCCGATACGCCACCAGCGTTTTTGACCCCAGCATCCAGGTGCTTTCAGACCCTTACAACAAGACCCTGCAATGTAATATCGCCCAGCAAGTACCTTTCGGCACCATTCACTACACCATGGATGGCAGCGAACCTACGCCTGACGCAATGGTGTACAGCCACCCTTTTGCGCTCAGCAAGGCTTGCACGGTAAAAGCCGCCGCCTTTTTCCCCAACGGCAAACCAAGCAAAACCCTTTCCGTTAAATTCAATCCATCACTGGCCAGCAAAAAGTCGTTTACGTTGGCCAAGCAGCCCGAAAAGCAATACAATGGCGAAACGCCTGCGGCCCTCACCGATGGATTGGACGGCAGCAATGCCTTCCATGACGGGCATTGGTGCGGCTTTTATGGCAATGATTTTAACATGACAATTGACCTGGACTCGTTGTGGGACTTGCAATTGGCCAGCCTGCATTGGCTCGAAGCTGAAAACAGCTGGATATACCTGCCAGAAGAAATATGGGTAGAAACTTCTGCCGACAACGCAACCTGGACACGGGCAGGCAGCCTTTCAAAAAGCGAGATCGCCGCAGCGAGCACCAACCGCATCAAGCCGGTTTCCATTCCGCTGAAAGGCCAAAAGGCGCGCTATGTAAGGATATTTGCCAAAAACAAAGGCCAACACCCTGTATATCCCGATGGAAAATGTTGGTTGTTTATTGATGAAGTGAGGGTGGATTGAAGTGAAGGGGGTGCATTATCGGAAGGGCGGCTTAATTGATGCTTTTTTTAGTTTCTAGAGCCTGAAGGCTCTCGTCCGGACCGCGTAAACGCGGTGCTACCGGCGCTCCGTGGGCGCATTCGTTTTTAAATTTGTGGCATTTGTGGGCTGGGGGGATCGATTGAAATTTGTACGGATTGGCTCGAACTCCCCTGTGAGGAGATCAGGTAGCACTGTGCCGTTCATTTTGCCTCTAACATCAAAACGGATGCGCCCACGGAGCGCCGGTAGCACCGCGTTTACGCGGTCCGGACGAGAGCCTTCAGGCTCACGAAACTAAAAAAAGAAGCAAACCTCAAAATCTTCCCGCCCATTTCAACACCTTCCTATCAAGGACGTCATATCTATTTTTTTGTATTGATACCAAGCAAATACGCCACCCCGCCCCACACAAGCGCCGCTACCCGCGCATCATGCAGGAAATTATTGGCCAGCGCATGAATAAAAAAAGTCAGCAGGCCCAAGGTTGTCAACAGAGCCCATCCCCTGCTGACCTTTTCAGGCGAAAGGAATGCCCTGCGAAAACCCAGCCACAAACTGCTGCAAACCAGCGTCAGCCACAGTACCAGCCCTGGCCAACCCAGCTCCGCACCCGCTTGCCAGTATTCCGAATGTGCCCCACCGCCCCTGCCATAAGTATCAGGGCCACGCCCTGCCAAGGGTTCGCGTACGCTGATTCGGGTCATTTTTTCAGGCTGTTGAAATGGCAGGTATTGAAATTGGTAGGTGCCGGGGCCAAATCCTGTCAAGGGTCGAGCAGCGAGCATGGATGCAGCGCAGTCCCAGCGATTCAAGCGCTCCAATACAGAAACATCACGTGAGCTGGCATTATACACTTTGCTTCCGGCCATTAACAGGATTAACAAACCCGTCAGCAGGGCTCCAGCAGCCAGGTATTTGTACTTTTTCCGAAAATAAAACACGGCAAACACCGCAGCGGCAAAAGCGCTTGACAACAAGGCCGCCCTGCATGTCGACAACAAAAGCGCCACAAACAAGAACACAGTGATCCCGTTTTTTACCGCTTTTTTGTGCAGTAATCGCGCTAGCGCATCCGTGCCATTCCATTCAATTTGCCCGTAAAAAATCAATATCGCCAATACTGCGGCGTACAAGGTGTGATCCGGGAAAAAGGGCATGGGAGCCAACATAGCCTGATCGGCCCGAAAACCATACAAACTGTGGTGGAAGATTGTGTAGCATACCACACCCAGCATGGAAAACAGGAAGTAAGGCAGCACCCGGCGCCAAAGCATTGGCCACAGCATCATTCCAACACCGAATACCCAAAAGTGCCCGGCTTCCACCAGCCAGTATTTTAGGGAAACTGTATTCATGGTGGAGCAGGCTGCGGAAATGCCCATCCAGGCGATCCAAATCGCTAAAGACCTTCCAGGTTTTAAAAACCTGGAAGGTGTACGCGCTGGTATAAAAAACCTGGAAGGTCTACGCACCAATGCCAGGGCCAAACCCAATCCGAGCAATAAAATCAACGGCTCACTTGGCACCATAAGGTTCCAGCACCCAAAGCCGCGTTCCACCGACCAAGGAAGCAGTGCAAAAAGCAGGATGTAGCCTTTTTCCAGAAAACCAGGTATGCTGTCTTTGTTTGAATTGGCGTTCACCTGCAGTAGCTAAGTATTGTTTTTGCCGCCACTATTGCACCATTTCGACGCAGCACGACAAACGCATTCTCTGGTTTTGCCAAGGAAATTTGCATTGGAACTCCAGATTCTATTGTTTTAACCGACAACAAGTTGCCATAAAAATCAAAAATAGTGGCTTCCCAAGCGGCTGTGGAATCGTTTTGTTTTATGTAAAATGAACGGCAGTAGGGATTGGGTGATATCTCCATTTGCCAGGAATCGGCATTTGTAGGGATGCCCACATTGGCACAAAGCGTTGCTGTTGCAGCACCGAAATAATGCAATCGTAAATAATCGATCAAAACAAGGGCCAAAGAATCGGCAAATCTGTTTACTTGTGACAAGGAATCCCGAATTCCGGTACGGTTGCACTCAATTTGAACGCCATCAATGGTGCCGCCCGACCGCGAGCCATACAGTGCCGTATTGAATCCGCCGCTAAAATAATCTTCCGAAACATCCGGGTAAGGGTCAGTAAATGAGGGGGTTGCAGGGTACCCCCGAACATCGAGCAAAGCACCCAGGCTGCTGCTGCCGCGCAGTATTGCTGCATGCGTTAAGTTTTGTAAATTGTTGAGGGCCAGATTGCGCACACTACTGTAGTTGATATAGCTGGCTTGATCAAGCGTGGCATCGGGGAGCTGCAATTCACTGGAATAAAGCAGGTAGCCAAGTTCGAGGCGTTGAATGGCGTGCCCGTGCCCGTGCAGGTCGACATACAGCCCTTTGCCAAATTGCAGGTTCACGTTGTTTTTTGCAGCACCCAAAAAATCATGAAAATCCATCCAGGCTTCTCCTGCAATTGGGTTGCCGTCAGCGGCTTCTGGCAAGTCGCGGTTCGCATCCAATTTGCGCCGGTGCAATCGATTGATCACCACATGCGGCCAACAACCCGTGCGGTTGTGCAAAGCGTTGGCCAGCGCGCGGGTCAATTCCTGCGTGTTAAAATCATTCACCGTCGAGCAACCGCTACAACTTCGGTTGGGAATAACAGCCGGTGAAAGCAATCCGCCATGCGGCGCAGAAAGTATGATGGGTATATTACCAGCGATGTACTCAACGTAGTTGTTGGCACCGAAATAAGATTCGCCTGGAGTATAGGTTTGGGCTGACAACCCAAGCCAATATCCAATCAAACTAATAAGGAGAATGGTACGCATAGCGCAGTTTTAATGGTGAATGCTTGCTAAAAAAGGTCATAGACACATCGCCATGGACATAAAGTGTCCGCATGTTTATCGTGTCACTAACTTACCTCTGCCGCGATCTTCGCCGCCAATGCTGTCATATCTTCCGGAGATACCGTCACCTTGGCCTTGCCGCTAAAGCGCACGTCTTCGAGGCTATTGAAAGGAATCAAGTGCACATGGGTATGCCGCACTTCATCGCCGATGACGACGACACTGATGCGCTTACAGGGCACTACTTTTTTCACCGCCTTCGCAACGATTTTGGAGAACAGCCACAAGCCTGCGTAGAGTTCGTCCTCCACGTCAAAAATATAGTCGATTTCTTCCTTGGTGATGCACAGCGTGTGTCCGAAGGACTGCGGGCGCACATCGAGGAATGCGAGGTAGTTTTCTGTTTCAGCAATTTTGTGGCAAGGAATCTCGCCATTGACAATACGGGTGAATATGGAAGCCATGGTGGGTGTTGTAAATGTGAATATGCGTGAAAAAGTGCTGCAAGTTTAAATAAACTCCCGATTTATCCGATACTTTTGAGCATGTTCTATAGCTTGCACGCACAACAACCGCTCAAATGACCTGGCCAGCCGCCATCCACGCCTTCCGCGCCTACATGCTGCTCGAACGCTCGCTCAGCACAAACACCATTGAAGCCTATCTCAATGATGTACAACGCTTTGTGCAATACCTCGATATGGTAAAACCAGAACTTGGTCCTTTGGGTGTTGGTCAGACCGAGGTAGAACAGTTCATATTTTGGGTCAATGGACTGGGCCTCGAAGGCAGCAGCCAGGCTCGGCTTATTTCGGGTTTGCGGGCATTTTACAAGTTTTTGATGGTGGAAGATCTGATTGACGATGACCCGACGGAAATGCTGGAAAGCCCACGACTGCGGCGTAAAATACCCGAGGTTTTGTCTTACAGAGAAATCCAGTCTATGCTGGATGTTATTGACCTCTCTCAGCCCAACGGCCCGCGCAACCGCGCCATCATCGAGGTGCTGTACGCCTGCGGGCTACGTGTCAGCGAACTGGTGAACATGCGCATGACCAACCTCTTTCTGGACATCGGTTTTGTAAAAGTATTGGGCAAAAACGACAAGGAACGTTTGGTGCCCATCGGCCCGGAAGCCGTGAAATACCTGGGGATTTACCTGGAAAATGTGCGCATCCTGGCTCCAAAAATCAAAAAAGACGACGAAAATATTGCGTTTCTCAACCGCCGGGGCGGGCGCTTGAGCCGTGTGATGGTTTTTCTGATTGTAAAAGAATTGGCTGAAATGGCTGGGGTGAAAAAGAACATTAGCCCGCACACTTTCAGGCATTCATTCGCCACCCATTTGGTGGAAGGCGGGGCCGATTTGAAAGCGGTTCAGGATATGCTGGGCCATGAAAGCATCATTACGACGGAAATTTACACCCACCTCGATTCGGAGTATTTGAAGGAGACGATTTATATGTTTCACCCGAGAATGAAGTTTTGAGTGATGAGTTATGAGTGTGGCATTTGGACGTTGGCCTGCATTGGTTTTTCAGCACCTAAAGACTAGTGGGCATGAAAGTCAATTTCGACGGGTGAATTACCACTCGTATGAGCAAAGGATTTAAACATGCGCCCAAATCTTTCAACAGGAAAAATATTGGCAAATTCTCACTTCGTCGCCAGGCCAAGCCAATGAACTAGTGGCCCAAGAAAAACCGCGACCAACCAATACCCACGATACATTTTTTGTAGAAAACGACATTTTACTTACCTCGTGCCACACCTCAGGTTCCTCGCTCGGAATGATACCACTGTTGGTGTTTATAGTTTGGAATAAATTTGCACAATTGCACTAGCTATCGTGGGTTTTCAAGGGCTTTTTTGTAACGAAAATACGCCTGGACCAGGGTCCAACCCTTTCTGGTTGGTGTGGGTAAAATACCAAGGCGTTTTTGTGCGCGATGCAATTGAAACAACAATTTCCAATGTTGCCAATAAACTTTATAGGCGCGCAGCATGCCAAAATTTGGATCGAATACGTGCGCCGGTTCGCCGAATACGCCATTGAGCTCCATGGTTTTAAATACGCCGTTTTTCAGGGATGCCACATCCTGGAATTTTAGGTCGAAACGCCCATAACACACGCCCGGGATTTTGCGGCATATTGCCTCAAAAGAAGCGGTCATTTGCGGATCAATAAGGTCGTTCCCATTCAAAAACTTAGTGCCGCGAACATGGTTCCCGATAGGCTCCAGCAGCACATTTTCGCCATTTTCAGGTATTCGCTGTAATAAATTGGGGAAATCTTGCTCAAATCGCTTGATCTGAAATGCCGCGCGTGCATCTTGTTGCATCAAGCTGCGGATACTGGACGTGCCATCTCCTGTTACCTGCAGGAATGCTTTCAAACAGACTGAGGTAATGCCAAAGCGCCCTTCTGCTCCTGGAAAACGGTAAAAAAGCACCGAAGCCTCCTGTGGCTGGGGCAAAAACTCCTGTAGGATAAACGATGTTGGCCATGCCTCCAGATAGCTTTTCAAAATAGCGGGGCTGTCAACTATTTTCACCAAAAACCCGCGCTCTCCGATATCGGGTTTTGCCACCAAAGGATACGCAATGCCCGCTTGATCCAGCATTTTTTGCACCGATTCAAAGGACTGACCCGGCGATGCAAACACCCAAGTGCCCACGATTTCAGGCGGCAACAATTGCAGAATATCCCGTTTCGATTCACCTACAGCACCTGCAAGCGGAATGGCCGGATTGACATTTGAAAAAAAGAAAACATGCCGTGCCCGCAGCGAAAACCAAAGCCAATACGCATAAACGGGCACATTCGCCAACCACCAAGGCACATATTCCCAAACAGTCCAGCGGGTGATCCACAATTTTAAAAGTGTAAGCCGTGCCATTTTTCTGTGCGCAAATAAAAGACAACCATGGCGATCATCATCATCCAGTATAAAATCTCAGATGCCCAAACCCATACCAAGCCGAGGTCGGTAAGATTGGTGATGTAAAAAAGATAGCCAAGATAAACCGTTATGCAGACGGCCTGCAATTTAAGCCCAAACCAGGTAGCGCCTGTCCCGGAAAGTGCGTTCATAAACACCGAACCCACAGTTGCCAGTGACAATAACCCGAGCATCAAATAAAATATCGGCTGCGTTTCGGTGATCAGGCTCATGTCTGATTTGCCCAGCAATGGGTACAATACTGTCCCTGGGAAAAGCAGGATTGGCACCGCGACCAACATGCTGACCAACCAGCAGAATTTGGCTGTTTTCCAGGCCGCTGCCAGCACTTCTTGTCGGCGATTTTGGCCAATAAGGTTGCTAACCAATGTATTTACGCCCGTGGCAAAACCCCAAAGTGGAATGGATAACAATAAGTAAACGGTGCGTGCCAGGTTTGAAATGGCCAGCGAACGCTCGCCCAAATTCTCCACCATGCCGAAAAAAAACACCCAACTTCCCTGACCAATTGCCGCCTGGGCCACCACCGGCAAAGAGATTCTGAGCTGTTGCCGGATCATGGGCCAATCTGGTTCTGGAAAGGTAAATATGTTCAGTGCGCGGTTCTTTTTATCAAAAAACATGTACACCACGAATACGAAGAATGCCACGCCTTCTGCAATGCTGCTGGCCAGGCCGGATCCGCCAATACCCATAGCAGGCAATCCAAAATTCCCGAAAATGAAGCCGTAATTGAGTACCAGATTTATCACGGCCAAAATCAGGGTATCAATGAAAATGATGCCGGGCCGCGCGATACCAGAATATAGGGCGATCAATGCAACCCCGCCATAACTGAAAAACACGCCAAAAGAGCGATAATGGATGTATTCAAGACTTTTTTGATAAATTTCGGGGGAGTGCTCCAGAAAAAACTGGAAAAACCAGGCCGTGCCATAATGCATAAATGCCCACATAATGACGGCCAGCAACAACTCGAATAACAGCATGGAGTGGAAAGTATGCCCCACCGCGCCTGGGCGGCCTTCACCCATCCTGCGTGCAATCATGATCTGTCCACCCCTGGAAAACGCAAAACCGATGGCGGCGATGGTGATGTAAAACACGCCTACAAACCCGACGGCTGCAAATTCCGGCTCCCCCAAATGGTACAACAATACAGCATCGCTGAGCGCAATGACGTTTTGCGCAGCAGAGCCAAGCATGATGGGCGCTGAAATGCGCCAGATTTGGCGGTATGAAAGGTCGAGTTGCAAGGGCGTTATCCGAGGTTAAGGCATGTAGGGTTTAATAAAATTTCCATATTTTCCAGCTGGAAGGCACGATTTTTAAATGTTGTTTCTGTTTGAAATCAGGGTTGATAAATACCAGCGAAAGGCCAAAAAAATCAATTGAAAGCGTCACGCGTGGATGTTGTTGAATCTGCGACCAGGCGGCCTCCATGGTTGCCGACCAATGCACATCATCTAAGACAAATACTGTTTTCTTATGCGCAAACTGTAGGCATTTTTCAAAATACTCCAGTGTTGGTGCGGTGCGGTGATTGCCGTCAAAAAATACGAAATCTACTTCCTTCAAGTGCTCCAACGCAGGCTGTAAGGTCTGATCAAATGGCCCTGTTCGAATGTCTACTTTTCCCTGCAACCCCACCAGTTCAAGGTTGGTGCGTGCTACATGCGCTGTTTCAGGGCAGCCTTCAAGACTTACCATGCTTGCTGCGCCAGCACCTGAAATCAAGTACATGCTGCCAATACCCACAGAAGTGCCAAGTTCGAGCATGGTATGGGGATTGGCCCAGTTTGCAAGACGAAAAAGCCGCCGCCCCTGACGAGTAGTGCTCGCTGCGCGACGGACCATTTTTCTCAAGGGCTCTTTTCGGTCTTCTCCGGTACCAAAATCCCGAATGTTTAGGACAATATCGCTCGACAACATTTTGCCCCGCAGCATTTCCACGTCTCGGAAGGCATAATACCAACGCTTATCGTCCAAAACAGTTTCGGCCAATTCGTAGACAAATGGGGAATGCAATTGGTATTTGGTAACGGCCGCGCTGTAAAACTTGAAAAACTGCCGCAAGCGAAAAATAAACTTCGTCATGTTTGTAAGGGGGCAAAATCTTAAATTTTAACGTTTCAGGGCTAATCCGCCAAATGTAACGCCCCTTTCCGTTAAATTCCCCTTAAACAATCTTTAGCTTGAAAATAGCCGCTTTGCTGCGCCGTTTTTTCTGCGGTTTCAATCTAAAACGGAATACATCTAATTATGAAAAACATCCTTGCTGCTCCCCTAACACTGGCTTTTATCACCCTGCTTTCACTGCCTGCTTTCAGCCAAAAGTACAAAACGGCAGCTGGCGTCCGTTTCGACCAAGGATTCAACCTTACTTTACAACAGTATATTAAAAATGGTTGGACAGCTGAGGGGATTCTGCACACGCCCCTGCTTTCTAATGACTTGGGCGCAACCTTGCTTCTTGAAAAACACCACAAGATTCTTTTCCGTGGCGTCAACTTTTACACTGGTGCTGGTGCCCACTACTACTGGCAGGCCAATGCCAACCGTGAAGCGAATGTAATACAAAACAATGTTTTCGGTCTCACGGGTATTGTTGGCCTCGAAGTGACTTTCGGCCGCCTCAACCTGTCTGTCGATTTGAAGCCAGAACTCCACCTCGCTGGCGACCAGGTACATCCTTTGGACTGGAACGGCGCGGCTATTTCTGCACGGTACATCATTGAAAAGCGCGAGCGCAAAAAGCCGAATTGGAAGTTCTGGAAGAAATCAGAAAAGAAAAGCAAGAAGAAATGGTACCAGCAGTAATCACTGAATTTCTAGTGCCGAGTCCACCAGTTTCTTGAAAAACAAAGACCTGACGAACGCATGTTCGTCAGGTCTTTGACGTATGAAATACAAAATCAGGCAACTTGGATATGGTTTGTCATTTGGGTAGTCCTATATTTTTTCACCATTTGTTATTGCGCCCTCTATTTCATCCGCTGAAATGCCGCTATTGAACATTTGGGTGATTGAATGATTGCTGTAAGCGTAATCAGAGCAGGTCATCGTTTTGTTTTTGGATCAGTTTACCTAGTGCAAAATTAAGCATAAAAAATGGCTGTCACTCAAAAAATGAGCAACAGCCATTAGTTTTTACTTGCTAACCTACTTGCCAACCAAAGGTTGGTGTTAGCGTTACTTCGTCTGTATCATCTTCTTAGTCGCCGCATCTGTCGCAGTTTCCAATGTATAGTACAAGATACCCGTCGTGTTCAACAGTCCGCGATCCAAGGAAATGGCATTGTAGCCCTTTGCAAAGTCGCCTTTCTGCGTGAACACCAAACGACCCGTCTCATCATAAACAGTCAATGTCGCCGTTGCCGCCTCCGGGAGGTTAAAGCCAACAAATGTCTTGTTCACGAATGGGTTTGGCTGATTCTGGTACAGCTCGAAGCCGATGCCGGCAATTGTCTTGCCATTGAAGCGAAGCGCAATGTCTAAGCGTTCTGCATTCCGCACTCCGAAGTCCGCATTCCGCACTCCATAGCCTTCAGCTTTCGTGATGCGGCTGGATACACCCAACATCTCGCTCAACTTACCTGCTTTCGTGGCGCGGAACGTTACCGTGAACGCGTCAGCTTTGTCAATTGATACGGTCAGCGCATCGCTAAACACACCAAAGTTGCTTGCATTTACATTATCGCTGCTTATGAGTTCTGCCACTTCCAGGCCGTTCAGATTCAACGTCATCTGGAAGCCCTGCGTTTTATCCGCAGCTTTGAAAGACACTTCAAAGGTCTCGCCAGCTTTCACGTCCCGATCTGTCAAATCAAACAACAATGTGCCAACTGTGCGATCGTCCGATTGCACCAGGGTGTTCGCAACTACGGTGTTGTTCACATCACCAATCTTCACACCCACGAAATCCTGGGCAGTTTCCGGCATCTGAATATTCATGTACGACTTGTTCTCCGGGAACCCTGTCTGGAATGGATTGTTTGGGTTCGGGAACACGTAGGCATTGTCTATAAAACGCCATGAAGTATTGCTCGGCAATTCCTGGTAGATACCCAGGATTAGCTTGCGGATTTCTACGATGTCAAAGGTGGTGATCGAGTTGGACTTGTTCGCGTCCGCGGCGATCATCTTGTACGGGGTGTTTAATGGCTCAATACCCAAAATATGCTTGGACATCAATACCAGGTCATAAGTCGTGACACCATTGAGCGGGTTGTCGTCTTTTGTCGGCGTAACCGTTACGTCAGAACCCGTGGGGATGTTGTTGAAATTGTACAACCCGCTGTTGTTGCTCGTGTTATTGACGATCGAATTGCCTGATTGTGGCGATTGAACGACCAGCTCAATCATCGCTTCCGCAATGCCTACTGCACCGCCTGTTGGCTCTGTCTTCAGCGCACCGGATACAGAGACTGTCCCATTCACGCCGCAGGTGCCTGCATTGTCCTGTACGATGACATACGTCTCGCAGAAGTCTGCGTTGCCTGCCAAGTCGATCGCCCACAACTCCACACACTGGGTGCCAAGCTCTGTGCAATCAAATGTCACGTTCGTGATCGGGTTGCCTTGCGCATCCACTGGGAAACCTGTGCCGGTGCCGCACTTGCGGATGCCGTACTTCAAGTATGGATTCAGGGTGCAGTTGTCTTCTGCATATTGCAGGAAGTCGGTCGCCCACAACTGGATCATACCCGTTGGCATAATGTTCACGCTCAGGCCGTTGAGGCATACCACTGTTGGTGCCTTGCAGTCTTTGATGATGATCGTGTACTCGCACACACTCTCGTTGCCGCAACCGTCAGACACGAACCACTTGATCTTGTGGGTGCCGTGTGGCAGTTGTGGGGTCACGAAGGTGCCCTGTGCTTGGAAGGTGTTGAACTTCACACAAGCAGTCTTTTTGTTGCCGTTGATAGTCTCCTGGATTGCAAAGCCCCATTTCTGGTTCGTCGGAACAGGGCGACCGTCAAACTGGCGCGATACGCCCACACCGCTGAAGTTGCCAAAGTTGATATTGTTCCAGCCCAGGCCGCCAGGTTGGTTGCCCAACTGCGTGCTGTTCACCACCGTCTCCATCATGCCATCGCCGTCAAGGTCAAGGAACAACTGGTACTCGATGTTGATGTTCGAGCCGGAGCAAGCGTCCGTCGCCGTCAGGCAGAGATCCGATGGTGCTTCGCAGAGGTCGTGGCTCTGGTTGGCATTGTCCCACCAGTACATCTGGTTCCAAAGCTGTGGATCGTTCGGCGTCAGGTCACAAACGGTCACCGGAGATGCCGGGCACTCAGACGTTGGCGCCTGGTTGTCGATGATCTTGATGATCTGTTTATACGTGTAGCAGTTCGCGTTCGGATTGTAGTAGATCGAGTAGTTCGTCGCCAACGGATCCGTTGGATTGATCTTCACGATCGTAGATTTCCATGGGTCGCC
>JBBRWA010000130.1:0-15357 GCA_038246345.1 Chitinophagales bacterium
AATTTAATTGAAATACATGCTCATTCAAATCAATACAGACCATAACATCACCGTCCATGATGCTTACAACGACAAACTAACCGACCTGCTTATCGACGAACTGAAGCGATTCAGCACCCATATCACCCGACTGGAACTACATCTGCCAACTCTGTACCATTTGAGCATTTCCTTACTTTGTCTCCAAGCGCAAATCATCAGTTTCCTACATTTGCCCTCTGCCAAACAATAGGTTTTTCCACTAAATCGCTTTATCTTATGTCCCAATGTTTTCCTGTCAAATTTTTCCTGCTGCTGTTTGCTATGGCGACAGCCAGCGTTTCTGTCGTTGCGCAACAAATGCAGGAGATTATTCAAAACGGCCTTCAAGCGGCTAAAGAGCAACATAAACTGACCGCTCGGGATATTTCCGAATGGGGTATTTCCGACCAGTACAGCGACAAAAAAACGGGAATTACCCACACATATATACAACAGGAAATCAGCGGGATTCGCATTTTTAACGCCGTGAGCAGCATGGCCATCCGTGATGGCAAAGTACTGAGCTTTGCCAACCGATTCTATGCCGATGCCACCGCCATGACGACTGGCACCAGCCCGGCACTCCAACCCGAGCAAGCCATCAAAGCAGCCCTGGAACATCTGGGTATTCAATCCAACAACAGGCCTTCTTTACAAGCTGAAAATCAGGCACAACACCAATACACTTTTCTACAAGCCGATGTCTCCAGGAAGCCTATTGAAGTAAGCTTGTATTATGTACTGCTGGAAAATACCCTGCGGCTTGGCTGGAATGTGACCATCGCTCCCCTAAACAGCCCGGATTGGTGGAATATCCGGATCGACGCCAAAGACGGTTCTTTTTTGGAAAAAAATAACTGGACCCTTCATTGTGATTTTGATTCGCCTGCGACTTCGGAATTACTGCAGCCTGCAACGGGCAGCCCTCTGGAAACAGCGGGCAAGCTACCAGCCGGGAATGGTACAGCAAGCTATAGGGTATTTGAGTTTCCATTGGAAGCGCCTAATTTTGGCCCCCGAACGGTGCAAGTGGATCCAGGCTCTCCGGAGGCTTCCCCTTTCGGATGGCATGATATCGATGGAATGGTTGGCCCTGAGTACACGATTACCAGAGGCAACAATGTACATGCGTATGATGACCGCAACAATCAGAATTCGCCTGGCTATTCCCCGGACGGCGGCGCCAGCCTGAATTTTGATTTTCCACTAGACCCCAACCAGCAGCCCATCGTGAACCAGGATGCCATTATTACCAACCTGTTTTACGTCAACAACATGCTCCACGATATCCTGCACCTGCATGGTTTTGATGAAGCTGCGGGCAATTTTCAGCAAACAAACTATTCAAATGACGGCGCCGGAAACGATTACGTCAATGCAGAAGCACAGGATGGCGGCGGCACCAACAATGCCAACTTTTCAACCCCAAACGATGGCAACAATGGGACCATGCAAATGTACCTGTGGACCAATTCTGCGCCCTCCGATATGTTGGTCAATGGACCTGCAAGTGTGGCAGGCACCTATACCGCCGTTGAAGCGGGGTTTGGGCCCGGACTGCTAAGCCCCATTACCAGCGACATCGTACTCGTAAACGATGGTGTTGACCCAACGACCGATGGCTGCGAATCAATTGTCAATGGGGCGGCCATCAGCGGTAAAATTGCGGTGGTGGATCGCGGCCTGTGCACGTTCGTGGTAAAAGTCGCTGCTGCGGAAGCATCCGGTGCCATTGCGGTTATTGTCATCACCAATTCCGCTGGAGCCCCCACGACCATGGGCGGAACCGGCAATGTCAATATTCCATCAGTTATGATTTCTAAGGCCGACGGGGATCTGCTGAAAGCACAACTCAACGCCGGCAACGCCGTCAATGTAACCCTAAAACCGCCATCCTCCAACAATGTGGATCTGGACGGCTCCCTCGATAATGGAATTGTTTCGCACGAATATGGCCATGGATTGTCGAACCGCCTGACCGGAGGGCCCGGGAACTCTAATTGCCTGAGCAACGGAGAACAAGGCGGCGAAGGCTGGAGCGACTGGCTGGCCCTGATCATGACCATCAAATCCGGGGATGTCGGCTCCAAATCCAGGGGCATAGGCACCTACGCGACTGGTCAGGCCACAACCGGATCAGGCATCCGGCGTTACCCCTATTCTACCGATATGGCGGTCAATCCGCAGACCTACGGCGATCTGGCATTCAGTACCGGGGTACACAATGTCGGCGAGATATGGTGCCAGGTTTTGTGGGACATGACCTGGAAATTAATCGAGGCAGAAGGCTTTAACCCTGATTGGTTGAACGGAACAGCAGGCAACAACACAGCCATGAACCTGGTGATTGAAGGCATGAAACTCCAAGCCTGCGGCCCCAGCTTCCTCGACGCCAGAGACGGCATACTGAAGGCGGATGAAATGTTGTACAACAATGCGCATCGCTGCCTCATTTGGAAAGCTTTCGCTGGCCGGGGCATGGGCTTTAGTGCCAGTGCCGGCAGTGCGGGCGTTGCAGGAGATGAGAGCCCGGCATTTGACCTGCCCAGCATTTGCCAAATAGCTACCGCTCCACCCATAGCCAATTTTGTCTCGGATACAACGACTTCCTGTTTCGGGATTTTCCATTTCACGGACAAATCCACCGCCACCCCGCAAACCTGGCTTTGGAATTTTGGAGATGGCAACACCAGCACCGAAACCAGCCCCTCCCATGTATATGCCGTGGCGGGCACCTTCCCGGTGACCCTGATTGTTGGGAATACTTTGGGTGCCGACACCTTTTCGCTTTCGGTGACCTACCTGCCGCCAGCGGTGCCGATGATTTCTGGCACCACAACTGTTTGTGCCGGCTCAAGTACAACCCTCCAGGCCATTTCAGCCCCCGGCAATATTGTCGAGTGGCGCGAAAATGGCAATTTGGTGTATACCGGACAAGCCTTCCAAACCCCGACGCTGACGGCGAACACCAGCTATTCGGTGCAACAATTGGAAGAAAAGCCAGTGCTTCATGGTGGGCCAGTTGACAATACTTTGGGTGGTGGCGGCAACCACAACACCGGATTTGATGGTCGGCTGCTGTTTGAGGCATACGCGCCTTTCAAGCTGCTTTCTGTGCTGGTGTACGCGCAAGGTGCTGCCAGCAGGACCTTCAGCCTTTATGATGGCACGGGTGCGGTGGTACAGGAAGTAACCGTCAATGTCCCCGATGGTGCCTCCCGGGTGACCTTAAACATGGAAATTCCCGCCGCTGGTTTGTACAGCCTTGGCAACATCAGCCAAAACCTGTACCGCAACAATGCCGGAACCGGGTATCCCTATACGGTGCCGAACCTGCTTCGGATATACAGTTCCAACGCAACGGGCTCAAACGCCCTCATCTTCTACTATTATTTCTACGACTGGGAGATCCAGGAAACAGGTTGCGCCAGTATCCCGAGCGGCGTCATGGTGAATGTATTGCCGGTGCCGGTTGCCAACTTTAATGTAACCACAAACGGCCTCACCGCCAGCTTCAGCGATGGTTCAATTGGGAATTCAAGTTCCTGGGCCTGGAATTTTGGCGATGGAACGACTGTTTCCACGCTCCAAAACCCAAGCCACAACTATGCCAGCAGCGGAACCTATACCGTAGTACTTACCGTGTCGAACGGCAGCTGCAATGCCACCTACCAACAGGAGGTAACAGTTGCGCTGGCTTCCGGGACGCAGAACCTGGACAATTCTTATGGACTGAAATTGTACCCAAACCCGGCCAACGATCAATTGCACCTGGAATTTGAAAAGGCACCAGCTGCGGCACTGCTGCTGCAACTTTTTGATGCTGATGGACGGGAATGTTATACCGAAAAATTTGCGCGCCCCAACCGGAAAATCAGCATCCAAACAGCGGCTTTACCCTCGGGCGTGTATAAATTGCAGCTCAGCGGCGATGCGGGAGTGATGGTGCGGAAAGTGGTGGTGGTGAAGCAATAAACGCTTGTTTCGCTTGTTTGTAAAGAACATGGGTCATCCCTTATTTTCGGGAATCCTTGGTGCTTTTAGATGGAAGGGCTCGGCACTAGGCGAATCGGTTGCATTCGTTTTTACTTATTCGTCCGACCACGAAAAGTGGTCGGGCGAGGGCCATTTGGTCTGACAATTTTTCATCGTCCGACCAATAAGTATACACAAACGCCCAAGTTTACACCCGTTTTTTCTTCCATAAAATAAGGGATGACTCGTGTTTATTAGTGCGCAAATGACAAGAGGTGCTGAAACGCAATTCCAAGCAAAGCAACAACTATCAACGAAGAACTATCAACTATCAACGAAGAACGAACAACTATCAACTTGCCCCCACCAGCCACTGCTTAAAATCCGAAGACCGCTCCGTGCTTACAATCGTTTCTCCATCAATGGGAGGTTCAAGCAACACCTTTACCCTGCTCTTGGAATAAGGCTGCATTTCTTTGATGGCAGCTATATTGATCATAAACTGGCGGTTGATCCGGAAAAACACTTCGGGGTCGAGGGTACCTTCCAGTTTGTCGAGCGGATAATCGACCGGGAAGCGCTTGCCATTACTGCGGCTGACCAAAAAAGTGATTTTGTCTTTGCTGTAAAAATAAGCAGCATCACTCATGTCGATCAGTTTGAAACTGTTGCTGAAGCGGATCAGCATCCGGCGCAGGTAAGTGGTGCCGCCTTGCTTCATCAAGGTTTCCGACAATTTTTTATAATCCAATGCCGGCGGACTTTGGTGCAGGCGTTTAAATTTCTCTATAGCCGCCTGCAATTCATTGACTTTTATTGGTTTAAGCAAATAGTCAACGGTGTTTTCCTTAAATGCTTGCAAGGCATACTCATCGTAAGCAGTGGTAAAAATGATGGGGGAAACCACCTTGACATGCTGAAATATCTCAAAACAAGAGCCGTCAGCCAAGTGAATATCCAGCAAGATGAGCGCTGGCGGCGGATTGTTTTTTAGCCAAAGCACTGCCGATTCCACACTATCGAGCCGATCGAGCACGTGCGCTTCGGGTGCTATCTCCAGCACCAGTTTTTCCAACCTTCTGGCGGCGGCATTTTCATCTTCAATAAGTAGTACTTTCATTGCGGTGGACGGTAGACGGTGGACGATAGGCGGGTGCACGGCATTTGAGCTTTGGATTGGCATTGGTTTTTCAGCACTTTTAGCAATTTTTATTACGGTGGACGGTTGTCGGTGGACGGGTGCACGGCATTTGAGCTTTGGATTGGCATTGGTTTTTCAGCACTTTGGGCCAGTAAATGGACACCGAACCAAACTTGCTGAAACTCAATACCAAACTTGACAACCAATAATGGGCAAACTCATAACTCATAACTCATAACTCATAACTCATCACTCATCACTTAAACAAAGGTAGCCTGACTGTAAAAAACGCGTTGTTTTCCTCCACGCTGATGGGTCGTTCTCCTAATAATTTATAGCGGTTTATAAGGCTTTGCAAGCCAAAATGGGTGCTGGCTTCGGGTTTAATTTTTCGTTGGATGTTGTTCCGCACGACGATGTGGTTGTTTTCCTCAAAAATTTCGACGGTCAAGGGTTTTGAAACGGAAATAATGTTGTGTTTGACGGCATTTTCCAGCAGTATTTGCAAGGAAAGCGGCATTACCTTGCCTTCTATGCCATTTAATCGGTCGACAAGGAGGAAGCCGTCTTCGTAGCGTTTTTTCAACAGAAAGTCGAAACTGCGCACCAGCTCCATTTCCTCCGAAACTTTGATGAAATCGCGTTCCCGATATACGATGATACTTCGATAAAAATCGGACAAGTGCTCCACATATTCTACCGCAATCTTAGGATTTTCTTCGATAATGGTGATGAGGGTATTGAAGCTGTTGAACAAAAAATGTGGGTTGATCTGGCTTTTCAGGGTTTCAAATTGTGATTCCACATTTTCTCGCTTCAGGCGGTCTTCCCGCTTCAGCCGCGCCTCGCGGGCACGTACGTAAGCAACGAACAAGCCACTGGTTAAAGCTCCTGCCAGCAGAATAAACCACCAACGATTCCAAAACGGGGTTTTAATTTTAAAAGACCAAATAGCTTCCGGTACATTTGTGAAGTTGCCGTGTTCACTGGTCTGCACCCTAAATATATAGTTTCCGGGTGGCAGCCTGGGATATGAAGCGGTATGGTCTTTGGATATTTTCCATTCTGGATCAAAGCCTTCCAAACGATACCGGTAGCGCACCGATTCTGGATCGGTGTACCAAAGTCCAATAAAGTTGAACAAGAAATTGTTTTGATCGTATTCAAAAATATTTTTTTTCTGAAAATCAATAGATTGCAAGAAAACAGATACGCCGGTTATGCCTGGTTGCGGGTCGTCGATAATGGGCTCTTTATAAGCTGCTGACCTGACAATTCCATTTTGACCACCCAGCCAAACATGGCCTTGCGCATCGGTCCACAAGGCATTCAGGTTGACCTCTATGGTAGGCACACCTGTTTTTGCCCCACAAAAGTTAACATGGTCAAATCGATTGGGATTTAGCACGTCAAAACCATCTTCATAACCAATGATGACCTGGTTGTTGCCGTCTACAGCCAAACCTGTGATGGCCATGCTGTGGAGGTGGCTGGCGGTGGTATATCGGGTGAATTGCTGACCGTCAAACTTAAATAAGCCACTCCGGGCAGTGCTGAACCAAATATTTCCCAAGCGATCTTCGGCAATGCTGTAAATGGTGCGCAAGTCGTCGCCGTTTGCTGTTGAATAGGCTTTGAACTGGCCCTTTTCATACAGCACCAAACCTTCTCCATCCGTGCCAAACCAAACCCTGCCACGGCTGTCCGTCAGCACTTTGTACACATAGTTGGAGGCCAGTTGATCTTGCAAAATGCCTTTTTCAGGTTTAAGCGTGGTTGCATTCAGCACGCTCATCCCATCAAGGGTGGCCAACCATACGTGTTCTTTATCGCCAGAAATGGACAACACGCTGCTGTTTACCTGGGTTTCCCGTTCCGGTAAATGTCGCCATGTTCGGCCATCTCGTTCTATCAAAAACACCCCGTTCCCCAGCGTTCCTGCCCAAATAGTGCCATCCAGGGGCGATTCCCACAAGGACACAACGTTTTCCTTGGTTGGCAACACCGACACAAAGCTACCTGGTTTTCGCAGGAACAAACCCTCCCGTGTGCCAACCCAGAATTGGCGATTTGTGCCGGTACAAATGGCCTGGATATGGGAAAATGGCGTTTCCTGGCGTGTAAATCGCAAGTTGGAGGAATATAAGGCGCCTTGGTTGACAACCAACCAAAGCAATCCTTCCCGGTCTTTGCACATTGCGCGCACCTTTACGCCTTCCAAAGCATGTCCTGTTGGCATGGCCCCTGTTTCCCCCGAATTAACATCCATGCGGATGATGCCATGCTTTTCTGTGCCAATCCAAAGCTCGCCGCTGCCAAAATTTTTCAGGCTGCTGACGGCCCCATAGCCCCAGGCCTGGCTTACATAGTCGATGCTGTTTGTTGCAAAATTATAGCGAAAAATGCCTTTTTCGTCCGTGCCACCCCATATATTGCCTTGATTGTCGGTGCTGAGCGCAGTGATGATTTCGTCGGGCAGGCCATCAGATTTTGTCAGGTTGAGTACCTTCTTTTCCCCTTGCTCCGGCATGGCACAAATACTAATTCCAGCATCCGTGGCGACCCAAATCCGGCCATTTTGATCCATGGTCATCGCATAAATATCATCGCTGGCCAGGCCATCGTCGGATTGGTTAAATTGATATAAACGCTCATTTTTCCAGACATACAGACCCTCTCCGTAAGTGCCGATCCACAAAGCGCCCATTTTGTCTTCGATAATACCCTTGATAGGAGCAGCAGGCAAGCCCTCTTCGGGTTCCCAGATGGTCAATGTGGGCGCCCGCCGCAGGTTTTCCTCCATGTCGCCGGTCGTGACAGGCATTACGCTGTTGGCATTGGGTAAAAAAGCGATCACACCATTGTCGAAGCCCACCCAAAGCCGGCCATTGGATTCGAACAAGGCTGTGGCCGGAGTCGCTTCCATTTTTTCGGGAAATTTCAGGGGCATAAATTCCAGGCCATCGTAGCGGTACACGGCGTTTTCGGCACCAAGCCAAAGCCAGCCGTGGCTGTCTTGGTAAACGGTGGTGAAGTGCAAACCTCCTAGGTCCTGTGTAGCATGGAGGCGCACAACAGGGGATTGGGCCTGCGTTTGCAAGCACACTAAAAGGAGAAATATGGAAAGTTGTTTGTTCAAATCACCATTTGTTTTCCAAAACCGCCTCCACCATCACCTCTATCTCCTCCGCTATTTTCTGGTGCACAATTTTCGGTATTTCAATATTGTGCTCTGCCACTGGCACCGTGAAACTGGATTTTATGTAGAGCTTGCCACCTTTGTTCTCCAACTGGCATTTGATAATGCGTTCCTGTTCGGTGCCATGAAGGGTTAATTTGCCTTTTGCACGCACCGATTGTGTGCCAGGAGCTTCAAAATCAATGTTTTCAATTATTTTTCCTATAAAACTAGCTTGGGTATAATGATCACTTTCCATGTAGTTTTCATTGAAATGTTCCCGCTGTAGGGGAGAGTTGAAACCTTCGAACGAGCGGACATCAACAGTCCAGGCAAACGTTTGCTTGTCTGTGTCGATAACCCCGCGCAACCTGTTGCTTCTGGCTTGAATAAGCTCCAGTGTTGCCACTGATTTAAGGGTAACCGCTCCGTTAATACATTGATATTTTGCTGGGGGCACCCACTTATTCCCGGCAGCCATGAGCAGCAAGCAGGAGCAACTGAGGTAAAGAAACGTTTTGGTGTGCATAGCAGCTATGAAATTACAAACCAAAGTAGGACAAACTAGCCAGTATTGAGTAGAAATGCTGCCCAAACCGTATAATTATGCGCTGGATCAGTATTTTTAGTACTTGAGACATGACAATGTCTGCCCTTTGTTGTTGATACGAAAGGAAGGAAGCAGGGCAATTAGCATGGCGGCGGTTAAGGCCAGGAGGGGACAAAGGCCAGGAGGCACTAAGCTTTGTTTTCCAACAAAATACTTATCCCCTCAAACGGAAGCACGAGCAAAATCTCCACTTTTTTGCCAGGGTTAAGGTACTGCAATAAATGCTGCGTCCAGCCTGCCAAAGGTGCCAACGCCTGCGCCTGCGCTTTCCATTTTTTCATGCCCTCGGCAAATCCGGCAAATAATATTACCGCTACTTGCTGCTCATTTTCCAGGAAAAGATCGGCTTCGATTTTTAATTGGCGCTGGTTCACAAGGCCCTCCAAGGGAAATTTAGCAACATGGCATGTGGGTGAAAAGCGCTTTTCCAGCCATTGCTGAAACACCTCCATTTGTTGGGATACCGCATTGGCGGAGAGCGATTCCGTAATCCCACGGATTTCCAATTGCTGCTTTATCATTGTCGTCCTCTCCGATAAATCCATGTTTTGAATATTTACGGCTAACAAAGCCTGCACCGCTTTGCCCATCGCGGGCATGTAATCGCCTTTGAATTCCAGCCAGGATCCCCAGGCCTGTGGTTCGGCCCATTGCGGCTCAAAACCTGGCAGCATTTCCCGCTGATGATCGATTAACAAGGTAGAACGGAAGCCCTGGTGCTTACCTTTCCGATCGCCAAAGAACACGATGGGCGTAATATCGGGCAGCGCTTCTGGAAAATCCCGGGCTTTGAAAAGCAGCTCCGTTTCGCAGTGAATCGGCATGTTTTCGTGGTAAAAAGGCGTTTCATCGGAATGCGGGTCGAGGGTCGGGATGCTCTCATCGCCGTGGTTGAACACGCGGTTGAGCCATTTTGTACCTTTTTGCGAACTGGGGAACACGAGGTAGTCGCGGGCGCGGGTGAAGCCCACATACAGCAACCGTGCTTCTTCCTCCTGTGCCGCGCGCCGGGCAGCCGCCCATTCCGGGGTTTGGTGCAGAGCCTCTTCCAGCCGGGTTCTGCCCAATTGGTCGTTGTAGGGATTCACCCAAAAGCGCAACCAGCGGTTGCCCAAAATGTCATTCAGGTCGGGGGTGTCCACTTCAGAGACGAGGTTTAAGCCCCAAATCTGTTCTTTCAAATTTTGGTCGAGGTTGTGGCATATCGTCACGGGATATTCAAGGCCCTTGCTGCGGTGGTAGGTGAGCACTTTCACCGCGTCGTCGCTTTCGCCGGATCCTTGCCAGTCCTGATCGGCACGGCCTACTTCATTTACCCAGAGCAAAAAACCGCCCAGCGAGGCCGCAGAGTGCAGGCGGTTGCAAGCCGATTCGTAGTCGAGCGCGAAACGGCGCAGTCGGTCGAGGTTGTCGAGGCGCTGGTTGGGGTTGCCGAATTGTACTGCCACCCTGCGCAGGTCGAGCTCTTCGAGTACCAAGCCCAGGATTTCAGAAGCAGAAAGGTCGGCAGTGCGGGGCCGGAGCTCATTCAGGGTTTTGATGTACCAGTTGTCGGAAGCCCAGCGGATGCTGGTTTTTTCCTGCTCCTGTTGGTACAGATATTCCAGTCGGTCGTTCGCCATGGTCTCCAAATCCATGCCGCCCGTGAGCAGCAATATTTCGGCCACGCTCAGGTTGTCGGAGGAGGTAAGGAGGTATTTCAAACAAGCCAGGGCGAGTTTTGCTTCCTGGGTTTCAAACAGTCCTGCCCGACTGATGGAGGCTTTCAGCCCCGCCCGGTGCAGGGCATCCGCAACGGCCAGACAGCCGCTGTTGTTGCGGCACAGCACGGCTATGTCGCCGGGGCGCACTGCCCGCGTCTCTGTTCTTTTTTTATTGTAGATCAATGGCTTGCGTTCCAAAAAGGTGCTGATCTGATCGGCAATGCAGTTTTCCATCCAGGGGCTGCCAGGGGGGCGGCGCTCGTCAATTTCGGAACGAAAATGCCAGTGCTGCAACGCAGCGCTTACCCCCCCTTCAGGTAGGGCAGGGGGGGTAAATGCTGGTGATAGCACCACTTGTTCCGCGGGCAATTCCGTAAATGCCTTCGTAAAAATAGCATTCACGGCATGTACAATATCAGGCCGGCTGCGCCACGATTTTTTGAGGATATTCTCATCCTTCACACCGCCAGAGGCCGTAATAATGGCCTGCATCAACGCCGGATCAGCACCTCGAAAACCATAAATGCTTTGCTTGGGATCGCCTACCCAGATGGAGTGCGTGGCCAATTGGCTGAGTTGCAGGAAAATATCGAGCTGAATTGGGGAGGTGTCCTGAAACTCGTCGACCAGCAGCAGGCCAATTTCCTGGCGCAGGGTTTCCCGCACGGAATCATTGCGCAGCAGCTTGCTGACGTAGGTTTCCATGTCGGTGTAGTCGATGAGGCCGCGTTTCTTTTTGTACTGCTCAAACTCGCCGAGGGCATCGGTAGCGATGTCGAACACGATGTCGATGTAGCCTTTCACGTCTTCGCGGAATTGTGGGTGCTCGTCGTGGCTGAGCGCGAGGTTTTGCAGGGCTTCCATCAGGTCGCGGCTTTTGGCGCCGACATTTGTTTTGGCGATTTTCACCCATTCGTGCCAGTGCAATTCCCCCCGAAACTTGAGCTGGGTTTGGAAGCTTTTCAGCACCTCAATGGCATCCTTGGTCACTTTGGTACTGTCGGCTTCATTGGCTTCCAGGGCCGCTACCGTTTGGTCGATGGCCGAGTTGAGGCGGTTGTTCCACACGATGGGGTCGGTTGTTTGGGCAGGCGAAAGCAGGCGTTCAAAGCTTTCCCAGGAGCGCATTTTGCTGGTTTCCAGTACTTTTTTGGAGAAGTTGTTGGCACGTGCCACTTCGGTGAGGGTGCGGATATCGCGCCGCCAATCGAAGCTGTCGCCGTATGATTTTTTGGTGAGGCCCAGGCGGTCGGCCAGCAGGTTCATGCGCTCGATGCGCTGCTCTGTGAGCACCTGCGAGAGCGATTCGTTAAACAGCCGTTGTTCGTCGCCATCGGCAATTATTTCCACCAGCGGCGACACGCCCGCCTCAAAGGCAAAGCGCTGCAGCAATCGTGTGCCGATACTGTGCACGGTGCCGATAAGCGCTTCGCCCAGTTCGTTGGCGGCTTCCGTCATGCCCGTTTCGAGCAGTTTCAGGCGTACGCGCTCCTGCAATTCCGCCGCTGCTTTTTTGGTAAAGGTGGTGGCTAGGATACCAGCCGGCTGTACCCCTCCCTCCAACAAAGCGACCATGCGCTGTGTAAGGGTGTAGGTTTTGCCTGATCCGGCGCCGGCGGAGATGATTTCGATATTCACTTAATGTGATAATTTGATAATTCGATAATGTGATAATGGGGCGTTGTGGGGTTGGGGTTGCTTTGGCAAAAATAGGATAAGTAATTGGAAGCGTTTTCCTTTCAAAGGAAGCGACCTTGTAAAGGTGAATTGTGGCGGCTTCCTAAAACTGTTCAATTAAATTATCAAATGTGAAAAACAATTCGTTGTCAGACAACTAAATTGGAATTATGTGTGTCAATGTAGTCTTTACATGCACTAATTATGTCGTATTCGCAGCACAAAAAGACTGTAATGTTCGGAGGCTCACGCTTTCTGCTAGTTTGAAAGATTGGTTTCAAATGTTTCCAAAGGAATAAGTTACGACCAACAGCAATAAAACATCCAACCATGAAAAAGCACCTATTATTCTTCATTTTCATCGTTTTTTGGCTTCAAGCCTGCAAAGAAAAACCTGAATATCTATACGCAATAGACTTAGAGACCTGGGGGGATGCCTCTGCCACTAAGAATGGGTTGCCCTGGACAGCTACCTGCGGAGCTATTACAAGTAATATGTACCCTGGCAAGTTTGTTTTTACTTTGAGCAATCTAAACAGTACTAATTATTTAAGAGGACAATTCAGTTTTCGGTACGTACCCTTCAAGCAAGGAGTGTATTTCCCATTGGACTACCCAACCGAATTCGGAACCTTACCTGACTCGGCTATGACCGTGGGGTTTAGCACGTTTCTTGACGATGGCGATGTTGCAGGAGATCAGTATGTTATGCTCGGCGATAGTGCTGTGGTGCTATTCATAGACAAGATTGACCCTCAGACAAAAGAATTTTGGGGTCGTTTTTCTGCCACAATGATAAAATACATAGAGCATCAGGAATGGGATCCAAATTCGCCGGACACCTTGGTTTTTGAGAACGGGGTTTACTATTCTAAAATCACAAGATAAAATTTTTACTTTCCCAAGTGTTATACATTGAAACCGCTCGGGAATAATATAAAAAAATGGAAAACCACCACCTGCGGATCGCCCTTTTTGTCTTTCTCGCCAACATCGCTTTCGCCCAGCCAGACACCATTTTGGTCGGCTACTCCTCCAACGATATAGGGTCTTCCCTGATCAATGAAATGACGATACTTTCCAACAACAACATTGCTTTTACCCAAAGCACCGTTTCTGGCTACAAAGCTTTTGTTATAGATGAAAAAGGCCAAACGATTCATCAACAAAATCTAGCTTCTGTCGAAGGGTACACCATCAGTTCCAGTTCTTTCATTTTTGATGACACGACCAGGTATGTTTATATTGGAAACGCTACCCGTGATGGCAAACGATTCTTTATCGCTTATTCCTTGGATACAATGTTGCAAGAAATAAAGCTCATTGATACCGTTCAGGTAGAGAACGATGTGGCGGTATTTACGAACATGATGAAATACAACAAATATAAGTCCACATGGGAGGGATTTGGCTATGGACGAACCGTATCGACGTCTCCGATCACCACTTATATTTGCTATATTGGATTGGATGAAAACTATAAGTTCAAAAAATTTGAGCGCTTGAAAGGCGATTACTTAAAAAGTATCGTGCTTGAATTCCTGTGGATTGAATCTTTAGATCGTTATTTTATAAAGCTATTTGGTGATTACTCCCTGATCGTTGACGAAGAGTTCAATCTTGTAAAGGAAGTTGTGGGCATTACGTTGGTTTATGAATTCAATGGCACGCACATAACCTCACTGGGTATGCACAGTTGCCTGGAGGCAGACGGTAGCAGGATATTTTGCTATGCCAAGGAGAATTTCAACTGGCCTTATAATGCAGCATTTGCTACCTTGGATTTGCATGGAGACAGTATTCATCTTGTAGAAGCAGTGCCGCTGAGCGACCCACCGCTGGGCATGAATCTTGGCTCCCAAATGCGCGTAGACCTGGACGGTAACTACGTCATTTCAGGCAACAATACCTTTCAACCGCCCGTCCCAAACAAGATCAGGGTGGCAAAATTTTCACCAACTTATGACAAGTTATGGGACTTTACTTACGAAGGCGACGGTACTTTCGCGATTTGGGACATGGAAGTAGACCAAAACAACGACATTGTCCTTGTGGGTCAAGCCTGGAACATCTTTGGGGACGGCCAAGCCCGAGGTTTTTTGTTGAAAGTTACCAACGGAACCCTTAGTTCTTACCATGAAATACCAAACGACCCCAATACTGACTTTTGGGCAAGGATAAGCCCTAACCCTGCATCCAATAAGGTATGCCTGCAAACAAAGACACAAGCAAAACGACTTAGGCTCTGGGATATGAGCGGCATGTTGAGGTTTGACCAACAGATAACCTCAAATACCACTGATGCAGCTTTTTGCCTCGATCTACCGACCAACCTGCCGCCCGGGTTTTATGCCGCCGAAGTGTTGTTTCCCGATGGGCATCTTGCCGTCCGGAAACTTTTAGTTGGAAGCAAATAAACGGGTATAGCACTATTGAGGCGATGGGGCGCTTAAACAGCTACTGCCACATCCTTATTGAGGGAAAAACACCTCCAACCAATAAGCGCCACAGCGATGCTTCATCACTGTGGCGCTCCAATATCAATTTGATCAAATAACGCTGGCATCAACCATCCCCAAAAACGTCCAATCGCCCTATTCCCACTAATGCCCAAATTATCAAATTAGCTGATTATCACATTAGTTAATTATCGCATTAGTTAATTATCACATTAGTTTTCACCAACGCCATCATTATCAAATTATCTCATTATCAAATTATCAAATTAATGCCCCCCCAATGCTGAGTTTGTCACTGAGCCAAACAATCAGTTTATTAAGCCGTTTGTTTTCCAATTCCAGCACCTGATATTTTCCAGAAAGGTCAGGATCATTGAGTTGTGAAAATTCATTGTCTGCCAAATCAAAATGGAGAACTTCTTGAACGCTGCAATCAAAACATGCGGCAATCCTGTCGAGGTATTCAATGCTTACAGTTGCTTGGCCAGATTCAATTCTTTGATAAGTGCGGATGGAGATGTTGGAAAGGTCAGCAGCTTGAAGTTGGGAAAGGCCCCGAAGTTTGCGAATGGCGATGATTTTTTTGTGGATTA
>JBBRWA010000131.1:0-15328 GCA_038246345.1 Chitinophagales bacterium
ATTACCCTTATTTACAGCCCCGACCGAAGCAAAATGACCGTTGCAGGGTTGATGGTCGACATTCAAGACGACATCACAGCAGTAAGCCTGCACATTGGCAAAACAGGTGAAACGGGTGCCTTATTAGTCGATTTGATGCCGACTGTAAATGGCCGGCGTTTGAATGGTGAGGTATCAATTCCGGTCGAACTGCTTCAAAACCTGCTACCTGATCGTGTGTATGCTACAGTGAGCACCGTTGCGCACCCAAGCGGCGAAATTCGGGGCCAATTTATTTGTGAGACGGATTTGGACTTCAAGGGAATCTTGACGGGCGATGAGGTGGTTCCTGCTGTGGTCGCACCTGCTTATGGTTTTGGCGGCTTTCACTTCCCTACGGGGTCAGAAGACTTGGTATATGCCTTTTTGATCAGGGATCTTAGCAGCCCTGTTACGGAAGTAGCCTTGTACAGGGGTTATCCTGGAGAGAACGGCACCTTCGTACACTTGTTACCAGGCTACGCCGGTGGTTTTTTGCAGGGGCTGTTAGAACTGAGTGAGCTGCCGCCCAATTCCTTGCGCGACCTGCGTGAGGGAAAGTTCTATGTACTCTTTAAAACGGAAAACTTCCCGGATGGGGAGATCCGCGGGCAACTTGATTTTTTGGGTTATTTCACTTCTTTTTCCCCAATAAACAAAGTTCAACAAATCCCCAACCCCGGAAATACCCCTGGTTTTGGATTTAGCCACAACATGCTTAACCAAACACTCGACAGCATCAGCACCACCGTTTTTATCAATGGTATTACGCCAACTTCCGTGGATATACATATCGCGGCACCGGGCATCAATGGGCCCGTTTTTGTAACCCTGGATAACACGCCTACCCTAGGTTTGTACCATAAAACCTACAAAATTGATGGCAGTCACCTGACCGATTTCGCGCAGGGTCGTTTGTACCTGAGCGCGAAGACGGCATCGCACCCCAATGGCGAAATCCGCGGCCAAATGAAGAACAGCCTGCGCAAAGGTTATGCTTTCGATTTGTGCAAGGAGCAAATGGTGCCGCCCACGAATTCCACGGGCATTGGTGTCGGCATGGCTTCTGTCGACCAAGCCAATTGTTATTTAAACTACAAGGTTATTTACGACCGTTTGAGCGGGCCGCCCACCGAGGCATTGATTTGCCAGGCACCTGCGACCATGAATGGCAGCGCGATTTATCCAATGCCCATCAACAAACCTGTTTTGCCGGGCATACAAGAGATTATGGCCAGCCACGGTGTGGCCATTGAATTGGGCGAAACGTATGTGCTGCTGGCCACAGACCAATATCCGAATGGCGAAATCCGCGGGCAGATCGTGCGCGGGTTCAGTTGCCCGGAATTGACGGGAACATCCATTGTGGAGAACGTAAGCAAGGTAAGCGTGTCGCCGGTGCCATTCATAACGGAGCTGAATGTGGCTTTTGACAGCCAATCGCCGTTTGAAGGGCGCATCGTGCTGTACGATGCTTTTGGTATTCAGAGCCTGGTTTATCCTGTGCAGGTTGTCGCGGGGAATCAAACTTTCCAGATTCAGACAGGTGATTTGCCCAGTGGGTACTATACGATGATGTTGGAAACGCCGGGCCAGGGAGCTAGTGTAATGTTGAAAAAGTTAATTCGGCAGCAGTAGTGTAGTGAGAAACCTCGTAGGTCTAAAACCTCAGAACCCTCCCAAAAAACTTTGTTTTTTGGGAGGGTTCTGAGGTTTTAGACCTACGAGGTTTTCAAAACTGCCGTTTGCTCGTCTTTTTGCACAAAAACAGACATTTCCATACCGCTCCTTCGCTCAAGTGTGTACTTTCGCGCAACCAAATTTTTTTACCCAAAATTTTTAAAACTTATGAAACAACAAGTGCTCAATTTCCGATTTGTTTTAAGCCTCCTTTTTGCCCTTCTTTCCTTTCAATTTTTTGCTCAAAATAGTACCGTAATTCCCTTAAAGGGATCTAAAATGCGTACGCTATTGGAGTTGGTCCCCGGGGAAAACAGTATCGCCTTGAGCGGTTTGGTTCCGGGCAACACCTACCTTGTTATTGCAGCAAAGGCGGTAGCGGGGCAGGCAGTGACGCTGGAATTAAAACCTTCAAAATTCACGGCAACATCAGGAAATTATGTCGGATTTTTTTCAGAACGGAAAAACACCCTCCGAATTATTGCTGCTGCTACTGAAGTTGATTTTAAGGTGTTTGCTCATACAAACCAGCAGGTAAGCTCCATCCCAATGTACCTTTCTGTTGCTTGTGAAACCTGTGCTGAATCCAATCATGCCCCTAAAGAATCAATTGCCGAATCATTGGCAAACCTACAGGTCCAGCACAATTTTTCTGCGGAAGACCTGATTCGTAACACGCTTATTGGCGGCGATTGTTTTTCCATTTCAAACGTAACTTCAAAAGGAAACCCCTTAACACGTGGCACGTTTAGCAACGGCGGCACCAATATCGGTATTGGTTCGGGCATGGTGATGAGTACGGGTAATATCAACATCCTGCCTGGCCCAAACCTGTATGACGATGCCGATGGCGGCTTTGATGTAAGTGGATCAGACGTGAATCTTTCCTCGCTGGTAAATGGCCAGTTATATGACGTCAATGTCATCGAGTTTGATTTTACGCCAACAGCGAATACAGTGCAGTTTGATTTTGTATTCGGCTCTGAGGAGTACTGCGAATATGTTGGAACGGATTTCCAGGATGTATTTGGGTTCTTCATCAGCGGGCCGGGTATTAATGGCGTTCAAAACCTGGCAGTAATTCCGGGAACTGGTGGCGTGCCCGTGACCACGAACAACGTGAACCACATTTCCAACAGCGTGTATTACGTCAACAACAATTTGAATATATTTGAATGCCTGTTTTCGCCGGCCAACCACCTGCTGGAATGCGAATTGGATGGCTGGACAAAGCCACTCACAGCCATAGCTTCTGTTGTGCCTTGTTCTACCTATCACATTAAACTTGCCATTGCTGATGTAGTAGATGGCCTATGGGACTCTGCTGTTTTCTTGCGCGCCAATTCGTTTAATGCAGGGGGCACAGTTGCAGCGTCTCCAGCATATCAGCAGCCCGGCTTAGGCAAGGCTTATGAAGGATGTACGAATAGCGCCATCCGTTTTGCACGTGGCAACGGGGATTTAAGCCAGCCGCTGACCGTGAATTTCACCGTTTCTGCTGCCAGTACCGCTACTGCGGGTGTAGATTATGCGCCATTGACAAGCCCGGTTACCATTCCAGCCGGCCAGTCAGTGTTGTTGATGCCCATTGATGTGTTTGCTGATGGCTTGACAGAAGGCCAGGAAAGCATCCGGCTATTGATCGCCAATTCTTGCCAATGTCAGCAGGCGGAGGTGGTTTTTTTGGTTGATGACAAACCGTCTTTTAATGCATTTGTGTTGCAAGACACGACGATATGTGCAGGACGATCGACAACCCTTTTTGCTGAAACAGATGGGGGTGAGGAGCCTCTCACCTACCTGTGGAGCACAAGCGACACAACCCAGCAAATTTTGGTGACACCAAACATGACCACCATCTATACTGTCACTATAACAGATAATTGCGGGGAAACTGCTACGGATGAAGCCCAAGTTGATGTGATTCCAGCTGTACGCGATACCGCTGCCGTTGGTATTTGCCCTGGGGCATCCGTGCTCATCGGTGGCATTCTTTACAACCAGCCAGGAATCGTAACAGACACCCTGACAGGTGCCTTTCGTTGCGATAGTATTGTGACCTATATCATTTCATTTTTGCCACAGCCGTCCCGTTCAGAAACCGTTTCTTTCTGTCCAGGCGAATCGGTTGTCGTTGGCGGTGTCACGATTACAAGCCCTGGCAGTCTTCTATTGTTCATACCGGGCAGTGTTGGCTGCGATACATTGGTGGCCTACAACTTTGTACTGCTACCTGAACCAACCCGTGCTGAAACCATCGGCTTTTGTCCAGGAGAAACAGTCACCTTGGACGGCAATACCTACAGTCAGCCAGGTACGATCGTCGTGAAGGAACCTGCCAGCGTAGGCTGCGATACCATCGTAACTTATACACTGGAGTTGCTGTCGGAGCCAACCCGTTCTCAGACCATCGGCTTTTGTCCAGGAGAAACAGTCACCCTGGACGGCAATACCTACAGTCAGCCTGGCACGGTAGTCGTGATGGAGCCAGCCAGCGTAGGATGCGATACCATTGTCACTTATACCTTGGAATTGTTGCCGGAGCCAACCCGTGCTGAAACCATACGTTTTTGCCCCGGTGAATCGGTTGTGGTTGGTGGCAATGCTTACACGCAGCCCGGTACGGTCGAGGTAAAGGAGCCAGCCAGTGTAGGCTGTGACACCATCGTGACCTACACCCTGCAATACAGTATGCCTGCACCCTCAAATGTATCCATTAATTGTCCCCACCCAGTTTCTGTTGTTGCCGGCCTGGGTGCTGGCAGCGGGGTGGCGACCTACGCCGATGCTATTGCCAGCTCAGACTGTTCTTGCCCAGGTATGGACATAACCCAAAGCTCGGGCCTGGCTTCTGGCGGCAGCTTCCCCTTAGGCGTTTCGCAAGTTTGTTTTATGGCAAAAGATGCTTGTGGCCAAACAAAGACCTGCTGTTTTAATGTCACGGTTTCCGAGGAAGATCCTTGTGACATCAAAGTGATTGGTTGTATGAAATACGAGTTGCTGACCATCACACAGGATCAGGCGAAAAAGAAAACGTACCGGATTAGGGTGACGAACAACTGCGCTGCTGAGTTGATCTATACGGCCATTCAAGTCCCATCGGGTCTTATTGCCACTTACCCTGCCAATAACTCCATCTACAACGCCCCTAGCGGTAACGAATACTTGGTGCGCAACCCCAATTTTTCGCCGTTTTATTCCGTTCGCTACAGGGCATTGAACACTGGTATTGCCAATGGCCAATCGGACATCCTGCGCTATACACTTCCGCCCCAGGCTGATGTGACGTATATTCACATCATGGCCAAGTTGAGTGTACAGCAATACTTTGAGGCACACCTCAATACCTTCTACTGCCCAATTGGCGTGACACCTTTGGGTGAACGCAGCGATGATGGAACAACAACATTGGTGCAGGATATGGCATCCATTTTTGTTTTCCCCAACCCTGCTTCAGATGCCATCAACGTAGATATTTCCATCTGGGATGGGGAGCGAGTACAATTGCATGTGTTCAATAGTCAGGGGCAGCGGGTGTTGTTCAATACCACAACGGGAACATCCGAGCCCCAGTTGGTGGAACTTCCAAACAGCTTGGCCGATGGCCTTTATTTTCTTGAAGCTTCTACGGAAGCCGGAGAAAAGGCGGTAGTGAAGTTTGTCGTTAAGCGTTAGAAAAGATGAAAATACTGGTTATCGAAGACGATCCAAACATAGCGGAACTCATTGCCATACATTTGCGCGATTTACCAGCAGCGGTAACCATTATCCAGCAAGGATGGCAGGGGTTGGACGAGGCCGTGACCGGGCAATATGATTTCCTTGTGCTGGATCTCATGTTGCCCGGTTTGGGCGGTATGGAAATTTGTCGGCAACTGCGGCTGCGGAAACAATATATTCCCGTCCTAATGCTTACGGCTAAATCTGAGGAACAAGACAAGATAGCGGGCCTTGAAATGGGCGCTGATGATTATCTCAGCAAGCCATTCAGTCCGGGCGAATTGGTTGCCCGGGTAAAATCCATCCTCCGCCGCACCCAACGGGAAAGTCTGCAAATGGAAAAACAGTTGAAGCGCATTGAGCGCGGCAGCCTTTGTATAGACTTGGAGCTGAAAACGGTGAAAAAGGGTGCCAAACGGGTCGAGCTCACCGTGAAGGAGTACGAGTTGTTGCAGTTGTTCATGCAAAACCCCGGGCGCAGCTACACCCGACAGGAAATTCTCGACGAAATTTGGGGAGAACAATTTGAGGGCCTGGAACACACGGTCAATGCACATATCAATCGTTTGAGGGCTAAAATTGAAGATGATCTGGCCCATCCAAGTTTTATCTTGACAGCTTGGGGTATTGGGTATAAATTCAACGACGGATTGTAGATGGAAAATAAAATGCCTGATAGTAGTTATTCAGAAAAAACAAGATCGGAACATTCGGCAAAATCCCGCTTGCGACGCGTCATGACGACCGTTTTGGTGGCCTTCTTGTTGCTGATTTCCTATTTCTTGGCGAGCCACTATTTCCATGCCTTGGAGGATGCTGAGAAAGCCAGTTTAATGCGTTTGGGCGGTATCGCAAACACCCTTTCCATGCAAATTGATGGTGATGCCCATCAGCGGCTGATGGCTACATTTACCTTGAAAGATGCCATTAATGCCTCCGATCAAGACAGCGACTACTTGGCAATACACCACGTGCTGCAACGGAACAATGAAGCGAACATGCTCAAAACCCCCGTTTATACCATTGTTCTTGACAGCAGCAATACCTGTTATTTTGGGGTCACCTCTGCCGAGATGCCCTATTTCAGGCACCCATACCATTCTGCGCCGGCGCTGTTGATGGAAAAGCACGCCGAAGGTGCCATGATTCCGCGCTATAAAGATGAGTTCGGTACCTGGTTGTCGGCTTTTGCGGCTGTTCGGAACAGCCAGGGTGAAACAGTTGCCTTGGTACAGGTGGACCAAAAATTTGACGAATTTTTGGCGCACGAACTTTCCAACGTGTTGCAAAGCTTGTTGGTCAGCTTATTGGTTTGCGCCTTTTTTCTTTTCCTTTTGATCCGTATCCTGCAACCTATCCTTCGTAAAGAACGCTTGAACAAAGAAGCGCTCGAAGGAGCATACGTCGAAAACAAACGCATCAACGAGCAGCTGCGAACCAGTCTTGAGCAAATCACAACCCTTGATAGGTACCGAAAGGAAATGATCGCCAATCTCTCCCACGACTTGCGCACGCCCATGTCGAGCATGCTCGGTTATTTGGAAACAGTACAGTTGAAAAAAGCACAGATTACGCAGTTAGAACAGGAAAAGTACCTGCAGGTGGCCTTGTCCGAAGCTAACAGATTGAATCGTTTGGTCGGAGAATTGTTTGAACTGTCAAAATTAGAATCAGGGCAAATTCAAATAGAGCCAGAGCCTTTCAATATTGCTGAATTGGCTCAAGATACTTTGCAAAAATATCAGCTGCAAGCCGAGGTGAAGCACGTGGAATTGCTAACGGAATTTTCTGAAGAACTGCCGCTCGCCTTGGCAGACTTGCGCTGGATAGACCGGGTATTACAAAATTTGATGGACAATGCCTTGTGCTACGTGCCGGAGGGCGGATTTGTAATGTTCACCATTTTTGAAAAGGATTCAAAATTGCATTTCAAGGTATGCAACAGCGGCAATCAAATTCCCGCAACCGATCTGGAGCACGTTTTTGACCGGTATTTCAAGTCTTCCAACCACAAAGAAGGTAGTACTGGCTTAGGCTTAACAATCGTAAAAAAGATCGTTGAATTGCATGGAGAACAAGTCTGGGCCGAATCCGGCGAAGCCTTGACGACCTTTCGGTTTACCTTGCCTATTTATAAATAAGACAATCGCTTACTCCAATCCTTTGTGATACTTTCGTGATAATTGACTTCCATCTTTGTGAAACAATTGAATTATTTCACTAAAAAAAGTTGATTGAACATGAAACTCAAAGTTCTATTTTTCGCCCTATTCTCCTTGGCTTCTATCGCCTTATTCACTGCTTGTACCAAGGATAAAGAAGTCATCATTGACTCGTCACAGCCGCAAGGCACCTTTACTGCTGCCAAAAACGGCACCTTCGTGGAGCAAAACGCCACGGGTTCCAAAGGAGCTGCCCAGCTCGGCACGGACTCGGATGGCACCCAATTCTTGAAATTTGGTTCCGATTTCACTACCAAATTTACAACAGGCACGGTTACCGTTTACCTCAGCACATCCATGACTTTTACGCCTGACCCCGGCAATGGCAATCCTTTTTTGCGCTTGGTGGGCTCGGTCTCTAAAGCTGGAGAGAATTATTTCAAGCTCAGCCCTGTAGCTGATGCCAAGTTTACCCATGTGATTCTGTGGTGTGGTTCTGCGGGTGTGCCTTTCGGCTACGCGAAACTGCAATAAAACATTTCAATCATCTTCTGATTATCCCGGTGGTTGCAACAACAGTGGTTGTGCCACCGGGCTTCTCAATGATGTATTTCATTGATTCCAAACAGCTTTCCTTGTAACTTCCTTTTATCAAATTTCATTCAGAAGATGAAAAAGATATTACTGCTCTGCTTCGGGCTGTGGCCCTTGTTCGCATGCTCTCAAAGTGGCTGGACGCGTCCTGTCAAAGGCCTATTCCTCAAACTTGACGGCACATTTTTGAACGCCACCAAATACTACAACCCTGATGGCGATGGGATCACCACCAGTGCTTTTCGGCAAACATCCTTTAATTTGTACGGCGAATATGGGTTTCGAAAACGGCTCACATTTATTGTACAAGCCCCTTTGCTGCGGCTCAACAGCTTTGAAACGACCAATACAGCGGCGGGCATTGGCGACTTGCGCCTAGAGGCCAAGTACCGGTTGACAAGCAACAAGCTTCCGGTAGCCATCAGTATTGCCCCTGAAATACCGACTGGCCGCGCCAATGCTTATGCAGCAAACAAGCAATTCCCCGAAGACCGCATCAACCTGCCCACAGGCGATGGCGAATTCAACGTATGGGTTACGCTGGCAGCTTCCAAATCTTTTGGGAAATGCTACGCGTCAGCCTTTACCGCCTATGATTTTCGGACAAAATACGATGGCAAAAGATTCCGCGACCTCTATCAATTTGGCCTTGAATTCGGCTACAACCCCTGGAAACCTCTGTGGCTCAATGCCAAACTCCGGGCGCAGTTCAGCAACGGCACTAGCAAGTACCCCGAACTCGGTTTTGTGCGTGGCGACGCTACCACGTATACCCTTGCCAGCGCGGAAGCTTTTTACAAAATCAATAAAAACTGGGGCGTTGCAGCCACCTTCCTGACTGGCGGCGACTGGATAGCTCCATTTCGCAACATTTATATCGCGCCCTATTTTTCATTTGGCGTGGTGTATGAAAAGTAAACTCAATTAAAATTTCAAATTATGCATTACACAAAAATCATTGGTCTGCTCTTTTTAGTCGCCTTTCTGGCAGCTTGTAACAAGGAGAAAGTAACACCGGACCCCGTTGATCCAACTGATCCAGGCAAGCCAGCAGGCACTTTTCAGGCACTGCGCTCCGGCGTTTTCCAAAAACAAAACGGGTACAACGCAGAAGGAACAGCACAACTTGGAGCGGATGACAATGCCGTACAGTGGCTGCGCTTGACACCTGACTTCAAGACTACTTTGGCAACGGGAGCTGTGACCGTTTACCTCAGCAAAAACCAAAATTTAATGCTGAATTCCGCAAACTCCTTTTTGCGCGTAAGTTTAGTAACCACGAATGGCGAACATTTTTTTAAAGTTGACCCTGTTGTTGATATTGATTTTAAATTTGTCGTTCTTTGGTGCGCCCCCGCTGGGGTACAGTTTGGAAATGCGGAATTGAATTGATCACCTACTACCATGAAAATCGTCATCATCGGCAATGGCATTGCGGGCACCAACGCCGCGCGTTTTATCCGAAAACGCAGCGAGCACCAAATCACCATGATTTCTGAGGAATCGTGGCAGCCCTTTTCGCGCACTGCCCTGATGTACGTGTACATGGGCCACCTGAAATTGGAAGACACGCATTTGTACGAAGACTGGTTTTGGGAAAAAAACCGCATCGAGCGGGTCATGGGGCGAGTGCAGCATGTGGATGTCGCAGCGAAACAGGTGTTTATGGAAAACGGCAATTCCCTGGAATACGACAAGCTGATAATTGCTACGGGTTCCAAATTTAATAAATTTGATTGGCCAGGCCAGGACTTGGAAGGGGTGCATGGCTTGTACCACTTGCAAGATCTCGAAGCGATGGAACGTTTCAGCCCTGGACTCAAGCGGGCAGTGGTGGTTGGCGGCGGCCTTATCGGCATCGAAATGGCCGAAATGTTCCATTCTCGACATATTCCGGTGACGTTTTTGGTGCGGGAGGAAAGCTTTTGGAACGGCATATTGCCGCCAGAAGAAAGTGATATGGTTAACCGGCATATCCGGGAACACGGCATAGACCTGCGCTTGGAAACGGAGTTGAAAGAGATATTGGGTGATGAAGGGGGTAGGGTAGCGGCCGTTGTTACGAAAAAGGGAGAAAAAATTGACTGCGGTTTTACGGGGCTAACCGTCGGCGTAAGCCCCAGCATAGATTTTTTGAAAGAAAGCGGCATTGAAACCAAGCGCGGCATATTGACCGATGAGTATTTGACAAGCTCCAACCCAGATGTTTATGCGATTGGGGACTGTGTAGAGCTGCGGCAACCTGGCGAGGGCCGGAAGCCAATAGAAGCGATTTGGTACACAGGTCGCATGATGGGACAAACGGTAGCCGCCACGATTTGCGGCGAAAAAACCACATACCAACCGCGTCTCTGGTTCAATTCAGCCAAGTTTATGGATATCGAATACCAAGTGTATGGCGACGTGCCCGCCAAAACACCGGAGCATATTTCCAGCCTTTATTGGGAACACGAAGACGGCCGAAAATCCATTCGCATCAATTATGAAACCAAGGGCGGGGCAGTCACAGGATTCAACCTGATGGGTGTGCGCTACCGCCATGAAGTTTGCGAAAAATGGATTTTAACACGCACCAATATTGATACGGTATTGCAAAATCTTTCCCTCGCCAATTTCGACCCCGAGTTTTACGACCAATACGAGCGCCAGGTGCTGGAAAAATACAACCAATTGAACAACACCCATTTGAAACTCAGCTCCAGCCGAAAAACAAACTTTGTAACACGATTCCTCGCAGCAAAGGCTTAAGGCTACCACAAATACCCCACAAACCGCCCTAATTATCAAATTATCAAATTATCGAATTATCAAATTATCACATTAGCTCTTTCATTATCAAATTATCCCATTATCAAATTATCACATTAAAAAATGAATAACCAAACCGTTCCCAGCCTTTCCCTCGCCCAGCCTCATCCGATAGGCGTAACTACCCAACAAAAAATGGCCCTTGCCCTGGTCGCTATCGGGATGCTGTTTTTCCTGGTTGCCTGGGTTTCCGGGGAGGCTTGGTCGCCTGCTATCTCCTTGTTTCTTGCGATCTCACTCATCTCGGCGGGTTCGCTTTGGTACACCCGCGAAGCCTACGCAGGCAAGTTGGCAGGCATCAAAAACAATGGGGTGATGTTCCGCGACTTTAGCAAGCGCGGCATTTACGGCTGGATTGTAGGGGTGTTTATCACGTCATTTTACATTTGTTTGTATTGGTTTCCCACGATGTTGGCCGGGATGATTCAAATGTTCGACCCGCTGAGCGTTTTTATGCGTGGTAAGCCCGCAGATCAATGGTTTGTGTACGGCAGTTTTTACACTATAGCCGTATTGCTGATGGGCGTAAAATTTATCTACAAATACCGGCACAACCGCTATCAGGTGATACGCACATTTTCGGTCATGTTTTTCCAACTGGGCTTCAGTTTCCTTATCCCTGCCTGGATGATGCTGATGAACCAGCCAGAGTTTTACTTCACTTATTTCTGGCCGCTCAAATACGATTATTTGTTCCCCGGCACTGTTGGCTGGCTCACCAGCAGCTACGGACATTTGGGGGTGTTTTTAGTGTTTTGGGGCGCTGCAATGACTTTCATCGCGGTGCCGGTGCTGACCTATTTTTTTGGAAAACGCTGGTATTGCTCCTGGGTCTGTGGTTGCGGTGCCCTGGCTGAAACGGCTGGCGATCCCTTCCGCACCTTGTCGGACAAGTCATTGAGGGCCTGGAAAATAGAGCGTTGGCTGGTTCACAGCGTGTTGGTGTTTATTACACTCACTACCATATTGTTATGGGCCAACTCCTGGAAAGAGGGCGCAATTTTAGGCTCATATTCGCTCGGATTTTCCAAAACCTATACCTTCCTGATCGGCTCCATGTTTTCCGGCGTGATCGGCACGGGTTTTTATCCCATACTGGGCAATCGCAGCTGGTGCCGTTTCGGCTGTCCGCTAGCAGCTATACTGGGAATCTTCCAGAAATATAAATCTCGCTTCCGCATCACCACCAACGGCGGGCAGTGTATTTCCTGCGGCAATTGTTCCACCTATTGTGAAATGGGGATCGATGTGAAAGCTTACGCGCAACGCGGGCAGGACATTGTGCGGGCGAGTTGTGTCGGCTGCGGTATTTGCTCGGCGGTGTGTCCGCGGGGGGTGCTTCGGCTGGAAAATGGTTCTGCGGATATGTCGGAGCGGGCGACGGAGTTGCGGGCGCTGCATATTACTTCGGAGGGGGTGAAAATGGGGTAAAACTTAATCGCCACAAACACACTCCCTGCCACCAGCAACACAAACAAAAACATCATACCAACGAGCCAACCCATGCCGATGCCAGGCCCTTGGGTACTATATGCCTCCAGCCCTTTTTCCAGCACATAATGCCCACCCAGGATTCCAGCAATCCACACCCGCAGCAACAGCCACTTTTTTCGATACCGGGGACATACCACAGCGCAAAAGCCAGCAGGGATGCCAGCGGCACGTACACGTAAAAGTTTTCGAGGAAATTGTCAAAGCCTTTCGATGGGGCATAGGCTTTGACCAGCAAGGAAGTAATTCCGAAAAAAAGCAGCCAGATCAATTCTGGGCCAATGAGTAGTTGCAGGAATCGCGGCATGTCAATAGAGTGTTTTCTGTGTGGTGTCCTGCCCATTTACCGTATTAGCTCCTGTTACCCGGCAGGGGCCGCTGTGCAAGTCTTCAGATTCAAATATCCCCGGTGGACAAACTAATGTCATGTAAATCGACAATTCGCAGGGAGGAGTCACAACACACTTTCGACAATCGGGGTACTGGATTGACCAAGGAAACCCATTTGGAATTGTTTTGAGTATTTGAACAAAATGATTTAAGTAATTCTTCCAATTGCTTACTTGCTTTTGATGAAAGAATAACGGTCATTGAAACTTAGATTTCATACGTTTGTTAAATGCCTCAATAGATTCAGTATTCCCCGCTTCAATATCTGATAGCCCTTCTTTCCTAAAACCTCGTAGGTCTAAAACCTCAGAATCCTCCCCAAAAAGCAGCGCTTTTTGGGGAGGATTCTGAGGTTTTAGACCTACGAGGTTTGGGCACTTGCCTAAGCGCAACGCCAACATGAAACCATGAAACCATGAAACCATGAAACCTTGAAACCCCCTTAAATTTCCTCGCGCAGTACCTCCAGCGGCGGCTTCCGTACCACCTCTCTACTATTAAACATCCCAATCAGCAGCGTCAATCCCGTAATGGACACAAACGTCGCTACCAAAGGCCACCAATTAATTTCGAATGGAATGTGGAAACTCCATGTTGCCAGCGCCCAGGCACCCGCAACAGAAAGCCCTACACCTGCCAGACAAGCCAAGGCACCCAACAGGAAGTACTCCAAAGCATTGATCTGCAAAATCTGCTTCCGGCTGGCACCGAGTGTGCGCAGCAGCACGCTCTCGCGGATACGGGCAAATTTTCCCTGATAAATAGACGATATCAATACCAACAAACCCGTAAGTATGCTGAACATGGCCATAAAGCGGATCACAAACGACACTTTTCCCAGCACTTCATCTACGGAGCGGAGAATTTGCGTGAGATCGATGGCAGACACACTGGGATATAGCCGCACCAGTTCGCTTTGGAATCGGGCGGACTGGTCGGCATCCTTGACTTTGGAAATAATAACGTGGAATTGGGGCGCTTTTTCCAAAACGCCCGTCGGGAACAATACCAGAAAATTGGTCTGTACCCGGTTGAAGTCCACTTTTCGGACGCTGCCCACCTCGCAGTTCAGGAGTGTGCCTTGTACGTTGAACGCGATTTTAGTGCCTATTTTGGCTTTCATGCTCCGTTGCAAACCATCGGAAATAGAAACTTTGATGGGCTGCCCGGGTTCATGTACCCCTTTCCACTCCCCTTCAGCGATGGTTTCAGTTTCTATCAGCGTATCACGGAATGTCACCCGGTACTCTCTGTCCCACGCCCAGTTTGAAATGCGGTCTTCGTCGCCTTCGCGTTGGGGGCCTCTGCGGCGTTCCTCCGCTTCTCCATCTTGCGTGGTATCGCGTTCTGGTTTGGGGTGCAGGATTTGATATTGTGCTTTCGTAACGCCGTCGATGGATTCAATACGCGTGGTTACCACAGGAACCTGCTGCATCACAGGCATGCCGTTGGCGCGCACCAGTTCGGCTACCTTGTCCTTGTCAACAGCCTGAATATCGAACAATATCATGTTGGGCTGGGTACCACTGCCGGAGAACTCCACCTGTTTCAAAATAAGCGATTGCACCAAGAACAGTGTAGACAAGAGCATGGTGCCCAAGCCAATGGTGACCACCAGCAGCACTGTCTGGTTTTCGGGGCGGAACAAATTGGCGATGCCTTGCCGCACGACGTAACTCCATTTTTTTGGAAAAAAGCGCCGCAGTAAAAAGGTGAGCAACCAGGCAATACCCCACAATACCAAAAACGCCGCCGAGATGCCGCCAATAAAATAGGAGGTCTCTTGCAAATCGCGCAGCAGCCACCAGGTAAAGCCATAAATAGCGGCAAAAATGACCGTGTAAACAAGCCAGCGCAAGGGTCTGCCAGAGCCTTCTTGCTCTCCAAAAGAAGCCCGCAAAGTGCGCAGTGGAGAGGTTTTTAAGATGCCGGAAAGGGGGAGCAGTGCAAACAACACCGCGACCGAAAGGCCCAAAGCTACCCCTTGCCCCATGGCCATCCAGGAAATATCGGAGCTTACATTTTCAAGGGGCAAAAGGTCGCGCAAAAGCCAGGGTAGCATTTTTTGTATCATCGCACCACCAAATGCACCGGCCAAAGCGCCGATTAATCCGATGCCCGCCACCTGCACCAAGTACACATAAAACGCCTTTTTGCCGCTTGCGCCCAGGCAGCGCAGGATCGCCACCGTCGGCAATTTGTCTTTGATGTAAATATGCACGGCACCCGCCACGCCGATACAACCCAGCAGCAGGGCGATAAAACCAACGAGGTTCAAAAAGGTGCCAAAGCTGCCGAACGCTGAACCAATGCCTTTCTTGCGACTTTCCACAGTATCCCAGTCGAGATTTGCCGCTTTGAGCTCCTTTTCCAAGGGTTTTACCAGCATTTCCGGGTTGGTGGTTGCTGGAAGCTTATAAAAATACTGGTAATCAACCCGGCTTCCACGCTGTATGAGCCCAGTC
>JBBRWA010000132.1:0-15005 GCA_038246345.1 Chitinophagales bacterium
CAACAGCTCGCAGTCTTTACCGAAGAACGTTGGCTCTCCGTAAACGCCCGTGCCGTCGCAGATCGTCACGATCACGTCGTTCGGGAAGCGTACAAAGTAGTCTTGCTCGTAGGTAACGACGATGCGCTGGGTGCACTGGCTACTGTTGCCGTAACAATCGAAGGCGCGGAAGGTGCGCACGATGGTGCCTTTGTTGCACAGCGTATCGAAGTTCGCGTAGTTCACCGTGTGCGTCAATCCTTCAACACCCTGGTAAACTTTAGTCTCATCCAGGCAGCAGTTGTCCAAAATATCGGCTTTGCCATACACCCACAAGCTCGGGTCAAATTGTTCGCAAGATACCGTCACGTTGTTAGGCGACTGGCAGACTGGCTTGATCTTATCTTCTACCAAAACCTGCACCATGCAATCATTGGTATTGCCATTGCAATCCGTTACCCGGAAAGTTACCATGAGCGTGTCGCCGATATCGCCGCAGTCAAAACTTACGGTAGGGCCGACGCCGCCACCTTTTCCAGCTTTAAAATCTTTCAGGCAACATTGGTCATAAGAACCGTCATCAAAGGTAGAAGCATTAATAATTGCTTCACCATCGCTGCCCAGCGCCACTTTTGTGAGTTGGTCGCAAGCTGCTACTGGCGGTATCAGGTCTTGTACTGCCAATCGGAAAGTACAGGTTCTTATGTTGCTGCAATCGTCCTGAGCCCGGTAGGTGACTGTATGGGTGCCGATTGGCAAACAAGGGGTAGTGCCCCATTGTCCCATCGTATCGCGGTTCCACCAGTTGTTGCCAGGGAAATCTGTCAATACACCACCAAAAGTGAGTATGCCGGTTTGGTCGCCTGTGAATGGGTCAAAAGTGACAACGGTGCCACTGATATTATTCACCCGCGAACAAGCATCTGTAATGATACGATCTGGCAGGTCAACGGTAGCGCAACAAGCAAAAGGATCTATGGAAACCGTTGTATTGGGCGGGCAAGTGAAAGCAGGACCCGTTTCATCTGCCACCTTGATCACCTGAATGTAATAGGTTGGGTTGGTGAAAGGCGGCACTGGTGTGGTTGGCAAGCACCAGTCCAGCACCGTCCAGGTACGAATAATTTTATAGGTACCGTCGCATACAGGTAGGATTTGATCTGAATAAGCAGCTTGAAGCTCACAGAAACCAGCACTTGGATACAGTGGCCATTCGCGGCCAAAAGCAACCAGGTAAGGCGCGCCAGTTACAGCAGGTGACGTATTTACAGCGGCATTGCATTGTATGACAAACTCACCTGGGAACTGTACATCTGACACATGCCTGCGGTCAAAATAAATATATTGGTTGCAGGTAGTGGAATTGCCCCATTGATCCGTAGCCGTCCATTTGCGCAGCACATAAGCGCTGATATTGTTCTGGCCGTTGATGCTGCCGGTGCAGTTCAGGTCAACCCAAGTATCGGTGTTGCTGTAGGTATAATTTGAGCAGTCTGTAATTATCGGGTAAGCGGTAGCAATCCCTAACACGTTTTGCAAATAACCTGGATCATAATTGGTGATCGGGCAGATCAAGTGGATGTCCTGGCAAACCATGGTTGGCGGCAGTTTGTCTTCGATCTTCACAGAGCCCCAGCAAGTATTGCCACTCACTTTGTGGGTTACACGATACTGATAGGTCTTGCCAATGTCGGCACTTGTCAACAGCGCGCTCTCCCATGGGCCATTTCCAAGGGGCAAAGTTCGGTCAAGCTCTACCAAATAATCGTCGAAACAGCCGTAAGTACCTTCCAGCACATCGTCGGGACGAACCTCGCCCGTGCATGATGCTGGCAGGGAGATGTTCACAAAGTCGTTGCAGTTCACCACAGCTGGCGTCGCGATCACGTGCACGATCGTTGAAACGCTCTGAATACAGCCTGGGTCGTTCGGGCCAAAAGCTTTCGGCACACCGCCGTTCACCGTATATACAATGGTGTATTGTCCAACACCTTGTGCAGGGTTAAACTGAATTGCAGGTACGCCGTTCACTGTAAAGCCTTCGCTCACGATGTTCGCGTCACCTGGGTCACCGGTCAAGGTAATGGGGTCAGAGAACAAGCAGAAGGCGCCAGAGAGGTCGGAAGTAATGGATGGATTGGGGTAAACACAAGAGTTGCCAATTGTGAGGACAAAGCCAGCGCCGTTGGATACCGTGATGGAATAACCAAGCGCATCTACGTGAATGCCGGTGAAAAAGTAGTCGCCGCTATTGTTCGGCGTTTGGGTAAAGGTTGTACCCGGAGGAATGGCCGCAGGGCTATTGGGTGGCGCGGAGCTGGTAGATAAATATAGACCTGTGGCAGAAATAATTGTCCAGGTTTGTCCGGCAAGTCCTTCAATCTTTATGGTTTCATTGAACTGACCGTTGATGAGGTTTGTCGCGTTGTTTTTGCAAACACACGGGTCAGTGATGAGAATTTTAGGCGTACACCTTGGGAAAGGGTTGATCGTCACTTGAGATGTACAACTCGACATGTTACCGCAAGGATCCGTTGCCGTTAGGACAACTGGTTGTGTGGTGCCTTCTTGGGCACAGTTAAAGGTGAATGGACCCGTTGGGGTAACCACAATGGTATTGGCAGGGGCACATCCATCACTAACCGATAGCAACAATTGTGCTTGCGTCACGGAAACATTGCCGAAAATATTAAGGTTAACGGTTACGTTTTGGCACATAATATTAGGCCCAGCATTGTCTGCCACTGTAATGGTCTGGGTGTAAGTAGCAGTATTGCCACAGCCATCGGTGGCGCGCCAAGTACGGGTGATAGTGCGATTTTGAGCGCAACTGCCTGTCATACTGGTCTCCGTAAAGGTGACAGGCAGTCCGTTTGGCGGTTGAACCGGGAAGGTTTGGCCTTGGTTTACTTGCCCGGGCGTTGCTGGGAAAGCAACATCGGGGTTGTTCCAGGTAAAAGCTGCGTAGGTAGCGCCATTGCCTGAAAGCCGCAAGGACAGCCCTAACGGATCGGCACCAAGCTCGGCAACACCAACATCGGTTGAAACCATGCCATTAGCAGGGCCACCAATAGCAGTCATCACGCCTTCATAGCTGAGAAACTGTATCACGGTGCCGCCTTTTACAAAAGCAATGCCGTCGGATGGACCGTTTTGAAGACCGTTTGAAGGCAACATGAATGCGAGGGTTCCAAAGCCATTGCTTTGATTGGGTATTACACCTGACAGCGGCACGTTATCATAGGTGCCACCCATCATTCCCGTGGATCCATTGTAAAAGAAAAGGTCGTATCCTGCCAGGTTGGTTCCAGCCCGGCCAGCGATTTCTACAAACTCATTGACATCGTTTCCTACATTGTCGTAGTGCAGTTCGTTGATCCAAACCGGACCGTTGATGATACCAGCTGGGTCGCAAGCATCTGTGGCAACAACTGCTGGCGGTGGCGGAACTGGAGCATCACAAGCAATGGTCACATTGGGCGGCATGGGCGTGAGCACAGGCGGGTCCGTATCGGTGACATTGATGGTTTGCGTGTGCATGGTCATCAGGTTGCAGGCATCTGTCAGCGTCCATGTACGGGTAACGATGCGCGAACCAGGGCAATTACCGGCCATTTCAGTCTGCATAAAAGTCGCAGCAATGGAAGCTGGCAAAGGGTTGATGGTTTGCCCTGCATTCAAGGTGCCTGGGGATTGTGCGATGGGGCCTACCCAGGTAAAGTTGGAAGAAACCTGGCCAGTTCCCGTCAGTTGGAGCGAAAGGCCTGCTGCTTCTGAACCCAATTCCAAAACACCCACATCAGTAGAGAACATGCCGTTTGCAGGGCCATCTGTGGCTTGAAACACGCCTTCATAGCTCAAAAACTGGAGCACTTGGTTGGTGGAAATGCGGTATAAGGCAAGTCCGTCCGGTGCGCCATTTTGTATACCGTTTGCTGGATATGAAAATGAAACCGCTCCAAAGCCGGAACCTTCATCGTCGATGCTCCCCGTTAATGGTGTGGTTGTGTACACTACCCCACCGTTGCCATTGTACAGAATAATCTGGTAATCTGTCAAGTTGAGGCCCGCAGTACCAGCCACTTCTACAAATTCGCCAACATCGGCACCGACATTATCGTAGTGGAATTCATTGATAAAGATCACATTGGGCACCATGCCCGACCCGTTGCAATTGTCCGAGCCTGTCAGCATGGGCGCCATCGGCAGGGGGTCTGTGCAAGCAATGGAGATATTTCCCGGCAAGGGAGGGCTCGGGTTAAAGGTCGGCGGGGTCATGTCCGGCATATAGTTGTACGTCAGCGTACAAGTGGCCGAGGTTTCTCCCGGATCCAACATACCGTTGGCAGGCGCTAGGTCGTCAAAAATGGTATAGGTTCTGGTAACGGACGTGGAAGAGCAGTTGTTTAGCGCGCTCGTAGTTGAAGTGATGACGATGGTGCCACAGAAGGTCCCGGTGATGGTACCGCCCAAGGCGGTGAATCCAGCTTGAGTCGTCACAGGGGCAGGAATTGGGTTGTTGCAATCGTAAGTACCCGTTGGGTTTGGCGGACAGGTTACCACCAAAGTACATGCAGCTTGCGAACAGCTCCCCGGGTCCACAATGGTTGCGCTCAAAGTACAGTTCGCACCAGTCGTAGCATCGGTCACCGTGACGGTTACATTACCGCCGCCAGCAGAACCTGCCTGCAAACGGAAAAACTGAGCGCTGCCATAAGGGACATTGTTGGGTGCCATGATGCCATTCCAAAGTACGGAACCTGTATTAACCGTTACATTGTACCCCGTGCCAAGCCCTGACCCTGTTGGGTTGAGCTGAAACCAAATATAGTCATCGTTGGGATCGTCACCCGTTTCATTGTTGTCTTCACAATGAACGTCTGTGAGGCCAATTGAAGTAATACTGCAAGAAGGCGGCGCTACAAAAGTAGCCGCGATGCTTATATCATCCAAGCCAAACTCATCGCGAGAGCCTGCGCCGGAAACGTCCGCGCCATTCCAGCGAATATAATAGAAGCTGCCGGGGGCAACAGAAAGACCAGTAATGGTTGTTGAACGGGAAGGGGCAGAACCGATCAATACCCAACCCAAAGCATCGAGCGCTTCGGGGGAGGTAAAATTAAGTGCCGGAACCGTCGAATAGGTGATATTGTCCGCTGAGTGGGAGAAATTAAAAGCGTTCGCCCGGCCTTGGTCATTACGGTTGTAAATATTATAGGAAATATCCAACTGGTTAATGTTGGTTGTACCGGTGTTCTCAATTCTCAAGGTGAGGGTGCCAGGCGCCCAGTCATTACTTCCAGGTTGCAACAAGAGGCAAGGATTGGCAACCGACTGCGGTGCACCCGTAAAAGCATGCATGCCGCCAGTTGTTACTGCAGCAGCAGCAGATCCGCGTGCATGATCGCCAGCGGTGTTCGTACCGCCAAAAGCCAGGGCTCCATCGCTCCAGCCCGTAACTGCCCAGGCATTGGAATTTAGCCGACCACCAACAACCGGGTCAGGCGAAAAGCCCCCTCCAGTAAAAGCGGTTCCGGGGTTGGTGCCTACAGACACCTGCGTCGTACTGCTGAAATCAATGGTAGAAGTGCTGCTGCCGTTAGACAATTTGACCTGAGCCGAGGCAGAAAACGCAGCGCACGCAAACAAGGCGAGGGCGAGCAAAATACGGTTGCCGTACATTGAACGGGTAAAAGTTCCTTTCATGAGTATTGATTATTAATATAGAATACCCGTCCGGAAATCGAACAGGCTAATTTTTTTGCCTAAGCAACCAGTCAGGGATGTTGAAAATTTGGGTTCGCAAGCGAAAATCCTTACTGTAAAAAGACCCGTTTTACCATTAATAAAGCAAAAACGAACAGGTCAAATAAAGGATGCTGCCAGGTAGGCCAAACTTATCATGAGTACAAGGATTAGGATTAAAATATAACAATGGTGCAAATGTAGCATTGAAAACGCAAAACTGAGCTATTTCAATGTTAAATTTACGGTTGACGGTGGACGGTTTGCACAACATCTGTTTTTTTCCCTTGGATAGGGTGTTTCAGCACTTTAAGCCAAATATGGTGGCCGAGCCTGCTAAAAACTAATGCCAAACCAAAGGTCAAATATTGTCCAATCCGTCAACCGTCAACTGTCCACCGTAAATACATCACGTACAAAAACAGTGCCATCAGGGTGCTGAAACACCCAATCCAAAGGAAAAGAGCGGATGCCGTGCAAACCGTCCACCGTCTACCGTCTACCGTCTACCGTAAAATTACTTCTTCTTGCTCCACTCCATGATACTCTTATCGTTCATGCGCGGGTAGTCGGCGTTGCCTTCTTTTTTGGCCAATTCTGTGCTTTTTTCAGCCACCATGATGGCATCTTTGTAGCGGCTCAATTCACCCAGAATATTGGCTTTCAAGCGGAGAATCCAAAACTTGTCGCCGCCACTTTCGAGGGCTTTGTCCACCCAGGCAAGTGCTTGCGGCATGTCTTTTTTCTCTTCATAGTAGTAGCGCGCCGATGCGTAAAAATCATTCGCAGAAGGGCCGTTCATGGTTGTTTTGATAGCAGCCATTACCTTGCCATCTGTGTCTGCACTGAAGGGAATAAGTACTTTGGTGTTCTCCCAGGACAATTCCAGATTAGCGCTATTATTGGTCAGGTTGTTGAAGTTCAACGTAAAAGATTCTACCTGATCGCGCAAAGGAAAGGCAGTAGCTGAAAACTTCGCAGCAACATCTTGCTCCTTGAAGTCAGCAGCCTCAGGAGCGCCCCAAATGCTGATGTCTTTGTAAAAAATGATCGTCCAGTCTTTGTCACCTGGAATGGTGTACAGCGCATAGGTGCCTTTTTTAATCGCAATACCACCAACACTGGCATCGTCGCTAAAGGTTACCTTAGTGCTGCCATTCGCGCCAGTACGCCAAAGCTCGCCCATGGGTACCAGATCACCAAAAATCTTACGGCCTTTAGCACTTGGACGAGAATATTCAACGTCCACTTTGATCAAGCCAACATCTTGGGTGATCTTGCAGCCAGGACTTGGCGCAGGTGTTTTGATTTGGGCATTGGCCGTTGCAAAAAAGGCCAGCAGGAGTGTGGGTAATAAGAAAATTTTCTTCATGTTGTCGTTAATTGTTATGAATTTAAGTGCTGAAACACTCATTTTTATAAATGGTTTGACTAAAAGGCAAGGTAATGCTTCAATGGCTAAAAATGCCCGATGAACTGTCTTATTTTTGCCAAAAATTCTACAAATGCTGCACTTTTTCTGTGTTTCGTTCCCTGAACTGACAAATTATCAATTGTATGAAATCCTCGCACTGCGGATGGAAGTATTTTGTGTGGAGCAAAATTGCCCTTACCAGGACTGCGATGGCAAAGATATGGAGAGCTGGCACCTGATGGGTCGTGACGAGGCGGGAAAGCTTGTATGTTACACCCGATTGCTGCCTGCTGGATTGGCCTATCCTGAATATACATCCATCGGGCGCGTGGTGACAGCACCTTCCGCACGCGGAACTGGGGCAGGAAAGATCTTGATGGAAAAAAGCATTGCCAAATGTCAACAACTATTTGGCAATCAAGCTATTAAGATCGGCGCACAAACCTATCTTTTGAAGTTTTACGAAGGCTTTGGCTTTCAATCCACCGGCGAAGCATACCTTGAAGACGGTATTCCGCACACCTCAATGATTCGACATGCGTGAAATTGCTATTTCTGATATTCATGGCTGTAATCAGTCGTTTGAAGCGCTGCTGGATCAAATCGCGTTCTCTACATCCGATGTTTTGTACCTGCTTGGCGACTATGTGGATAGAGGCCCTGATTCCAAAGGCGTTATTGACCGAATATGGGCGCTCCAGGACGATGGATACCAAGTTGAATGCCTGAAAGGTAATCACGAGGAATTGGTGCTTCGCGCCGCGTCCGGCAATTTCACCTACCTGGAAAAATGGTTGAAAACAGATGGCAAAGACACCAAGAATAGCTTTGGGGTAGAAACTTGCGCCGAAATTCCCAAAAAATACCTGGACTGGATGGAAGCCCTACCCTATTTCCTCGAAGTTGAATCCTATTTATTGGTGCACGCAGGCCTTGACTTCCGACTAGACGACCCCCTTTCCGACACCTCTGAAATGTGCTGGCTGCGCCAATGGCAACCCGCCATCCGATACGAATGGCTACAAGAGCGCATCATTGTACACGGACACACCCCCATTGAACGCGATATCATTGAAAATCAATTTGTTAATTTACAAGCCGCCCAGCACCTCGACATTGATGCTGGATGTGTTTATGCCGACCCGCGCCATTGGAGAAGTGAAGGATTGGGGAACCTTTGTGCGTTTGACATGACGAACCAGCGCTTGTTTTTTCAAGAGTATGTTGAATGAACAAATTGGCAAGGGGCAGGTTTGCAAGTAGGCAAACGGCAAACGGAAGTGAAGCCTGGCAAAACGAAAAAACTTTTAATCAAGCAGAACCTGAAAATCCCCAGCCACTTCAAGGCCAGCATTCCGCCCATTTCCTTCAAAAATGCGCTGTCCGCGTTCTAGCAATTCAACCTGCAAAACAGCTTGCAAACTTTCTTGGATTTTCCCCGTCATCTCGCCTGAAATAGGTGAATGTAGTGCCGTCCCAGGTGCTTGTTTGGCTAATATCCGCAACTCGGTTTTAGGTCCTTTGAAAACCAATTCCACTTGCTCATCATTGATTTTCAAAAACTTGCGCGCACCGGTGTAGGTGGCAAACTTGAACAGCTTTCCATCCAGCCAAAAACCACTGATAAATCCAATAAAATGACTGTTCAACCAGGGAATATGTGCCGCTGAAGCCATCAGTGACGCGCGATCATGGGTGTCAAAATGGTTGCTCTGCATCCAAACATAAGCCTTCGGGAAGGATCGGCCCCAATCTTTTTCGATGTAACCCTTGCCACCACTAAAATCCGCCAAAGTGGTCATGCCCTTCACATCATCCGTGATTTTTAGTTGGCCTTCAAGGTTGTGGTGCAGGCTTACGATACCATGATTGCACTCCATAAACGGCACGAAAGAGTACCAACCCATGATTCCCGGCGCACCCAACATTTTTGGCCAGGGGTTGGTATTTTGAAAGTTGATTTCTCCCGAAATTCCAGACAAATCAAGCTCTATTCGTTCTGCTGAGAAAAAATTATTGCCCACAAAAACCTCAAAAGATCGCTCCGATGGCCGGAAGTCTTCGGCATCAAAACGGTGATAGGCAGCAGTACAAGCTTTTCCATCCATCACCTGAATAAAAGCGTGCTGCTCCCCGTTTTCCGCCATAGAAATACCCGGAATAATGGCCAAGGCATGGCGCTCATCCGCTGAAACGATTTTGAAATACCAGCCTTCAAAATAACGGCGTGTGCGACCCCAGCCATGGTACTCATCGGGATGCCAAATGGAACGGAGGCGTTGGAACATTTTAATGTGATAATTTGATAATGTGATAATGTGATAATTTGATAATGGGCCACACGCTTAGTCTAAGGCTTTTGGCCTAAAGTGCTGAAACACCCACCCCAAGAAAAAACACGGATGTTGTCCCCGTCCACCGTCAACCGTCCACCGTTACAATCTATCTGCCCTTGCTCGGAGTAGATGATCTGCCACCACCAGCGCCGCCATCGCTTCCACGATGGGTACCGCTCTTGGCACCACACAGGGATCATGTCGGCCTTTACCTTTTACCACCACGCTTTCACCCGCCGCATTGGTCGTTTCCTGGTCGCGCATGATGGTGGCTACTGGCTTGAAGGCCACCCGGAAGTAGATATCCATACCATTGGAAATACCACCTTGAACACCACCGGAATGATTGGTCACGGTTCGCACCCCAGCCCCCTTTTCTGGCGGCAAAAACTGATCATTATGTGCTGACCCCAACATTTTTACGCCCTCAAATCCCGAGCCATATTCAAAGCCCTTGGCCGCATTGATGCTGAGCATGGCCTTGCCAAGGTCGGCCTGTAGTTTGTCAAACACGGGCTGACCCAAACCTGGCGGACATCCCTTTACCACTGCAGAAACCACCCCGCCAATGGTATCACCCGCTTTGCGCACTTTTTTAATGAGGTTGATCATTTTTAGCGCCATGAGCGGCTCAGGGCATCGGATGTCATTGGTTTCGGCCACGCTGAGGTCTAATAATTTGTAATCTTCTTTGAGTTCCAAATGCCCGACCTGGCTTACATAACCCTGTATTTCAATGCCTTTAGTTTTCAGCAGCAACTTGGCCAAAGCGCCCGCAGCCACCCGCGCTGCCGTTTCCCGCGCACTGCTGCGCCCGCCACCCCGGTAGTCGCGATGCCCGTATTTCGCCTCCCAGGTGTAGTCGGCATGGCTGGGTCGGAAAGCCGTGGCCAGGTGGTCATAGTCACGACTGCGCTGGTCTTCATTAGGGATCACCATTGCAATGGGTGTGCCCGTTGTTTTGCCTTCAAAAACCCCGCTCAACACCTGCACCGTATCGCTTTCCTTGCGCTGGGTGACGATGCTGCTCTGACCCGGCCGACGGCGGTCGAGCTCGCTTTGGATAAATGCGAGGTCGAAATTAAGCCCTGCCGGGCAGCCGTCAACAATGCAGCCAATGGCAGCGCCGTGGGATTCTCCGAAGGTTGTTACGCGAAATAGGGTACCAAATGTGTTGGACAAGGTTTTCAGTTTTATTGCATTCGTATCAAGCGACCAGCTTTTGTATGCCCTTTTACTGACCGCCATTCAATGGTGTAGTGGCCGGGAGGCAACGCGCTCAAATCCAGGTTGTCATTGTCTGAAAAATTATTTTCTTCGCGCAGCACCGAACCCGCACTGTTAAAAACACGCAAGCTACCGGGAAGGTTTTCGCCGGTCTGGATTTGCACCTCTCCGGTAGTCGGGTTTGGTAAAATGCGCAGCAAAGATACCTTTTTATCATCTTCAAGGTCATTTGTCCCGATCTGAAAGACCGCCAATGTCACTGTGGTGTTGGTGACAATGGGTTGGTCGGCATCGAAATAAATGTGGGCGGTATTGTAGATTTTTTTATAACTGTCGAGACTTGGCCTTGGCAAGAGGCTGAATTTAACAAATCCGAGGCTTCCAGGTTCGTTTGTCGCGCTTGGTGGAAGGTTTGTTTGGTCGAAATAGAATTCAGCGATCCCGTTGCTGCGCAAGGTCGCTGTGCAAGGGTGCGAACTAGATAATAGTCCGATGTCTTTTAACACAACGTACAATTCTGTTCCTTTGGCCTGGATAGCCGAATAAAATCGGCAACAGCTTGAATAATTAGGAGCGGAAAACCCTGAATGAAGATTGGCTTTGGCATACACTTATTGGTCGGACCACGAAAAGTGGTCAGACCAAATGGCCCTCGTCTGACCACTTTTCGTGGTCCGACGAATAAGTTAAAACGAATGCAGCCATTCATCTCAGACCGAATACGCCAACGTTCCGTTTTACTTACTAAAAATACATGAGCCATACCGGAAGTGTCCGGTATGGCTCATTTTATATTTAGGGAAGGGCACTGTTCGCTTACTAAAGAGGTTCCTTTGTTTTTCTTCCCCTTTGTTTTTCTTACCTCTTGCTCTCTTCCCTCTTGCCCTTTATTTTTACTCCTCCCCAATAAACGGATACCTATAATCCGTCGCCGGCACCGTATTTTCCTTCATGGTGCGCGGAGAAAGCCAGCGCTGCATGTTCAAGATCGAACCTGCTTTGTCGTTGGTTCCAGAAGCGCGGCCACCGCCAAATGGCTGTTGGCCAACCACTGCGCCCGTGGGCTTGTCGTTGATGTAAAAATTGCCCGCAGCATTGCGCAGCTTGTCACTGGCCATTACAATGGCAGAACGATCGTTCGCGAATATCGAACCCGTTAATGCGTAGGGAGAAGTGGTATTGACCGTATCCAGTATTTGGGCAAACTTTTTATCGTCGTACACATACACGGTAAGCACTGGGCCAAAAATCTCCTCACACATGGTAACATACTGTGGGTCAGACACTTCCAGTACCGTTGGCTCAATGTAGTAGCCTTTGGATTTGTCGAAATTGCCACCAGCAACCACGGTCACTTTATCCGATTTTTTTGCCTCCGTGATGTATTTTGCAATTTTGTCGAATGACTTTTCATCGATCACTGCATTTATAAAATTGCGGAAATCTTCGGTACTGCCCATCTTCATACTTTTCAAATCAGTCACCAAATAATCCTTCACTTGTTTCCACAGACTCTTGGGAATGTACGCCCTTGAAGCGGCTGAGCATTTTTGGCCCTGATATTCAAAGGCACCACGCGCCAAACCTACGGCGACAGCCTTGGGATCGGCGGAATGGTGGGCGACGACAAAGTCTTTGCCACCTGTTTCGCCCACGATGCGCGGGTATGACTTGTATCCGGTGATATTTGCCCCGATGGTTTTCCAAATATGGTGGAATACTCCTGTGCTGCCTGTGAAGTGAATGCCCGCAAAGTCATGGTGCTTGAAAATAACATCGCCAGTTGTTGGGCCATCTACATAGACCAGGTTGATGACACCAGCAGGCATGCCAGCCTCCTCCAAAATTTCCATCAACAGGGAAGCCGAATAAATTTGGGCTTCCGCTGGCTTCCACACACATACATTGCCCAACATAGCAGGGGCTGTGGGCAAGTTACCGGCGATGGCCGTGAAATTGAAAGGTGTAAGGGCAAAAACAAAGCCCTCCAGGGGACGCCAGTCCGTGCGATTCCAAATATTACGCGTGCTCAGGGGCTGCTGTTTGTATATTTCCTGCATGAAATACACATTGAAACGCCAGAAGTCGGCCAACTCGCCAATGCAGTCAATTTCCGCCTGATAGGCGTTTTTACTTTGACAAAGCATGGTTGCCGCCACCATTTTGGCGCGGTATGGGCCTGTGAGTAAATCAGCAGCGCGCAGGATGATGGCGGCGCGTTCCTGCCAGGGCATGGCTTCCCAGGCTGGTTTGGCGGCGAGTGCAGCGTCAATGGCTGCTTTCACGTGCTCTCCGTTTCCCTTGGAATAATGTCCCAACAGGTGCTTGCGCTCATGTGGCGGGTGCATGGCTACGAGTTCTTTGGTGCGGACTTGTTTGCCACCAATATACATTGGAACGTCTTTCTGCTTGGCTTTGGCTTCGGCGAGCGCTTTTTTCAGGGCTGCCTTTTCGGGCGATCCCGGGGCATAACTCAAAAGGGGTTCGTTAATCGGGTGAGGAACCGTAAAAAGGGCGTCAGTCATTAATTTCTATTTTGTGGTGGAATAATTGCAGTCGAATTCCTGCAAAGGTAATCATGGCGTGTCAGTAACACAGTAAACCTACTATCAATTGGTAAGAAGTTGGGTAAGATGTTCCGGTTTTCAGAGAAGTATTGGCAGTTTTCAACAAAAAAGATGCTGTTTTAGTAAAAGGGAAGTACTTTTATCCAATAAGTGTCGTGTTCACCTCCAAATCATTTACCATGCGCAATAAGAACTTTCTTTTTCAAGCTTTTCTGCTGATTTGTTTCGCAATGCCCCAAGTGGGTTGGGGCCAAGAAACGCCCCCTCCACCCGCACCAGGCACTGGAGTGCCCATCATCGTAGAAAGAGGCTCTCCCCTCACCATTTCCGGCAACACCGAAATATGCCCCGGCACGGAGACCATATTGAAAGCAGAAGGAGAATTTGAAAGTTTTTCCTGGGATAGAGGTGGCGTGCAGGGCCGCTACCTAAAAGTGACGGAGCCGGGGAAATATGAAGTCACGGGCAAGACAAAAGGGGGGTGTACGTTTACAACGACAGTGACGGTGCGGTTGCGACCATGTCCGGTTTAATTTAGTGATGAGTTATGAGTGATGAGTTATGAGTGATGAGTGATGAGTGATGAGTTATGAGTTATGAGTTATGAGTTATGAGTTATGAGTTATGAGTTATGAGTTATGAGTTATGAGTTTACACAACATTTGTGTTTTAAGGGAATGTTTAGAAAAGTGTATCAACACACTCAAGGCCGATTGAAAAAAGGGTAACTATCCAGCCGCATTCACGATCACCTGCTTCCCTTACCCTGAGTTGTCCTGCTGTAAGCATTCGTCCACGTTAAAAGGGGAAAAGCAAGTCAGGGTGTTTCTGTATTGGTACATTCAGCGCACTTTACGTGGACGGATGCTTACAGCGGGACAACTCAAAGGAAGGGAAGCGAGCGATGGTGAGAGCGGCTGGATAGTTACAAAAAATGACTGTCAAATTTAATTTCCAGTTTTTGGCTTTGACTTGTTCGGATCATCGTTTTCCAAATTTCAACAGCCTTCGCCGACGCTCAAAAAAAATAGTCAACTTTTTTTGAGCGTCGGCGAAGGCTGTTGAAATCCATAATTCAAGTGCTGGAAAACAATCCTACAGTAAAACACAAATGTCGTGCAAACTCATCACTCCTCTCTCATCTCTCATCACTCATCACTCATCACTCATCGCTACAACTCAGGCTCAACCTTTTTGCCCCAGGGCCACACCCCCACATCCTTCGCCGCATTAATGGTCCATTTGACCCAAAAAAACGCCAGCACCGGTGCTACAACAAAACTCAGCCCGTTGTAAAACAAGGCGCTGTCAATGTCAAAATGAATCAGGTGCATCACGGCCCTTGTCATGCCACAACCCAGACATTCGATGTCGAAAAATCGCTTGGAAGGGCATAACGTCTCTCCAGTATCAAAGAAGTCAACAGGCAGTATGAGAAAAATGATGGGCGTTACCACATAAAATAGCAGGTACAACCAATTGAGCTTTTTACCCATAATAATTAATGTGATAATTAGGGAATTTGATAATTTGATAATTGGGCAATGTGATAATGTGATAATTAGGGAATTTGACAATTTTGATGGACAAAGGCTCGGCTTTCGAAGGTTTGGAAAATGAAAAGGAGCCACAGTGAAATATGTGCGTTGGTACGCATGTTTTTCATTGTAGCTCCTTCATTGCTGTGTCGTTTACGGTATTGAAAAAACCGCTCACAGACAAATTGGATAAACTTTC
>JBBRWA010000133.1:0-14940 GCA_038246345.1 Chitinophagales bacterium
CGTACCCGTAGCTGTCAGGGCGACCTCTACACCTTCATGGCCGCTCGCGCTGTTTTGGGCTTTGATGTACAAAGGAAAAGGTGTCAGTCTGATTACGCCAGCATTGGCGGAGGCGAGGTCTGTTTTTATCCAGAAGGTCATCGTCCAGTCTTGTCCGACGTTGGGTAAAAATGGCGTCTGGTCAAGTTCTTTCATGGCAAAAGCACCGTCAAGTGGGCCAAACTTGGCGGAGAAGCCTTGCATGGGCGTTAAGGTGACCAAAGCATCTGGCACGGGCCCTCCATTGATGGTTTGCACCCATCCGGTCACCACGCCATTTGGCACCTGAAAGCCCAATGCAGTGCTGGCGGCACCTTCGCCGTACAAGTTGAGCCCGCGCACCGTATAGATATATGGCCGTCCGGGTATGACGTTGAAATCGTTGTAGTTGCGAATATTGCTGCCCACGGTGGCCAGGAAAATACCATCGCGATAAATATTAAAACCATCGTTGGGCGCTGGCCCCAGCGCATCAATTTCCCAGGAAATTTGAATACGATCCAGCAGGTCCCCTTGAGTGGCGGTCACCTTTAAAGCGAAGGGCGCCAACAGAAACCTGGAATAGAATCCGAGGGTGGTGTTGTTCATCAACCCATCCATGTAACCCACAAAGGTTTGCCCGACCGCAAAGGCGGAGCGGTACTTTTGGCTGGTGCCGCGGGGGGTACTGCCAAAATTGAAAAAGGCAGAGCCTTCAAACCCGAAGGTGTCAACCACGGGTTCCGGGCCGCAGGGGATGGTTTGAGCGGCAAGGTGCTGATTTAAGCTAAGGCAAAACAGCAGGGGTAAAAATATTGGGTAGATATATCGCATGACTTTGTTTTTATTAGAGGAAAGCAAGAAAAATGAAAAAGCTTATCTAACATATATTTCTACAGCGCCTACTGCAAACGTTTCATTGGCAGCATCTTCGTCCACAGCAGCACCGATAAATACCCAAAATGAGGTGCTGGCTGCTTTTTGGGTTATCTCTACATCGTTCCAGTTGTCAATTTGATCCATGTCGCCTTGAAAATTGGAAGCCCCTGTGAATCCGGTTGTATTAAAATCGCCATTTCCAGCATTGAGAAAGGAGGGGAGTTTATCCCAGGCAACCCTAATCCCTGAGCCGGATGCAGTTTCTGCAAAAGCTGCCCAAGACCGGTCTCCACCACCCCAACCCCAGGTATCAATAAAGTAATAACGGAACTTGACCTTGATCTGGGTGAATGGTCCCACCCCGGCCAAATTGAAGTTTTTCTTTAATACATAATCGTTGTTCCCAGGCAACAGGGCATCACCAGCAAAGCCACCCCAATTCTTAATAGGGGAAGGCCCTATCGGATTTGGATTGTTCCAGCCCATATTTTGGCCACTTAGTTTGTCATACACATTCCAACCTTCCGCATTGCTGGAGAAGTTATCTGTTTCGACCAAACGCCAATCGCTGAGGCCGTTGTAAATAACGGAGCCATTGCTCGGCAATACCAGATTATTGGTCGTCACATTTCCGGTAACCCCCATATTGGTATTCGCCTGCACATTGGTGGGGGTGACCGTAAGGACTTCTATATTGTTGGCATAAAGGGCCACCTTTCCATCGGCTGTGGAAAATAGCCCGCTATCCTTGTCGCCATTATTGCCAGAAAAAGCATAACCGTTTTTGTTTACGCCATTCGCGCCTGGAGCACCGCCCCTGGCTAAGACGCCGCCTTTGAGCACGATGCTATCTGCTTTTACCACACCAGTACTGGGAAATTTATTGCTTTGTCCGATCAGCGAGAGCGCATAGGGAGCAGAGGTTAGCAGGCTACGGGGTGTCAACTCCATAGGGCCAGCGCCAACGGTGACACCCAGATAGTACAGCTGATTGAAAGGTAAAGTGAGCGATGTAATGGAGCCAAGCGTAGTGCTGTAAATTCCGCTGCTTACGGCCACGGCAGGTTGAATTTCTGTCCAGACCGCGGGATCAACACCAGCAGATACGGTATATAATTTGAATGTCAGGCTATAGTCTCCGTCCTCTAATGCCTCGCCATTGGATTTTTTCAGGATGCCCTGAATATTGAGGGTGGGGTTAAATTGGGCAGAAGCCTGGTCAGCGCATGCCAAAAAACAGGTTAAAAAGAGCAGAGAGCGTACCATAATTTTCATGAGCAGAATGATTACTGAATATGGAAGTAAGAAGTATTTTTTGTAATTTTCACCGCACACTGCGCGGTTATCTAACGTAGATTTCTACATTGCCAACTGCAAATGTTTCATCGGTAGTAGCCTGATCAATGGCTGCGCCGATAAATAACCAAAAGGAGCTGCCGTTTGCTTTTCCGGTCATCTCCACATCATTCCAATTGTCTACCCATTGGGTAAAACCTTGAAAATTGGCAGCCGCTATGAATGCTGTAGTACTAAAGTCTCCATTTCCGTCCGTAAGAATGGAAGGGATTTTATCCCAGCCAACCCGGAGCCCGCCCCCGGCTGCATTGGTTGCAAAAGCTGCCCAAGACCGGTCACCGCCACCATAACCCCAGGAATCGATAAAGTAATAGCGGAATTTGACCTTAATCTGGGTAAAGGAGCCCGCACCAGATAAGTCGAAGTTTTTCTTTAACACCAAATCATTGTTTCCGGGCAACAGGGCATCGCCGGCAAAGCCACCCCAGTTTACGGTATTACTAGGGCCACTACTGGTTGGATTGTTCCAGCCCATATTTTCACCACTGAGTTTATTGTAGACTTCCCAACCTTCAGCACTGGTTTCGAAATTATCGATCTCAACCAAGCGCCAACCTTTGTTGCCGTTATTGCTAACGGATCCGACTTTCGGCAATGACAGGTTTTTGGTACTCAAATTTCCGGTAACCCCGAGATTCGTAGCGGTTTGGACATTGGTATCGGTGACGGTTAAGACCTCCGTATTGTTGGTATAAAGGGCCACTTTTCCATCTTCCGTAGAAAAAAGCCCGCTGTCCTTGTCGCCATTATTGCCAGAAAAGGCATAACCGCTTTTATTGATGCCATTCAAGCCAGGTATACCGCCTTTCGCTAAGACGCCTCCTTTGACCACTACGCTATCGGCTTTTACGGCACCAGCACTGGGAAACTGATTGGTTTGCCCCAGCAGTGAAAGTGCATAGGGTGCGGTAGTAAGGAGGTTTCGGGGTGTCAACTCCGTAGAGCCAACGGTGATGCCCAAATAATAAAGTTGATTGAAGGGAATATTTAGCGCAGTAACAGTGCCAAGTGTAGCGCTGTAAATGCCGCTGCTGACTTCCACTGCAGGCTGCGTTTCCGTCCATAAGGCAGTACCACCGATTGGGACGGTATATAATTTGAACGTAATGCTATAGGCACCGTCATTGACCGCGACGCCATTGGATTTTTTCAGGATACCCTGTATGCTGAGGTTGGGGTTGATTTGGGCATAAGACCGGGCTGCAAAAGCTAAAAAGCATAGGAGGAGGAGCAGGGAGCGTACCATAATTTTCATGAGCAAAATGATTACTGAAAATGGAAGAAAGTGGTCGTTTTTTTGAAATGTATACCTTGTACCGCCAGGTTATCTAACATAGATTTCTACAGCGCCTACGGCAAATGATTCATCGCCAACCGCTGAATCAACAGCAGCGCCAATAAAGACCCAAAAAGAGCTGCCGTTTGCTTTTCCGGTCATTTCCACATTATTCCAGTGGTCTGGCCAGATTTGATCGCCGGGCTGAAAATTGGCAGCATTGATGAAGGCTGTATTGTTAAAGTCTCCATTTCCATCATTGAGCAAAGAGGGTATTCTATCCCAACCAACCCTTATCCCGCTCCCCGCTGCATTGGTTGCAAAAGCCGCCCAAGATCGGTCGCTGCCACCCCAACCCCAGGAATTAAGAAAGTAATACCGGAATTTGACTTTGATTTGCGTAAACGGTCCTACCCCTGACAAGTTGAAGTTTTTCTTGAGTACATAGTCATTGTTTCCTGGAAACAGGGCAAAATCTGCGCCGCCGTTCCAATACACTCTACCCGAAGGGCCCACCGGGTTTGGATTGTTCCAGCCCATATTTTGACCACTCAGTTTATCGTACACCTGCCAACCCTCGGCAGTGCTGGTGAAAGTATTTAATTCAACCAAGCGCCAATCGTTGAGATTGTCATACATAACCGAACCCGTGCTGGGCAAAGTTAGATTGTTGGCAGACACATTTCCGGTAACCCCTAGATCGGTCGTGGTTTGAACATTGGTCGGGGTGGCGGATAATACTTCCGTATTGTTGGCATGAAGGGCCACTTTCCCATCGGCCGTTGAAAAAAGCCCGCTGTCATTATCACCATTATTGCCAGAAAAGGCATAACCGTTTTTATTGACGCCATTCAGGCCAGGTGTTCCGCCATCGGCCAAGATGCCGCCTTTGACGACCATACTATCAGCAATCACCACTCCGGCACTGGGGAATTTGTTGCTTTGTCCGATCAGGGAAAGTGCATAGGGCGCAGCCGTAAGCAAGACACGCGGGGTCAACTCCGTAGAGCCAATCGTGACCCCCAGATAGTACAGTTGATTGAACGGTACGTTGAGCGGGTTAACGATGCCAAGTGTGGCACTGTATATGCCGCTGCTTACTTCTACTTCAGGCTGTGTTTCCGTCCAGACGGCAGTTCCACCGGTTTCTACTTTGTATAATTTGAATGTAACGCTGTAGTTCCCGTCATCTACGGCAACGCCATTGGATTTTTTCAGGATGCCCTGGATGCTGAGGGTGGGATCGATTTGGGCTTTGGCCTGAAAGGCAAAAGCGGCGAAAAGGAGCAGGGATAACGCTGTACGTACTATTTTTTTCACGAGTCAGGTGGATAAAAATAATCAAAAAAGGTGTATCAAAACTTTAGTGGATGCTCAGCAGAAGATTCAAATAAGAATCTTTGTGGAACAATTTGAGCGTCAAAGTACGCTCTTCTCTTAAGACCATTTCTTTTTGTAAAAATAAAAATGCCACCCTGGATGCTGGGGCTGGGATCGATTTGGGCTTTGGCTTGAAATGCGCAAGCGACGAAAAAGAGCGTAACGTGCCATATTGTTCTAGTGTAAGTTTGACAAACTATTAGAAAATGGTTTCTAATAGTTTGTCGATGCCGGAAAACGTTACACCAGGTTTCAATAAATTTTCAAAAAATCAGTTCTTTGTCCTGAATTTAGAAACTATGACCACTGCTGACTACCTGAGCGGGATTAAAGCGGGCGACCCAACGGTGCTTCGGCAATTGTACCAATCCATGTTTCCGCTGGTGGGGAAAATGGTGCAGGAACAAGGCGGCACGGACGAAGATGCCCGAGATGTTTTCCAGGAAGCCACCATCGTGCTGTTCAATAAGTCGAAGTCTCCCGAATTTTCCATTGATTTTCAATTCAACACCTATTTCAGCGCCGTATGCCGCAACATCTGGTCGAACAAGCGCACCAAAAAATCGAATTCAGGTGTAACAATTAACGAAGAAGTCACACTATTGGCTGACGGTTCCGATTTGGAACTGGATTTTATCACCATGGAGCGCCAACGCGTTTTCGACATGGCTTTCTTATTGTTAGGAGCGGATTGTCAAAAACTGCTGCGGCTGTTTTTTGAAAAAGTTTCCATGGGTGAAATCGCCGAAAAAATGGGTTTTGCCAGCGAGGGCTACGCCAGAAGGCGTAAATTTCAATGCAAAGACCGCTTGGTAGAACTGGTGAAACAGCAACCACAATACCAGGAATTGACATATTTTTAACCCTATGCAAAAACAAGCATTGCAAGAAATAATTGAACAATACCTGGACGATGCGCTTTCGCCCGGGGAACGGCAGGCTTTTGAAAAACGCTTAAAGGAAGACCCGGCTTTGCGCCAGGAACTGGAATTGCAGCGCCAGTTGCAGCATGATTTTGATGGGGAACGCTTGCAACTGCGTGCCAATTTGCAAAAAATCATGGCAGCGCCTTTGCAGCCCCGCAGCGCTGTTCCATGGTGGCTGTGGCTGCTGGGACTTTTTGGCATTTTGATGCTTGGCTGGAACTTTTGGCCAAGGCAAGCGCCGATCCATGTTGAACCAACTGCCCTTCCGCCAGCAGATGCGCCAATGGCACCAACACGCGCGCCTGTCCCCCTAGTTTCCAAGCCGGAAAGCCAACCCGATTCTAGGCCAATGGCCATGAACGATCCAGCGGATTTCAAGCCCAATCCGGGCATGGAGGCATTTGTCAATAGCAACATTCGCAGTGAGGTGATTGACGTAAAACTGAGTTCTCCGCGCAATGGCCTGGAAATCAAGCCCGATAAAAAAGGGCTGAGCAATATTAGATTTGCCGGTATCGCCATCGCGCAAAGTGGCATGCAGCCCAAAGGTTTTATAATTTCGTTTTTTGACAACCGCGATGCCAATAATCCGCTGTTTGCCATGCCGTTGCCCGTTCAAGATGTGGTAGAAGGCCGCCTGGAATTCGACTTGTGGCAGCAGCTCCAATTCAAGCCGGGGCTTTATTATTTTACCGTGGAAGCTGAGGATGCCGGCGCGCTGTTTTACGCCGGGAAGTTTTTTGTAAGGCAGTAATGACGATATTTGTAGCTTTACGGGAAACAATCACTTAATGAGAACAATCACCTTTTCAGCGCTAATTTTCTTGCCTTTTTTAGCTTGGAGCCAAGCCCCTGACAGTATCGCCATTGTACGTCAGGTTGATAGTATGTTGCAACAATTGCGGCCGCTGTTGGAGAAGCGTCAGTTGGTAGAAGCTCAAATTGTGTTGGATGCGGCGCAGGAAAAGGTGTTGTCCACCTTTGGGAAAAACAACCTCAAAAATGCTACTTGCCTTGGTTATCGCGGAAAAATTTATCAATACCAGGAAAAATACCCGGAAGCGGCAGCGGTCATGCTGGAGGCATTGGCCATTCAGGAGCACATTCTCGGCAAGGAATCCCTGCCATACAGTGTCAATTTGAGCATCCTTGGCAGCATTTATTTGGCCATGGGCGATTTGGGAAAAGCACAGCCCGTGCTGCTGGAAACGCTTGCCATTCGCACAAAATTGCTGGGAAAAGAACATCCAGATTATGCCAGGGCTTTGGTTAATTTGGGGGCCCTTTATATTCACCAGTCCGATTATGACAAGGCTGCGTTGAGCTATCAGGACGCAATTGATGTTTTTACTAAAACCGTGGGCAAGCGACACCCTGATTATTTAAGGGCCATTGCAAATCTGGGAAGTATTTACGTTGAAAAAGGAGATTTTCTTAAGGCAGAGCCGCTGTTTTTGGAGGTAAATGAAGGTTTTTTAGCACTTGTTGGCAAAAAACACCCCTTGTACGCCAAAAATGCTTTGAACCTCGCTACGCTTTATTCCAACAAAGGCGACAGTGCCAAAGCGGTTCAATTATACCTGGAAGTGATCGATATCTACACGAATTCCCTGGGCAAGGATAATGTGGATTATTACCTGGCATTGCTTCAGCTCGGAGGCATTTACCTGAATGCTGGAGATTATGTTGCCGCCGAGCCCATGTTGTTAGAAGCAAGGGATGGCAGTTTGACTATCTTGGGTGCGACACATCCCCAATATGCGAAAGCCTTGAATAACCTAGGGATGCTTTATTTCACCCAGGGGGATTTTACCAAAGCCGAGCCGCTTTTACTCGAATCCAGCGCGATTGTCCAAAAAAGCCTGGGCGCAACGCACCCAAAATATTTTGAGCGCTTGAGCGATTTGGCGCTGCTGTATCAGAAAACGCAGCGTATACCAGAAGCGGCATCCTTGTACACCCAGTCGGGTATCGGCAACCGAAGGCTTCTGGAAAAGTCTGCGGGCTACTCGGCTGAATCAGAGCAGTTTGTCTACCTCAAAACCTTTCAAAGATTTACAGCACAAAGCTATTCGTTCGTACAAGACTTCCCATTGGCGGGTATAGCAGGGGAAGCCTACAACAACGCGCTGTTTTACAAAGGCTTTCTGCTCAATACAGCCATGCAGCTGAAATATCGGGCGCTCTCTGACAGCACCACAGCGCCCCAGTTCGAACGCCTCAGCGCATACCAACGCCGCTTGTCCAAGCAATACGCCGAGTCTACAGCTGCCCGAGATAGCATCCTTGTTGCAGACTTGGAGTCAAATGTAATAGGCATTGAAAAAGACCTTGCCCGGACGGTATTGGGCTTTGGCGATGCGCTTCGGCAGGTCAATTGGCAGGAAGTGCAGGCCGCGCTCAAGCCTGGAGAAGCTGCTGTTGAGTTTGTCAACTACCAATACGAGCACGGTAAAGTCTCTGACAGTACCATGTATGCCGCCCTGGTGCTGCGCCCTGGGATGTCGGCACCAATTTTTCTGCGCTTGTTTGAATTACGAGAGATTTTACCCTTGCTGAAAGGGGCATCAAGCGGAAATTACCGAAAAATAAGCGCACTCTATGCAGCGGGAACTACTGGACAGAAAACCTTGTACGATCTTATTTGGGCTCCGATGGAGCCATCTTTAAGTGGGGTGACGAAAGTGTATTGTTCCGTTTCAGGACTCCTGCATCAGGTCAACCTTGGCGCTATTCCGGTGAATGTGCGGGAGACTTTTGGGGAGCGTCGGCAATTGATGTTGCTGGGAAGCACCCGGCAGTTGGTCATGCCAGACAAGTGGATGCCGCAAAATAATGAAGCCTTGCTCGTCGGAGGCGTGCGCTATGCGGCAGATGATGCCGCCATTGAGCAGGCCAATAAGTTGGCCAGCAGGTCGTACCAACAACCGGAACTGCCTGACTCCGCATTTGAAATGGACAGTTTTACCCGGGGCGATTCTTGGCGTTTCTTGCCAGAATCGCGGGCGGAAGTCCTGGAACTGCAAAGTTTGATGCAAGCAGCCAAGTTCAAGGTGCAATTGGATACAGGCTACGCGGCGACCGAGGAATCCGTAAAATATTTTGGGCTGAACCGGCAAAATGCCGCGCCACGGGTACTGCATTTTGCCACCCATGGTTTCTTTTTTCCAAACCCTAAAACGCTGCCTTTAAACAGGTTTTCCAATGCGGCACTTTCCTATAAAACTGCAGAAAACCCATTGCTGCGTTCCGGCATCGTGCTGGCAGGTGCGCAAGAAGTTTGGGCCAGTGGCAGGCCACCTTCAGATCGGGAGGATGGTGTGCTCACGGCTTATGAAATCAGCAGAATGAACCTCAGTGCTACCGAACTTGTGGTGCTTTCCGCCTGTGAAACTGGCCTGGGCGACATCGAAGGCGACGAGGGCGTTTACGGCTTGCAACGGGCATTTAAAATCGCCGGCGCCAAGTATATCCTGATGAGCCTCTGGAAAGTGAACGACCAAACGACCAGGGAGTTTATGACGGAATTCTATGGGCAATGGCTGAAAAAAGGGCTGGGCATCCCGGAAGCTTTCCGAAATGCCCAGCAAAAGATGAAGTTGAAGTACCCTGGGGAGGGGTATCATTGGGCAGGTTGGGTGCTTGTGGGCTGATTTTGGAATGCGGATTTTGGAGTGCGGAGTGCGGAATGGGTGCGATTGGCTATTTTTTCCTGTTGGCCAATACAGCGTTCGCGTCATTCAGAAACTTAACTTCCTCTTTTCCCACATCGCTGCCTTGAGGGTAGCCCAAAGAACCCAATGCTTCCAGGTTTAGTTTTTGGGTGCTGCTGTCTGTCGTGATGAAAAAAAGCCAGATGGTCGGATATCCGCCAACATTAAATGCCTGTTGAAGCGCCTGGTTTTGCTGCACCAATTCTGCGGGCAGTTGTTTCCGGCGCGGGAAATCCAGTTCCAGCAATATCACGTTTTTAGCGGCCCATGCTACAAAAGCGGGCTTGTCAAAGACATCCGCTTGCAATTTGCGGCACCAGCCACACCAGTCGCTGCCGGTGAAGAAACCGAAAATCGGTTTGTTTTGGGCATCAGAAAGCTCCCGAGCTTTCCCCAGGTCAGTGTACCAGGTCAATGGGCTGGCGTTATCAGCATTGGACTGTGCCTGGCTGCAAGCCTGCATGCCCAGCAAAAACAAAATAGGGAAGAAAAATAACTTCATTTGAATTGTAGCTCGTTTAAAAAATAGTTTTTGGGCTGTATGAAGGCCCAGTGTTGGTGTAAACGTCAGATATAGCAATAATCTTGCCCGTTTTGCAGCGGAAGGAAAAATTTGACCTCCAGATTCGTGCGTCAACTGCCGGACGCGGCACTAGTGGGCCTGCAAGTGTAAATTGGCGGGTAACCTTTGATTTGCGGTGTGTTACATTCATTCGTCGAAACTGACTTGAAGGGCCACTGGCCCCCTTTATTGCCCTACGCTCCATCCATTTCTTCCATTTTTTGTCGGAGCGACAATGGCCGCATATCTGTCCAGACTTCTTTGATATAGTCCAGGCATTCCTGTTTCTTGCCTTGTTTTCCGGCATCATTCCAGCCGAGCGGGTTTTCCCGGTCTGCTGGCCAAATACTGTATTGCTCTTCGTGGTTGACGACAACTTTGTAAACTATGTTGTCGTCAAGTTCGTCTTCCCAAGCCATAATGCATCTAATTTTTAGGTGAAAAAATGCTCGTCTGGATCTCCCAGCGAAGCGTAAATGTACTTAATTCTTTAACGCATTGATTTTTTCAGCAGGATTTCCCCGTTCTCCAAACCTGATTATTGCAAAAATAATGCGTTCAACAATCCCATCTGGTGCTATCTTTTTTGTTATCCCTGCTATTGTCCCATCTCGGAGTAAAATTATTCTTTCTTTTTCATTTTGTGCCACCAATTCATTGGCGAATTTCCAGGCACCGTTTCGAGCCAAATCCATGCTGAAGCTCACCAAAAATCTATCTACCTTATTTGTAAACCTTAAAATGGCACTTAGGGTCGGCCAAATCATGGATAAATCCTTTTGTATGTCTTCAATCAATGTGGACAGAATTTCATTGATTCTATTGAAATCGGACTGCAGGTGTTCTATGGTTGCTGCATCTGATATTTCAGCGGCGGCAATACCCAAATCTAGATTTATGTGGGCATTCATGCCGAGTAATAAATGTTGCAGCACGATCAAATCGTTTGTCTCCGCGGCACGGAAAGCAGCTTCCCATGATTTTGTGATTTCCTTACCTTGTTTGTGGCTCGTATAGGCGGCTAAATACCTGTTCGCAAATATTACGTCCAGTCGCTCCATCCGGGCATCGTCATCGAAGTAATTTTTACCGAGCTTTTCTTTTACGGTAATGGTTACTTTTTGGTACAGGGCAGCGAAATAGCCGTGGGCACTTTCCTCCGTGATGGAGGTTTGGATAATTTGTTCGAGGTGGAGGATTACTTCGTCTATGGTGGTGGCGGGCATTGTTTATGGAATTACTGGGTGAGGCTATATTTCGATTATCTTGCTGTGCAACTAGAAGTCTTTACCGAGTGGCGATTTTTCAATTGCAAATGTAAGCGGAAGCTTCAAAACTCCAAATCTTCAAAGGCGTGTTTTTGGCCCGGCGAGGAACGCTTCAAAAAGCTCATAGGGTATGGAAGTAAGCACTCAAGCATATATTTGCTTTTTTGCCCCAAAGTTCCAACCACAATCCCCACCCCCTTTCTCCCAACCATACACCACACCCCAACCTTTTTTTACCTTTGCCCCAATCCACACCACAACACTTACTCTTACATGGACAAAAAATTAGAAGCCCTTTCCGAATTACTTGCCGTCGCCAAGCTTGGCGGCGGACAACACCGCATCGATGCGCAGCACAAAAAAGGCAAGCTGACCGCTCGGGAGCGGGTACATTTCCTGATGGATGCTGATACTTTTGAAGAAATTGGTGCCTTGGTTACCCATCGCAGCACCGATTTTGGCATGGAAACCCAGCAGTTTCTGGGCGATGGTGTGGTGACAGGCTACGGCACTGTTGCTGGGCGCTTGGTCTATGTGTTTGCCCAGGATTTCACCGTATTTGGCGGTTCGCTTTCAGAAACCCATGCCGAAAAAATCTGCAAGGTGATGGATTTGGCCATGAAAAACGGAGCGCCCTTGATCGGGCTCAATGATTCCGGCGGGGCCAGGATTCAGGAAGGCGTTAGCTCCCTGGGCGGCTACGCCGATATATTTTACCGCAACGTGCAGGCCAGCGGGGTTATTCCGCAAATATCGGCCATCATGGGGCCTTGCGCAGGGGGCGCCGTGTACAGCCCTGCCATGACCGATTTTATCCTCATGGTGGAAGGCAGTTCTTATATGTTTGTAACCGGCCCGAACGTGGTCAAAACCGTGACAAACGAAACCGTGACCTCGGAAGAACTGGGCGGTGCCAGCACCCATTCTACAAAATCGGGTGTAACGCACCTTACCGCTTCCAACGACATTGATGCCATTGACAAAATTAAACGATTGTTGTCTTACATGCCCCAAAACTGCATGGATAAGGTCGCGCCGCTTCCATATCATATAGGCGATGAATTCCGGGATGCGCTGAGCGACATCATCCCCGATAATGCGAACCAGCCATACGACATGAAGGAAGTCATCGCCAGCATCGCTGACGCGGATTCTTTTTTTGAAATTCATGAAAACTACGCGGAAAATATTGTGGTAGGTTTTGCGCGCCTCGCAGGCCGCAGCATCGGTATCGTCGCCAACCAACCCATGAACCTCGCGGGTGTGCTCGACGTAAACTCCTCCAAAAAAGCGGCGCGTTTTGTGCGTTTCTGCGATTGTTTCAACATTCCATTGCTGGTATTGGAAGATGTTCCGGGCTTCCTGCCCGGCACCGACCAGGAATGGAACGCCATCATCACCAACGGTGCCAAATTATTATATGCCTTCTCGGAGGCTACAGTGCCGCGCATTACCGTTATTACCCGGAAAGCCTACGGCGGCGCCTATGATGTGATGAACTCCAAACATATCGGCGCAGACATGAACTTCGCTTGGCCCAGCGCTGAAATCGCGGTGATGGGTGCCAAAGGCGCTTCTGAAATCATCTTTAAAAAGGAAATTGAAGCAGCAGATGACCCTGTCGCCAAACTGGCTGAAAAAGAAAAGGAATACGCCGAAACCTTTGCCAACCCCTACCGCGCCGCCGCCCGAGGCTTCATCGACGAGGTGATTGCGCCCCGGGAAACCCGCAGAAAACTGATCAAGGCATTCGCCATGCTGGAACACAAAGTGGTGGCGCGGCCAAAACGCAAGCATGGAAATGTACCGCTGTAAATGAGTTATGAGTTATGAGTTATGAGTGATGAGTGATGAGTGGGCACGGCATTTGGATTTTGGTTTGGCTTTTGTTTTTCAGCACCTTAGCCAGTTTTTTCAAAAGTACCAATACCATATTTTTAACCTTTAAGTGCTGAAAAACACAACAAAGCGTCACTACAGATGCCGTGCAAACTCATAACTCATAACTCATAACCCATAACTCATAACCCATAACTCATCACTCATAACTCATCACTCATAACTCATCACTCATAACTCATCACTCATCTCTCATCACTCAAAAAAATATGAGTAAGAAAAAATCAAGTGGTGGACTTGTTTTCTCCACTGATCCAAATACTAAATTTGAAGCGGAGGAAACGCCATTTGACGACATTGCCTTCGATAAACAGGTGCTGCGTGTATGGCTGGAACGTGGACGGGGCGGCAAGGAAGCAACCGTTGTTAAGGGCTTCGTAGGCTCGGATGATAGTCTTTCTGATCTGGCCAAAATGATCAAAAGCAAGTGCGCCGCCGGGGGAAGCGCCAAAGACGGCATCATCATCGTGCAGGGCGACCACCGCGATAAAGTGCTGAAAATGTTGATGGATTTGGGGTGTAAGAATGTTAAGAAGGCGGGTGGATAGAAGGTTTCAAGGTTTCAGGTTTCAAGGTTTCAGGTTGCACATTCTTTTGGGTAAGGCCAAGGAGAGGAATTTGACCAATAAATTTAGATTTAAAGAATAAATACGATGATTATCAATACTTTAGAGCAAGATAAAAATCCCGCTTCCACCGTTTTGAGGGCGCTACTGCCTGTTATTATGCTTGGCCTCTTTTCCCTTGCATCCTGCGACCCGGCAAAACGCAGCACGCGTCCAGCACCAGCAAGGCCTTACAAACCAGCAAAACCAGTTCCAGGCAAAAACGAGCCCATCGATACCATTCGCTGGACACCCAATACGGGCAAACCACCCATAAAAAATGAACCTAACCGTCCGGGTGATCGGCCAGGCAAGGTTGGTGATACGTATCATATTGCATTTTTGTTGCCCTTTTTGACCAATCAGGCGACCAGTGGCACGGTGCCAGAGCGCAGTACCCTGGCGCTTCAGTTTTACAGCGGCGCGAAAATTGCCCTGGAGCAGGTATCCCTGGAAGAAAACATAAACCTTGTAGTTGATGTCTTGGATACCCAGGCCAGTGATGCCGACTTTCAATATTTGCTGAACACCAATACAAGAATAGAAAAGCCCTCTGTATTTATTGGACCTGTGCGCAGTTCACACGTAGAGATATTGGCAAAATGGGCTAAACCCCGACGTAAAATCATTGTATCCCCCGATGCTCCAAGTGCCGGCTTGACGACGCAGAATCCCGATTTTATCCAGACCAACCCCTCTTTACAAGCGCATTGTGCTGCCATTACACGCTATGTGAGGAAATCAAATAATGCCGATGCGGTGACGTTGGTATGTAAAAGCAAAGAATCGGACCGCTTGCCTTATTTCCAAAATGTGAACACTGGTTTGGGCGGAACAACCGCATTTGCTGAATTGATCGTGCCAGATGCCGCCACTAATTTTGACAAAGCGGACCTTCGGCGATACATAAAATCGGGCAGAACCTCTGTTTTTATCCTGCCAACCTGGTCGAGCCAGGATTTCGTCATGGCCTTTTTGCGCAAGCTCAAAGAAGTAAAAGGCAGCAACAAAGTAGAGGTGTATGGCATGCCGCAATGGCGCGGTTTTGAAGTCATTGA